>JAKPIB010000033.1 GCA_029549985.1 Bacillota bacterium
AACTATCGGAAATATCACAGTTTTGAACATTGGTAAAAGGACTTGGGCTCACGAATTTCTTAAATCGATTAGGGATGCCTGAACTGTACATAAACAGAGGGATACTATTTTTATTAAAACCCATAGTATCTTGACGCTATCCATAAAAAGGCTCATTATTGACATACTTGTAATATCTGAGTATAATTACTTTTGTGTAAAACTGGTCGAAATGATTATAATGCAGGTGTGAATTCTCATACTGCATTTTTTATTAATGGGCGAAAGAAGGAGTGTTTTCGATTGAGATCCTATGAGCTGAGAGAAAAATACCTGTCCTTTTTCCGTGAAAAGGGACATGCTGTGATCCCGAGTGCATCCGTGATACCTGAAAATGATCCCACGGTTCTGTTTACTACTGCAGGCATGCATCCTCTTGTGCCGTACCTTTTGGGAGCCAGCCACCCCGAAGGCAAGCGGCTCACCAATGTGCAAAAGTGCATCCGGACCGGAGATATCGATGAAGTAGGCGACGCTACCCATTGCACCTTTTTTGAAATGCTCGGAAACTGGTCCCTTGGCGATTATTTTAAAAAGGAAGCCATTCAGTGGAGCTGGGAGTTCCTTACCTCTGAAAAATGGCTGAACATCCCCAGGGAAAAGCTGTATGTCACGGTCTTTGCCGGAGATGAGGATGCTCCACGTGATATGGAGTCGTTCAACCTTTGGGTTTCGATGGGCGTTCCAGAGGATCATATATTTTTCCTTCCCAAGGAAAACAACTGGTGGGGCCCGGCAGGCCAAACCGGCCCCTGTGGACCTGACACTGAAATGTTCATCGACACGGGCAAGCCCAAATGCGGGCCTGACTGCAGTCCAGCATGCAATTGCGGCAAGTATGTCGAGATCTGGAACGATGTTTTTATGGAATACAATAAGACCCATGACGGGCGCTATGAGCCCTTGAGCCAGAAAAATGTTGATACAGGCATGGGGCTTGACAGGACGATAGCTATCCTTCAGGGAGTAGAGTCTGTATATGACACTGACCTGTACAAGGGCATAATGGACCGGATTGCCCAGCTTGCTGAAAAAGAGTATGGACAGGACCCTGAAACAACAAGAGCTTATAGGATAGTAGCCGACCACATACGTACATCGACTTTCATCCTGGGTGATGAAAAGGGTGTCACACCCTCAAACGTAGACCAGGGCTATGTCCTGCGCAGGCTGATCCGAAGGGCTGTGAGATATGGATTGCAGATAGGCATCCCCGAAGGCAGCACGCCCAGGATTGCAGAGGCAGTCATCGATCAGTACGGCAGTGTATACCCTGAGCTCGTGAAGAACAGACAATTTATTATGAACGAGCTCTCCCTTGAGGAAGAAAAGTTCCAGCGGACAATCAAACAGGGGCTCAAGGAGTTTGACAAGCTTATCTCCAGGTTGGGTGCTGACACGAAGACGATAGCCGGACATGATGCCTTCAGGCTGTATGACACATTTGGCTTCCCGATAGAGTTCACCCAGGAGCTGGCTGAAGAAAAGGGCTTCAAGGTCGATATCGAGGGCTTTAAGGAAAGCTTCAGGCGTCATCAGGAGATATCCCAGGCGGGCGCATCGCAGCGGTTCAAGGGAGGCCTGGCCGATCATACCGAGGAGACCGCCAGGCTCCATACAGCTACTCACCTGCTACATGCAGCCCTAAGGAAAGTCCTGGGCGATGAGGTGGCCCAAAAGGGCAGCAATATAACAGCGGAACGGTTGAGGTTTGACTTCTCCTTTTCCAGAAAAATGACTCCGGAAGAGATCGAGCAGGTCGAAAGATTGGTAAACGAAGCGATAGATAAGGATTATGAAGTGGTATGCGAGGAGATGTCCCTTGAGGATGCCAGGAACTCCGGGGCTATAGGCCTTTTTGAATCAAAATACGGCAGCCGGGTCAAGGTCTACACGATCGGGGATTTTTCCAAGGAGCTGTGCGGAGGCCCTCATGCTACAAGAACAGGGGAACTGGGCAGGTTCAGGATAGTGAAGGAAGAGAGCTCATCGGCAGGAGTCAGAAGGATCAGAGCTGTACTGGAACATTAACTGCAGGATATTCATGCTGGTTACATAAGCCGTATCAAACAAATGGTACGGCTTTTTTCATACCTGACCGGATGGCTGCGGTCCTTGAACTGGATATGATTTTGTTATACTATAAAGGATAATCGGCAAAGAAATGAGGTGCAGTATATCAAAAAGATCATAGTTGCAGATCATGCAGGCTTCTGCTTTGGTGTCAAGAGAGCAGTTGATATATCGTTGAATATAAAAAAGCAAGACGGTGGGTCTGTTTATACGCTGGGCCCCCTGATCCACAATGATGATGTAGTGAATTTCCTGAAAGCGCAAGGTATCAGCCAGATATCCATAGATGACCTGTGCAGGCTGGGGGAAAAGGATGCGGTGGTCATCAGGTCCCATGGGGTCACACCGGAAACCCTGAAGCGGATCAAAAGGACCGGGGCGCAGGTGATCGATGCCACCTGTCCGTATGTAGCCAGCATCCAGCTAAAGGTAAAAAAGTACCACGCTAAGGGTTATCAGATTATCATCGTAGGCGACAAGAACCACCCCGAGGTCATAGGGATCAATGGCTGGTGCGGCAACACTGCGATCGTAACCAGAGACGGGACCGATCTAGGCAGCCTGCCTGACAAGGTATGCATCGTAGCCCAGACCACAGAAAAGCTTTCCAACTTTGAAAAGGTCGTTGAGGCGGCATCCAAATCCGGGACCGAAGTGCTGACATTCAATACGATCTGCAGCGCGACCAAGGAACGTCAGGGCAGCGCAGATGAGGTATCAAAAAAGGTCGACCTGATGATAGTGATCGGGGGCAAAAACAGCTCCAACAGCAAAAAGCTATATGATATCTGCAGGACCAACTGCACATCCACGATATTCATAGAAAACGCAGGGGAGCTCCCTGACTGGGTAACAGAGAGCAAGGATATAGAGACCGTAGGTGTCACAGCAGGCGCTTCGACTCCCGATTGGGTCATACAGGAGGTCCTGGCCAGGCTCGAAAAGGGATTGGAAGCAGAACAAAAGGGATCGATATCAACCATAGATGTAGATAGGAAGGATGAATGATGCACAGGAAAGCAACCAGGAAAATCAGGGTGGGCAGCACCTTCATAGGCGGAGATTCCTCGATCAAGGTGCAATCTATGACCAACACGGATACACGGGATATCGATGCAACAATATCGCAGATACGCAGGCTGCAGGAAGCAGGCTGCGAGATCGTAAGATGCGCAGTTCCTGATTTTGAAGCCGCTGAAGCCCTGGCAAAAATCGTCAGGGCAATTGATGTGCCCCTTGTAGCTGATATACATTTTGACCACAGGCTGGCCCTGGAGTCGATCAAAAACGGGGTCGCGAAGCTAAGGATCAACCCTGGCAACATAGGCAGCAAAGAAAAAGTAAAAGCCGTAACAGAGGCAGCAAAGGACAAGGGGATACCTATCAGGATAGGAGTGAACTCCGGTTCACTTGAGCGAGACCTGCTGCAGAAATACAGCGGGGTATGCCCCGAAGCCCTGGTAGAAAGCGCGCTGAGGCATGTAGAGATCCTGGAGGAGCTGGATTTCCACGATATAGTCATCTCTGTAAAATCCTCTGATGTCGTCGAGATGATCGAATGCTACCGGCTGATATCCCGGAAGGTCGATTATCCCCTGCACATAGGTGTAACTGAGGCAGGGACGGTCAAAAGGGGTATGATCAAATCCAGCGTAGGCATAGGAGCCCTCCTGGCTGAAGGCATAGGCGACACCATTAGGGTATCACTCACCGACGACCCTGTAGAGGAGGTTGTCGTTGGCAGAGAGATCCTAAAAGCGCTCGGTTTCATCAGGGAGGGCATAGAGTTTATCTCCTGTCCGACCTGCGGACGAACACAGTTGGACCTTGTAAAAATTGCGGGTGAAGTAGAGGAAAGGCTGTCCGGTGTCAGAAAACATATCAAGGTGGCAGTGATGGGCTGCGCCGTAAACGGGCCAGGAGAGGCCCGAAGGGCAGACATCGGCATAGCTGGCGGCCATGGCGAAGGCCTTATATTCAAAAAAGGCGAGATCATACGCAAGGTAAAGGAAAGCGAGCTGGTAGACGAGCTCATGAAAGAGATCGAAAAGCTTTGACCTGGTGTATGCAGCCTTTAACAGAGCCTAAGGGGTGATTGGGATGGCGAAGGGCTATATTTGTGCTGTTCAATTAAGATGGACACCGGAAATGTACAAAAGCAGGGAATCCTTTCATGGCAGGCTGAAGTCAGTATTGGATAAGTTGGTTGAAAAGCTGCCGGAGCAAAGGGATGACACTTTGGTGGCATTTCCGGAGGATATAGGCACCCCGCTGGTCTTTCTGGATGGACCGGAAAGCCTGTTTAGGTCCAAGACACTTAAAGGAGCGATTGGCAGGCTTATTATCTGCAACACTCTGAAAGTGCTCAGTTGCAAACTAAGCTACAGAGTTGGCTGGATGAGAGCGCTGGCTCTGGCAAAAGCCAAAAGCATGGGCAAGGTATACTTTGATGTATTCTCTAGTCTGGCAGCGGAGTATGGGGTATACATTGCAGCCGGCTCCGTACTGCTGCCACAGTTTGGCCTTAACGCCGATATAAGCAGAATCGATTACAGCATTCGAGACGGGAATGTGTACAACATCTGCTTTTTGTTCGGGCCTGACGGCAGGCTCATCGGGTCACAGAAGAAGGTGTATCTGGTTCCCGGCTTTGAGGATAAGACCGGGTTCGATATAACAGGGGGCTCCCTGGATGAGCTTGATGTATTCTATACCCCGCTGGGAAGGATAGGCATAGCGGTATGCCTTGATGCTTTCAAGGAGGACGTTGTCAACAGGCTGGAGGAAAAAGGCGCAGAAATACTGATCCAGCCATCGGCCAACCCTGCACCGTGGACAAAAGAACAGCAGCTTGACTGGCTGAACAGCAGTTGGAAGGCAGTGGATAGAAGCAAATGCCTGCAGTATGCCCTAAACCCTATGATGACCGGCCTGCTTTTTGACCTGGGCTTCGAAGGGCAGTCGGCCATCTTCTGCAGGAATGCACAAAATGGCCTGGGTTACACAGGGCTAGAACAACGCCCTCACTTTGCAGCCCTGGCCCGGTCTTTTCTGGATGAAGAGATACTCATATATAAGCTTGATTGACTGGAGGTTATCACGATTGCGTGACACTGTACTTTTTGACCTGGATGGGACATTGCTCCCCCTGGATGCGAATGAATTCATCAAAATATACTTTGGAGAAATGGGTCCATATTTTGCTGACCTAATAGAGCCGGAGAAGCTGGTCAAGTACGTCTGGGCAGGCACGAAAGCCATGGTGGAAAATCTGGAGGAGCACAAGACAAATGAAGCCGTCTTTATGGAATGCTTCGGAAGATTGGTGGACAAGGACCTTGAGCTTTACAAGGAAAGATTCAACACCTTCTATGATACAGGTTTTTTGAAAGTCAGGAAGTCAGTAAGATCAGAGCCTGCAATTAGGGAAGCAGTCAGCATCCTGAAAATGAAGGGATATTCCCTGTGCATAGCGACCAACCCGCTATTCCCCAAAAAGGCCATCCTTCACAGGATAGCCTGGGCAGGGCTCGATGCTGCTGACTTTGACTATATTTCACATTATGAGCAAAATTGCTATTGCAAGCCCAATATCGAGTTTTATAGAGAAGTATTGGCTGCAATAGGCAAGAAACCTGAGCAATGCTTTATGGTGGGCAATGACGTGCAGGAGGATATGATAGCCTCCAGTCTGGGCATAGAAACCTTCCTGGTCACAAACTACCTGATCAACAGGAGTGACGAAATCGTCTGTGACCACCAGGGCGATTACAAGGATTTTCTTAACTTCTGCTCCAGCCTTCCAAAGGTCGTATGATTCCTTGGGAAAGGCTTATTCCTTTACGCTTCTAAGGATCCAGTAACCACTGCATTTGTTGATTGTCTCGCAGTTGCCGAATACGGATCTGAGCTTCTCTAAGGCTGAGTTTGCGCCCTGCTTTTTTTGTATTACGATATACAAAGCTCCGCCTGCTTCAAGGTGATCAAGGCTCTGTTCAAACATGGGGTAGATCACCTTTTTTCCTGCCCGGATGGGAGGATTGCTGACTATAGCGCTGAATATCCCTTCTATATCGCTGAAGCCGTCGCTTAACAGCACGTCGACGTTTCTGATGCCGTTCTGCTTTGCGTTGTATTGTGCAAGCTCAACTGCGCGTCTGTTTATATCAGCCATTGTAACATGGGCTTCCTTATTGAGCAGGGCAATGCTCAGTCCGATTATGCCATAGCCGCATCCGAGATCAAGCACTTTCCCGGACAGCTCCGGAAGGGAGTCTATGAGGCACCTGGTGCCGAAATCCGGCCTGTCCTTGGAAAAAACGCCTGAATCGGTTGTCAGCTTCAATACCTTGTCGCGTACAAAGAACTCGATAATTTTTATATTGTGAGCTGTTTTAGGATTTTCGCTGAAATAATGGTCCATAGGCTCCTCCCTTTCAATCATTCATCAGGATATCCAGTTCAGCCTGACTAAGTTCTCTGACAGCCCCGGCCGGCAGGCTTTCATCCAGTTGAAGTCCGCCCATGGAGATCCTTTTCAGGTACAGCACCCTTTTACCGACGGCCTTGAACATCCTTTTTACCTGATGATATTTGCCTTCATAAATAGTCACTGATACTTCAGATATGCCGGTATCCTCGCTTAAGCCAAGTATCTCAAGGCGGGCCTGCAGGGTAGTAAAGCCAGGCTCAAGCTCAATACCTGCCCTGAAAGTATCAATGTCCTCATGGTCTACAATACCTTCGATCCTGGCATAGTAGGTCTTGGGCACATGCCTTTTCGGAGAGAGCAGTCGGTGGGCGAGCTGACCGTCATTAGTCAACAGGAGCAGGCCTTCCGTGTCCTTGTCAAGCCGACCCACTGGGAAGAGACTTACATGTCTGTATGTGGAGGGTACCAGGTCAAGCACGGTTCTGCTATCGGGATCGAAGGTGGCAGATATCACTCCTGCTGGCTTGTTCATCATCAGGTAGTAGTATTTGCGGTAACTTATGCGTTCATTATCGACATAAACATCTGATGAATCGATATCAACTATATATCCCGGGTCATATATGATCTCGTCGCCTATCCTCAGCCTTCCGGCCCTTATTATGCTTTTGACCTCTTTTCTGCTGCCAAAGCCGGTATTTGAGAGCAGCTTGTCAAGCCTGATCTTGCTCATGAATGGGTTTGATCTCCTTTGTCAGTTATGCTACCAGTAGTATTTCTAAAACCGTTCGATCTTTCAGTATTATGCACTATAATACCAGCATATATATCAAAATACAAACAGCTTGTAAAAATTCTCACAGTAGTATCGACTTTTAAGAAAGTATTGTTATAATAATATAAAGGGATAATATGGATATTATATCCACGATTAGATGAATACACCAAAAGAGGTAGTTGCTAATGCCTTTGAAAATAAAACTTAGGCTGCTTACTATCGTCCTTTGCATTGTGATAGTCGTATTGTGCATAGAAGCATATAATGCGATACAGGAAGATATATACGATAAAGGTCCAAAAGCTCAATCGCCGGAAGGAGACAATATAGTCATCATATTATCAGGCCCGTCATATGAACCCGGTACCGGGACAGAACCTGAGATGACTCAAAAGCCTATGGAAACTCAAAAACCTGTAGGATCCAAAAAACCTGTATCAACCAAACCAGATAGAACACAGATTCCCAATGAGGAAAAGCCAAATGACCTGAATGATATAGCCATACTTGTAAACAAGACCAATGAGCTGCCTTCGGATTTTGTACCTCTCAACCTGGTCAAGCCGGATGTGCCCTTCGTTTCTGGTGCAAAGAACAACCTTATGAGAAAGGAAGCGGCAGATGCATTGGAGAGGATGTTCGATGATGCCAGAAAAGCGGGATTCAGCTTATATGCATTGTCCGGCTACAGAAGGTATGATAATCAGAAGCAGATCTTCAACAAGAATATAGCAAAGTACGGCAGCATTGAAGCCGCCAACATGTATAGTGCAAAGCCAGGTCAAAGCGAACACCAGACAGGTCTGGCCATGGATATAACGTCAGCAGGTGTAAAGTTCAAGCTCACAGAAGCCTTCGGTGATACGCCGGAAGGTAAGTGGGTGGCTGCCAATGCCCATAGATACGGGTTCATACTTCGATATCCCAAGGGGAAGGAGCAAATAACAGGCTATGCATATGAACCCTGGCACATCCGGTTCCTGGGTGAGGAGCTGGCAGCCAGGGTCTATCACAGCGGTTTGACATACGAGGAATATCTTGATAAAGCTGCAGGCAACTTCAACGATTGAAAAGTGGTTTATTCAGCATAGTGTTTTTATCAAAGATATTGTCGATTGGCAATATCTTTTCTTGTGCTGTATTCTGCTTGTTTGGATCAGCCCTGTAGGCTTACCCGGCTTGTCAGTCATATATGAACAATTAGTGAACATTTAGCATATGCAATGGTTTAAATGAGTCCCCCGTGCTATAATTAAAATATAACCAGTATATCAGGTACTGCTTGTAAAGGGGAGATACCTTTGAACAATGTGCCCAGGGTTATGGTCTGCATTACGCGCCAAAAGACCTGCGAACGGTTGATCAGAGTCGGTAAGAGGCTGGTGAACGGTTCCAATGGCGATCTGTCAGTAGTCCATGTGGCAAGGGTAGGAGACAACTTTCTTGGCAGCAGCGATGAAGGAGAAGCGCTGGATTACCTGTTCCAGGTAGCTAAACAGGCAGGGGCTGAGCTTACCGTATTAAGGTCTGAAAATGTGCTGAATACTTTGCTCGATTTTGCCAAAAGGAACAATATAACAGAGATAGTGATGGGCGAATCCCCGGATGCAGGGAGCGGCACCAATATAATACAAAACATGGAACGCATGCTGCCGGGTATAAAGTTCAATATAGTACCTTCATAAGATATATATCATCGGATATTACGGTTAGTAATATCCGTTTTTTATTGCGTGCCTGGCTTGGATAAAAATACCACAATGCGGGAATAATTCAGCATAGAATGTAAATTCCGCATGGGAGTGGTAGTATGGATACAAAAGTAAAGCAAAGCCGCACTATGAGCGTTAAGGTGAGGATGGCAGCAGCGATCCTGGCGCTGATTTTTTTGGCAGGAATGCTGGGATATACCTTTATACTTCATATACTCAACAACAATAGGATCGATCAGGGGATTTTCATAGACAATATAGACGTAAGCGGCATGGATGCTGCCAAAGCCAGACAAAAGCTGGAGTATGAAAGCCTGAAAAAGCTTAACCGGTTTTCATTGACTATCAAATGTAATGAGAGCTCCTGGGTGTTATATCCATATGACATAGATGGTCGCATAGATATAGAGAGCGCTGTTGCAAAAGCCTTGGAGGTCAGCGGCAGGAACAACCTGTTTGCCAGGTTTGTTTCAGCAGAGCAAGCAAACGACGATAAGCTGAACATAGCAGCACCATTCGTATACGACAGGAGCAAACTGATCAATGAACTTAACAAAATCAAAAACGCCATCGACAGGGATCCGGTAAACGCCTATTACAGGTTCACGCCTGACGAAGATGACAAATTCACGGTCGTATATGAGGAGAAAGGTGTGAATTTCAATATAGATGAAGTGATCAGTATTATAGACAGTGAGCTCTTGAAACAGAATACATCAATAGTCATTGACTATGAACCTGAAATATTGCAGCCTGAAATAACTGCAGCTGATCTTGTCGGTAAAAACGAACTGCTGGCCGCCTTCAGCACCGACCTGGGAGACAGCTCGGAAAACAGTATCCATAACGTAAAGCTGGCAGCGGCAGCCTTTAGCGGTATGGTGATCAACCCGGGGCAGGTCGTGTCCTTTAACGAAACAGTAGGGGAAAGAAGCTATGAGCGGGGATACAAGGATGCACCGGTAATTTTGGCAGACATGAGTTTTGCAGAAGCACCGGGCGGTGGAGTATGCCAGACGGCCACTACTCTGTACAATGCCGTTTTGTTGGCAGGACTTGAGGTAATAGAGTCGGCAAGGCATCCGTTCCCAACATCATATGTAGACAAGGGGTTGGATGCAGCCGTAAACATGCCATCCCCGTATATTGACCTGAAATTTAAGAATAACAAGAAGTATCCGGTTTACATACATACGTACTGTGATGATAACCAGATCTATTTCGAAATATATGGGGAGCCCCTGGAAGACGGCAAAACGATCAAGCTGAGGACTGAGGTGTATGAGACTATAAAAGCTCCAAAGCCGGAGTATATAGAAGATACAGAGGGCCAATATGTAAAATATAAAGGCTATGAGTACGTTAAGGTCAGATCAAGGGACGGGTTCAAGGTAAAAGTATATAAGGACATTTACAAGGGCGATTCACTGGTTGAAAGCTTGCTATTGTATGACCACTATTACGAGCCCGTGAAGGGCATAATATACACAGGCGTGAGAACGCCCTTGTTTGTCCCCCTGAGCAGCGATAATGCAAAGTATGAACTGCCTAATGAGGACACAATAGGGGAAGCCATAGAGGTATCCATAATAGGTACTTTCCACTGAAAGCAAAGGAACAGGCGAGCCTGTTCCTTTGGTGTTTTTATGACCATTTTTATTCCGCATCTTTCATCTATAGCAACTCCTTATCCTATAATATAATTATAGATGTAGAGCAAAAACAAGGGTATGTTTTGCAGGAGTCGGGCATGGGTATAAGTAATTTTACACATACTGTCTGCATGCTCTTGGAGGAGGAGATCACCATCGGTTGCGTATTAGTGATATTCGGAGGCACAGGGGACCTGGCGCATAGAAAAATATATCCTGCTATCTACAACCTGTATGTGTCCGGACAGCTACCGGACAATTTTGCCCTTGTAGCTGTCGGAAGAAGGGACATTACCAATGATGGTTTTCGCAATATTGCTTTTGAAAGCATAAAGCGTTATTCCAGGGAGAATAAAGGTAAACCGGATGATATTCTCCATGTAGTATCCTCTTTATATTACTTTCAGATCGACTTTACCAACGGTGAAGGCTACAGACAGCTCAATGAGTTTTTGGAAGTGCTCGACGGCAGACATCAAACCATGGGCAACAGGATATTCTACCTGGCTGTAGCACCTGAGTTTTTTGAAACCATAGTGACTCATTTAGAAGCAAACGGCATGACAGATCAAGGGACAGGTTTCAAACGGGCAGTCATTGAAAAACCCTTCGGCAGAGACCTTGTCTCCGCGAAAAAGCTGAATGACGTTTTGATATCTGCATTTTCAGAGGATCAGATCTACAGGATCGATCATTATCTGGGAAAAGAAATGCTGCAGAATATCATGGTCATACGTTTTGCCAACACTATGTTCGAGCCATTGTGGAACAATAAATATATAGACCATATTCAGATCACATCCAGTGAAACGGCCGGAGTGGAAAACCGGGGCGGATATTATGATAAAGCCGGGGCCTTGAGGGACATGCTCCAAAACCATATGCTCCAGCTTCTGATGCTGACAGCCATGGAGCCTCCGGTCAGTCTCAACACCCATTCTATAAGAGATGAGAAGGTAAAGGTATTAAAAGCCCTCTCCCCGCTGGACAAAGAGAGCGTCCTTGCAAATGTGGTGCGCGGCCAGTACGGTGAAGGCATTGTAAACAACATGAAAGTACCAGGATACAGGAGCGAGAACCGGATCCGGCCTGATTCCGACACGGAAACGTTTATAGCCCTTAAGGTAGGAATAGACAACTTCCGATGGGCCGGAGTCCCGTTCTACCTGCGAACAGGGAAGAGGCTGGCAGATAAGTGTACGAAAATAGTAGTGCAGTTTTTGCGATTGCCTGCTATACTATACTACAAGGACTATGGGGATCTTGATCCGAACAGGCTTGTCATTGAGATACAGCCCAGGGAAGGTGTGAAGATAAAATTCAATGGCAAGAAACCGGGCTCCAAGGACGAGATAATCCCAGTCGAAATGGATTTCTGCCAGAATTGTGAAATCGGCGCTGTATCGCCAGATGCCTATGAACGACTGCTCCTGGATGTGATGCATGGTGATTCCACGCTCTTTACAAGGTGGGATGAGGTCGAGTATGCATGGAAGTTCGTAGACAATATTTCTGAAGCATGGTCGAGCCAAAATCCAAGCTTTCCAAATTATGCAGCAGGCACCTGGGGGCCCCGTGAATCAGACGATCTCATCAAAAGAGACGGACGTAGCTGGGTAAACTATTAGGAGGTCAGCCTATGCGCATTATAGATATTTCTATGCAGATCCATGAAGGTATGCCGGTATATAGAAATATACCAGAAAAAAAGCCGGTGATCCGACACATCAAGGACTTCAGCACCGGGTCCAATGTCAGAGAGTCAAAAATAGAGCTTGAACTCCATACCGGGACTCATCTTGATGCACCGCTCCATATGATACAAGATGGGATGGACTCCGCATTTTTTAAGACAAATGATATGGTGCATAAGTGCAAGGTGCTTGATATGACCTGGGTAGATGAGGGTATAAGTGACGCGGACTTTGGAAGAAAGAATATAGAATCCGGGGACTATATACTCTTGAAGACAAAGAATTCATACATAGATGGGTTCAGTCCGGATTATATCTATCTGACCGAAAGCGGCGCCAGGTATCTGGTCGACAAGGGAATCAAGGGTGTTGGCATAGACGCCCTGGGTATAGAACACAGCCAGCCGGGGCATCCGACCCACAAACTCCTGCTTGGCAATGGCATATATATCCTTGAAGGGCTCAGGCTCAAAAATGTACCTGAGGGATCATATACATTGATAGCAGCACCGCTGAATATCGTCGGGGTAGAGGCTTCCCCAGTCAGAGCCCTCTTGCTCTGCGACATGTAAAATTTCTTTATTTTTCTGCTTGATTTTATATTATAAAGCAGTTATAATAATCACTGTCGCATCGCTGATGCTGATATAGCTCAGGAGGTAGAGCACTTCCTTGGTAAGGAAGAGGTCTCGGGTTCGAGTCCCGATATCAGCTCCATAGATTATCAAAAGGGCCGTCTTGCAGACGGCCTTTCGTTATATGCAGCTATACACTTGAGTTGAATGATCCATATAAAAAAAGAGGGCTGTTTAGCCCTTTATTTTATTCCGGCTGCGATTTTTACATTAGCCTGGTGAGTACTGTTTACCGCACCTGTATTATGAGTGGTGCTGTTTGCAAAGTGGATATCAAAGTGCCCGTCTGCATTGTTTCCCTTTATCGCATCGAAGTTCTGGCCGCTTCCATAGTCGCCGCTTCGATTGTTCACGTAGGCTCCGTTCGGATAAGCGTCCAGCCCTGCGTGGAACATGGCACTCATCGATGCAGCCAGGCGCCTGCCGTTTATTGTGATTATAACAGGTCTGGATGTCCAATAGCTTGTATGATAAGTGTTCCATAAGTTTCTAATGGCAGCCGTATCAGCAGCGGTCAGTGGTTCGCAATCGGCATGGTTGGCACCGAAGGTCCTTACAGCCTTAAAGCTTGTCCCTGTGTAGAAGTCAGTGACCGTAAAGGGTACATTGAACTGAAGCACATACTGGGCTTCTGTCCACCAGTCAAGATACTCGCCGTATTGGGGACCGGGTGTTTGCTTGACAGGTACATTGTGAACAGGGATCTTTATGGTCTGTCCGATATACAAGACTGTGCTTGCTGTAAACCCATTTACATTCATAAGTTCTGACTGAGGGATGCTGAAGCTGTTGGATATGGACCAGATCGTATCTCCCGATTTCACAGTGTATGATGTATAGGTGACGCTGGGCTTGCTCCTGCTTGTGATATCTTGGCTGCCAGGGCTTTTCAGCTTAGCAAGGGCATTATTCAAGGCATTGGATGTGGCTGGGCCTACAGAGCCGTCAACCACCAAACCGGCGCTTGTCTGGAAAGCGACAACAGCAGCATGAGTCTGACTTCCGAAATATTGAGTGGTGTTGGTGCTTTGCGGGAAATAGCCGAGTCGTTTCAACACTTCCTGTAGGCTTTGAACATCTCCGCCGCTCATGCCTTTTTTCAAGGTGCGGAAATATGCATAATAGTCAGCGGCAATGCCGTTTTCATACTTAAGCTTGTAAATCGTTTCAGTACCTGCGCTGCCGTCTCGTGTCAAGCCGTACGCTGCCTGGAAGTTCAAAACTGACTGCTTTGTGATGTCGCCGAAATATCCTGTGGTGCTGGCTGAGAAATACCCCAACCGTTTGAGAAGTGCCTGCAGCTCTTTTACATCGTCACCGCTCATCCCATATTTGAGCGCACGTGACCCGAGCAGAGGAGCTGCCTGGGCGGTCGCAGAGATGAAAAGGGAGAGGATCAATACTGCTGCCCAAATTTTGATCGTCTTTTTCATCTAATCCTCCTTTCTTTGGTGTTATGGAAAAGTACATAGAGTTTATATTTATTATAGTTTAGGTTTACATAAAATCCTACCTGTATATATTGGTAACATTTTTGTAACAACTGCTTAACATTTGACGCTGAGCAGGGAAATAAGTTTATGATGATGATCCCTGGCTTTTGATATATAATAAAGCTATGAAAACACTGCTGACTACATTAAACTCCAAGTTCATACACAGCAATCTTGCCATAAGGCTGATCAGGGCATACTGCATAGAGGATTTTCCTGGCATAGAGCTGGCTGAATATACTATAAACGACCGGTATGAAAAGGTCATATCAGATATAGCCAGAAAGCGGCCCGACCTTATCGGCTTTTCGTGTTACATATGGAACATCAGGGAGACGCTTGACATAGCGGCAACCATAAAGAAAATACTGCCTGAAGCCAAGATCATACTCGGCGGCCCGGAGGTGTCCTATGACAGCGTTGAAACCATGACGAAGCATCCCTGTATAGACTACATAGCTGTTGGTGAAGGTGAGCAAATCTTATATGACCTGCTCCGCTGCATGAAATCAAGCGGAGACCTGAGAAATGTAGCAGGGCTGACCTGGAGGAGCGGGGAGGGCATACATTTTAACGGTCATCCTCATGATCTGCCGCTCGACTCCATACCATTTCCATATTATGAAGGCCTCGGTGATTTAAAGGACAAGATCATCTATTATGAGACGAGCCGTGGTTGTCCTTACAGATGCCAGTTCTGTTTGTCATCCAATTCGAAAAGGGTAAGGTTCCTTTCCCTGGACAGGATAAAAAGAGACCTGAAATTTTTTATTGATGCCGGTGTCCCGCAGGTGAAGCTAATCGACAGGACATTCAACTGCGATCCTGGCAGGGCTAAGGAAATATTCAGCTATCTGATCAGCCTGGGCGGGAACACCAACTTTCATTTTGAGATAGCTGGGGACATAATCGATGATGAGACAATATCCATACTTAAAAACGCTCCTGCAGGGCTTTTTCAATTTGAGGCAGGGATCCAGTCGACAAACCCGCATACTCTCAAAGCAGTCCAAAGAATGACAGCTCTGGGTAAGCTTGAAAAGAATATCTCAGAGATAATAAAAAATGACAACATCCATGTACACCTTGATCTGATCGCCGGCCTTCCGGAAGATGACCTATCTTCTATGGCCAGGTCTGTCAACGCCGTAATGAGACTAAGGCCTCACAGGCTTCAGCTGGGATTTTTGAAGCTTTTAAAGGGCTCAGGGCTAAGAAGCAATGCCAGGCAGTATGAGTACAAATACACCGATTATCCTCCCTATGAGGTCTTAAGCAGCAGGAGCATAAGCTATGATGATCTGGCCCGGCTGAAGCTTATAGAAGAGATGATAGAGGTATATTACAACAGTCACCGGTTCGACAAGGTGATGGCTCAGCTTTTTAAGATTTATAATGATGATGCATTCAGGCTCTTTGGGGACCTAAGCCGGTTCTGGTTGGACAGGGGCTATTTCAGCCGCTCTCATTCAAATCATGATCTGTATGTGATTATGCGGGAGTTTATTGAGTCCAGCCAGATGGCATCAGCTAATATACTGTTGGATTGCATCCTTTTTGACTACTGCCGCCATGCGAAGCCAGGCCGGTATCCTGCAGGCCTTGAGCCCAAGGCGGACCAGAGAACCAAGGAAAGGATAAGGCAATTCTTAAGTGATGACGACAATCTGAAAAAGTATATAAAGGGATACGAAGGTCAATTTCCAAAGCAGCATATGCGGAAAATCCATATAGAAGTTTTCCGTTATCCGGTCGAAAGGGATGATGTGCTGGGCTGTGGCAGAGCAGATACGGCCATCATGTTCTGTTATGATCAAAGAGTCGGTGTTTTGAGAAAGGCTGCGTTTTACAAGCTGGATCTATGAAAGTGATATAAGGATAGGATTTCATGAACGGGGGCCAACTTATGCGCATATCGGATGAATACAGGCTGGAAGATATAATAGACATCAAGGAGTTTATGCAGATACTGAATTCATTTATAACAGCCACCGGATATGGAGCTGTATTTATAGATGCAAATGGCGAGTCTGCATTGATACCAAGTACATACGGGTGCGAATATTGCAAAATAGTACAGTCGGATCCTGAAGGAAGAAGACGCTGCATGGAATCTATGAACAAGGCAGGCAGACTGGCAGCCCAGATAGGAGAGCCGTATATCAGCAGATGCCATGCAGGTCTTATAGAATTCGCTGCACCAATTGTGTTTAAAGACATCTATCTGGGCAGCATATCCTGCGGCCCCGTGCTTTTATGGGAATGTGACGATACAGCTGCTGAGGAGTTTATAAGGCTGACCCAGGACCTTAATATAGACCACCAGGCTTTGCTGAAGGCCGGAAAGCAGTTGAGCATTTTATCGGGAAGAGCGGTACAGGCTGCAGCTGAGCTGCTTTTTATCACGACCAACCATATATGCCACACGGGGATCATAACGCTGCAGCAGCGCAAAGAGCTAAATGAGCAGCAATCAAAGCTGGCAGAGATCATTTTCGAGAAAAAGAAGGCTGAAGAAAGAATAAAATATCTTGAAGAAAGAGCAAAGGAATCCGAATATCCCATCGACAGGGAAAATGAACTCCTAAGCAGGGTCAGGATGGGTGACAGGACCGGCGCAAAAGAAATCCTCAATGAGCTGCTCGGCATCGTTTTTTTAAGGTCCGGAGGCAATATGGAGCTCATAAAAGCCCGGGTACTGGAGCTTGTTATAGTCATCTCCCGGGCTGCTGTCGAAGGAGGAGCCCAACTGGATAAGCTGCTGGGGCTTAATTATAGCTTTGTCAGCAGCCTGTCGGGCATAAGCCAGTTTGAAGAGATATGCTCATGGACAGTTAATGTGTTGAATACCTTCCTGGATACGGTGTATGAGTCAAGGAATATCAAGAACGCGAGGCTGCTTAGCGATGCCATGAGGTATATAAATGAGAACTACAACAGGAATCTGACCCTGGAAAGCGTAGCCCAGCATGTATATATCAGCCCCTTTTATCTAAGCCATATGTTCAAGGAGGAGTTGGGCTTTACTTTTCTTGAATATCTGACAAAGCTTCGGATCGAAGAAGCTAAAAAGCTGTTGATGGAGAAGGACATGACCATAATAGAGGTGGCTTCAGAGGTCGGCTATGAGGATGCGGGCTATTTCAGCAAGGTATTTAAGAAGTACACTGGGATCTCCCCGGCCCAGTACAGAAAGAATAACTACAGATAAGAAATCGCAAGATTTTACCTATATTCACAAGTATGATAAGGACATACGGGCAAATATTTGATAAAATATAAGCAACATGTAGACAGGGGGATAAGATAAAATGGTTGATTTAAGAGAAATTGCAGATGCATTGAAAGCCGGTAACGCAAAAAAGGTCAAAGAGCTTGTACAGGCAGCGCTGGACGATGGTATCGAAGCAGTTGACATTGTCAACAAAGCGCTGATCGTCGGCATGGGAGAAATAGGCGTGCTTTTCAAAAACAACGAGGTCTACGTGCCGGAAGTACTTATTGCTGCCAGGGCTATGCATGCCGGTCTTAACATATTGAAGCCTCTGCTTGCTGAAAAGGATGTAAAGCCGATAGGTAGGATCGTTATCGGTACAGTAAGAGGAGACCTGCATGATATCGGCAAGAATCTGGTAGCCATGATGCTTGAGGGTGCAGGATTTGAAGTTATAGATTTGGGCATTGATGTTGCACCTGAAAAATTCATCGAAGCTGTCAAGAATACCAATGCCGATATAGTCGCCATGTCTGCATTGCTCACGACTACCATGCCAGGCATGAAGGATACTATAGAAGCCTTCAAAGCTGCAGGCTTGAGGGATTCAGTCAAGATAATGGTCGGAGGAGCGCCTGTGACCCAGAGCTTTGCAGAGGAGATAGGCGCAGACGGTTACGCTCCTGATGCAGCTTCCGCTTCTGATCTTGCCAAGGAGCTTATAGCATAAGGTTGTGTTATTCATTGAAAGGCATCGGTTATGCACGATGCCTTTTTTAATTGTATTGGCTCGGCAGATGATGGGAATAATGTAATATTAGCAAATTTATGTTAGGAGTGCACGTCGTGAGCAAGGGTGCATATACTGCTGTTTGCTTTTGTATTATCCTTTCAGCATCATTCCTGTTGACGGCACCAGAATCAGCCTTGGCAGAGGAGCGGGGCAAAGCGGTTATAGTTTTTATAGACAGGGTCAGCCTGGATGATATTATTGAAGCAGAAATGCCCAACCTTGATCATCTGATTTCCTTTGGCGGTATTGGACTCATGACAACAAATACAGGAGGCAGTCGTTCGCAGCGGGATGCATATCTTACGATGGGTGCCAGTGCCAGGGCGATTGGTTCAGAAAAATCCATATTATCGTTGAATGCTACAGAAAAGTATCATGATACTCTTGCATCCGACCTGTACAGGTGTATAACAGGAGGGACCTGTCAGGATACAGCAGTTGTAAACCTTGGCATCCCACAGATAATCAGAAATAATGAGTCAAAACCATATACAGTCAAAATAGGAGCCCTGGGGACTGCCTTGAGGGATGCGGGCCTTATACCTGCAGTCATTGGAAACTGTGATACGCCCAGTGAGCTCAAACGTTATCTTCCCGGTTTTCTGATGGACGACAGGGGCATCGTTCCTTTGGGCTATGTTGACAGTGATTATCTGGAGCATGATCCACTCAGGCCTTTCGGCATAAAGACTAATTATGAGATTTTGATTGAACGGACAGAAGACCTCTGGGACAAATGTGACGTCTTGGCGATACAGCTTGGAGACACATCCAGGGCAGAGGATTTCAGATATGAGGCATCAGACAAGATGAACAAAGCTTATAAAAGGCTTGCCTTGGAGGAGGGCGATGCATTTCTGGGCAGGCTTCTGGACAAGCTGAACCTGGATACTGACATGATCATAGTCCTGTCTGCCTTGAATCCTGCCAGCGACCTTTCAGAAAACAACCGGCTAAGCCCTGTCATTATAGCCGGAAGGGGATTCTGCAAAGGATTGCTGTCGTCCGCATCGACCAAGCGCAAGGGTATAGTGACAAATATGGATATAGGTCCGACCGTGCTTGGCTTTTTTGGCATGGACAAGCTGGCAGTGCAAAACGGTTCACCAATAGCAGCCCTGCCTGACAGCGGGACTTTGGAAGACCTTTTTCGGTTCAACAAGCGCCTGGTCGAGATCTACAATCAGCGCGGTTTTCTTCTGAGGAGCTATGTTCTTGCTCAGATAGTAGTAATGATAGGCGCTTTGCTTATCATATTATATAATAGAAGATATATTGGCCTTGTATACGCAGGCGTATTCTTTTTACTGTGTATCCCCGTTTCCTATCTCCTGCTGCCCCTGTTCCACAGGCCTGAGCTTGCAGGCAGCTTCATTTTGTCCTGGCTTTTGTCTGCTGTGCTGACTGTTGTTTTGTATTTTTTCAGGACCAATACGATCAAAAAGATCATGGTCATAAGTATAGCTACAGCAGGGTCGATCATCCTGGACCAGCTTGCAGGCGGGCCTCTGATAAAGGGATCACCGCTCGGGTATGATGCGATCAGCGGTGCCCGGTTCTACGGCATAGGAAATGAGTATATGGGCATATTGCTCGGAGCAGTATGCGCCGGCTGCGGAGCCATGCTGGAATCAGGGGACAGGACCTTGCACAGGGCAGCCATTCTTTTGCCTTTGTTGACGCTGACAGTTATGGGCTATCCGAGCTATGGGGCCAATGTTGGGGGCACGGTCTCGGCGGGACTGGCCTTTGCCAGCTTATACGTGCTGGCCAGGAAAGGCAGGATATCATTGAGGCATGTCCTGCCTATAGGCCTTTTTGCCGGTGCAGCAGTCACCCTCATCTTTTTCATAGACAGTGTCAGGGCGGTTGACAGTCAGTCTCACCTGGGCCAGACCATAAGCCTGATACAGGCAAACGGCATATATGAGCTTTTCAACATCGTGTACAGAAAAGTCTCGATGAACATAAAGCTTTTCAAGTATACGATCTGGACGCGGGTATTCCTGTTATCCCTGATTTCGATGGTGATACTGTTGTTCAGACCTATTGGAATAGTAAAAAATACGGCGAAACAGTATCCCATGGCGATCAAAGGCCTGACTGCCGGTATCATAGGCAGCATAGCAGCCCTCCTGACCAATGATTCTGGAATTGTTGCAGCTGCGACCACCATGGTGTTTACCGCACCACCCTTTATCCTGCTGGTATGCGATTGCCTTCGGGCAGAACAGCAAGACAGGATTCTGGCAGCTTGATCTGTATGCTTATAGCTGAGATCATCGGCAGGGCCGAGGGTGGTATGAAGCAGCATTATATAGCCTTGATAAACGGACTGATAGAGTCAGGCCATGAGGTAGTAGCAATATGCAGCTTTGGGGAAGACGAAGCAAGAGAGCTGGAAAAGACAGGGGCAGCCGTATACGCCGTCGATATCTGCCTAGATCCGCCGACAGCCTTCATCCCTGGCCTTATTAAGCTCTGCCGCCTGATCAGAGGGCTTGGTCCGGACATTGTACACCTGCATGGGTTCAAGGCAGGTGCTGCAGGCAGGATGGCAGCATTTTTAGCGGGCTGTCCTGCCGTGTATACAGTCCATAATTTCGTACTGGATCATAAGCAGGGCCTGAGCCGTTTTCTGATCAGTACCTTAGAAAAGGGAATGAGGTTCAGGACCAACGCCTACATAACTGTTTCAAAAGCATTAAGAGACAGCATGATAGAAGATTTCCGCATCGAGGGTGATAAAGTATCAGTGATCTACAACTGCATATGGGGCATTAGCAGGGAAGGATCCTTTGATGCAAGGGAAAAACACAATGTGGGGCAGGACGAGGTCCTGCTTGGAACGGTTGCCCGCCTTATACCTTCCAAGGGGATAGATGTCCTGATAAGGGCCCTTCCGCTTATAAGCAATGAGAACATCAAGCTTATGATAGTGGGGACAGGCCCGGATGAGGACAGGCTTCGGGAGATCGCAGGGTCCCTGGGACTGACCGGCAGGGTCATTTTTACAGGCCAGGTTGGTTCAGTAAATGAATATTACAAGGCCTTTGACTTATTTATTCTGCCTTCCCTGTCAGAAGGGATGGGGATTACCGTTCTCGAAGCCATGCATTTCGGCCTGCCTGTGATAGCGACCGAAACCGGTGGCATACCTGAGCTTGTCAGGCATGGCTCAAACGGATTGCTGATCAAGCCGGGTGACAGCAAAGCAGCAGCCAAGGCGGTCGATTATCTGCTGAAAAACCCCGAAATAGCTTCGGGGCTTGGAAGAAAGGCTGAAAAAGATGCAATGGAGAATTTCGCTTATGGTATGATGATAGCAAAAACTCTGGAAGTATTTGAAAAAGTAATTGGGGACTGCAGTGAATAGGATGGATCAATTTTAAACGACAGATCAAGGGGGTCATTTTTTAGTGAAGGAGATTTTCATAAGCCATGACAAGCATCAGGAGGACAATCTCCTGGGTATTTTAAGGTCATATGGCATGGCACCTGCTGCACCATGCGGTGGCAAGGGCATTTGTGGCAAGTGCAGGGTCAGGATACTCAAAGGTGATACTACGCTATGCGCACCTTACGACGAAAACCAGGTCATTACCAGGGAAGAATGGGACAATGGCTATCGTTTGGCCTGCAGGACCAGGGTCGTTGAAGATCTTGTGATCGAAGTTCCTGACAGCCATAATGCAAATGCCAATATCATGACAGACTGCTTTTCTGATACTCATTTAAAGCCGGTCATATTTAAGAAATACATCGAGCTTTCAAAGCCAAGCCTGATCGATCAGGCATCAGATGTGGACAGGATTGAAAGGGAAGCCGGGGGAGCTGTAGTTAGGGATATCGATTTGGTAAGAAAGCTACCTGATATACTAAAGAACAATGATTATAAGGTGACCTGTGTTATTGCAGCAGATGAAATAATCGCAGTAGAAGGCGGCGACACAAGCGGTGCTTGCTATGGTGTGGCAGTTGACATCGGGACGACCACGATAGTGGGCATGCTCATCGATCTCAATACGGGAGCCGAAGTCGCTATATATTCATGCCTCAATCCACAGAAACAATATGGCGATGATGTGATTTCCCGGATCGATTATACCAGGTCGTATCCAGATGGCTTAAGCAAGCTCAACAGCTTGATAATCAACCAGCTTAATGACATGCTTGGGTTTTTCTGTAGCAAATACGATATACCACCCGCCTGCATATATCACATGAACCTTGTGGGCAATACGGTGATGATACATATTCTTTCAGCCGTATCAGTAGACTCGATCGCCATTTCTCCCTTTAATCCCGTATTTACCAGGTTTGTTGGAGCCAGGGGGAAGGACTTTGGCCTTGATATGTGCCCGGAGGGTCTTGTGACTGTGCTGCCGACACCGGCAGGATATATCGGCGCTGATACGATCGCCTGTTTATCCGCATGTGGAATGGCTGCTCAGCCAGGCCAGGCCCTGATGATCGACATAGGCACCAATGGCGAGATAGCCCTGGGCAACAGGGAAAATATTGTCGCCTGTGCTGCGGCAGCTGGCCCGGCATTTGAGGGCGGGCATATTGAATGTGGCGTCGGAGGGATAGCCGGCGCGATCAACAAAGTGAGGCTTGATAAAAGCCATGTGTCATATACGACGATAGATGATGCGCCTGCTATGGGGATTTGCGGGTCCGGCCTTGTTGATGCAATAGCGGGTATGCTTAAGCTGGGTCTGATAGACTCTACAGGCAAGATTATCACCAGGCAGGAGGCCCGGGAAAGGTTTTCAATTGATATAGTGAGCCGGCTTCGTGAATGCTCCGGCAAGCCCTGCTTTTTGATCGCTTCAAAGGAAACGGGAGCACAAAGGGATATTTATATAACCCAGAAGGACATAAGGGAGGTACAACTGGCAAAGGCAGCCATTATGGCTGGCATAAAGGTCCTTTTACATGAATGCAAGGCAGATTATGACGATATTGAAACCGTATATCTCGCCGGAGGCTTCGGCAATTACATAGACATGGACAGCGCCACAGCCATCGGCCTTATACCTGTTGAACTCAGAGACAAGATAGTGCCTATTGGGAACGGAGCCCTGACCGGAGCTAAGCTGTCACTAAAGTCCAGTGACCAAATGGCTGAAGCAGGCAGGATCTACAAACTGATCAGATATGTGGAGCTCTCCTCCAGACCTGATTTTCAGGACTTATTTGTAGATTGCATGGAGCTGGTATGAAAAGGAGGCTCAATAGCCTCATAAAACAAGTACTGACAGCCTGATATATGATATCCGCTGTCTTATGAGCAGAGCATAGAGTAGATCCCGATTCAAGCACCGATAGTCATGATCATCATACATTCAAAATGGCGGCCCTGGTGACAGCGTTGTCCGAAAATGTGGTATTGCATTAGTATTTCACATGTGTTAAGATACAGTTTGAAAGTAGGAGAGTTTTTCCGTTTTTATGCATTTAAAGTTAGAAATAACCTGAATCAGGTTACAATAATATATGCGGACAAACTCATTGCATTGTTAAGGAGGACGTAGCAATTGAAAGTTACA
This sequence comes from Bacillota bacterium, assembly GCA_029549985.1. GTDB lineage: Bacteria > Bacillota > Clostridia > Caldicoprobacterales > DTU083 > JAKORJ01. The sequence goes on from JAKPIB010000033.1 coordinate 24,071, forward strand.
GCAGAAAAAACAGACACAAATAAAGTAAAGCTTGAAATCCATGTCGATCCAGAGACTTTTGAACGGGGGATGGAGAAGTCATACTTAAAGAACAGGAAGAACATATCGATACCCGGTTTCCGCAAGGGCAAGGTTCCAAGAAAGATAATAGAAAGATATTATGGCGAAGCCATATTCTATGAGGATGCAGTAAATGAAATATTTCCCGCAGCCTATGATGAGGCTGTACGCGAAGCCAATATAGAGCCGGTAGACAGGCCTGAAGTAGATATCGTCCAAATCGGTAGCGGCCAGGAGCTGATCCTCACCGCCCTGGTCACTGTGAAGCCCGAGGTAGAACTTGGACAATACAAAGGTATAGAAGTGTCCAGGACAGAGTATAATGTAACAGATGATGATGTAGACCATCAGCTTCATCATGTACTTGAACGTAATGCAAGATGGATATCGGTAGAACGTGCCGTGAAAGAGGGAGACAGGGTTACCCTGGACTATTCCGGCACCATAGACGGAGAGGCATTCCCCGGCGGCACAGCTGAGAAATATACTCTTGAGATAGGTTCAGGTCACTTCATACCCGGTTTTGAAGAACAGCTCACTGGAATGATGCCAGGAGAGGAAAAAGACATCAATGTCACTTTCCCGGAGAAATATCATGCGGAAGAGCTGCAGGGAAAGGCTGCAGTTTTCCATGTAAAAATACATGAAGTCAAGGAAAAGGAATTGCCCGCCCTGGATGACGAATTTGCAAAGGATGTCAGCGAATTTGATACCTTAGACGAGTATAAAGCTGACATCAGGAAAAGACTGGTCGATGCCACTGAAGCAAGATCCAAGAATGAAATGGAAAATGAGCTGATAAAGAAGGTAGTCGACAACGCCAAGGTAGATATCCCTGATGTAATGGTAGACAATGAGATAGATGATATGATCAGGGACATGGATTACCGCATGAGGTATAACGGGCTGACACTGGACCAGTATCTTAAAATGACCAATACATCATTGGATGATTTAAGGGCACAATTTAAAGAAGATGCATACAATAGAGTTAAGACACAACTGGTTCTTGACAGCATTGCAAAAGCAGAAAATATCCAGGCTACTGATGAAGACCTGGAAAAGGAGTACGCAAGACTGGCTGAACAGTACAAGCAAAGTGTGGAAGAAGTAAAGAAAAACTTTGCCAACAGCAGCGAATATATTAGCAACAGTATCAAAGTCAACAAGACCATCGACTTTTTAGCAGATAATGCAGTAGTTACAGTTAAACCGGCCCAGGACTTGCTTAGTGAGGAGAAAGAAAACTAAACAGATGGGAGGAGAATGGCTGTGAATCTTGTACCGATAGTTGTAGAGCAAACCAATCGTGGTGAAAGATCCTACGATATATACTCACGCCTTTTGCAGGAACGTATTGTATTCCTCGGCGGTGAAATAACAGATGTTACTGCCAGCCTGGTTGTGGCTCAGCTTCTGTATCTGGAAGCCGATGACCCGGACAAGGACATAAGGCTTTACATAAACAGCCCCGGCGGATCAGTTACCGCCGGTATGGCTATTTATGATACCATGCAGTATATCAAATGCGATGTGTCTACCATTTGCATTGGCCTTGCAGCATCGATGGGTGCATTTTTGCTGGCTGCAGGTGCAAAGGGCAAGCGCTTTGCCCTGCCCAACAGCGAGATAATGCTGCACCAGCCCCTAGGAGGTGCCAGGGGACAAGCGACCGATATAATGATACATGCCGAGCAGATATTGAAAATAAAGAGGACCCTGAACAGGATACTGTCTGAAAGGACAGGACAGCCGATAGAAAGGATCGAAAAGGATACTGACAGAGACTTCTTCATGTCTGCACAGGAGGCAAAAAATTACGGCCTCATAGACGAGGTAATAGTCTCCCGCTGATAGCGGATAAAGAGGTGAAATGATGGCAAGATATGAAGAGAAAAAGCAGCTGAAGTGTTCATTCTGCGGAAAAACCCAGGACCAGGTCAGAAGACTGGTTGCCGGTCCTGGTGTATATATATGCGATGAATGTATAGAGCTTTGCCAGGAGATCATTGAAGAAGAGTTTGAAGATGCATCTGAGCTCGAGTTGAAGGATATACCCAAACCTGCTGAAATCAAGAAGATATTGGATCAATACGTGGTCAGCCAGGAGGAAGCAAAGAAAAAACTGGCTGTTGCAGTTTATAACCACTACAAACGAATAAACAGCGACAGCAAGAATGATGAAGTTGAGCTGCAAAAGAGCAATATCGTCATGCTGGGACCCACAGGATCAGGCAAGACCCTGCTGGCTCAATCCCTGGCCAAGATCCTGAATGTACCCTTCGCAGTAGCAGATGCGACATCCCTTACCGAAGCCGGATATGTAGGCGAAGATGTAGAAAACATACTACTTAAGCTGATCCAGGCAGCAGATTTTGATATCGAACGGGCGGAAAAAGGGATCATATATATTGATGAAATAGACAAGATAGCCAGAAAATCAGAGAATCCGTCCATTACAAGGGATGTATCCGGTGAAGGTGTGCAGCAGGCCCTGCTCAAAATACTGGAAGGTACAGTTGCGAGCGTACCGCCCCAGGGCGGCAGAAAGCACCCCCATCAGGAGTTTATCCAGATAGATACGACCAACATACTCTTCATTTGTGGCGGTGCCTTTGACGGTATCGAAAAGATCATCCAGAAGCGTATCGGCAAAAAGTCAATAGGCTTCGGTGCAGATGTACAAAGCAACGTACAGCGGGATGTCGGAGAGACCCTGAAGCATATCCTGCCTGAAGACCTGTTGAAGTATGGTTTGATCCCTGAATTTGTTGGAAGGCTTCCGGTCATAGCCACCTTGAACAGCCTGAACGAAGAAGCCTTGATAAGCATACTGACGGAGCCCAAAAACGCCTTGGTAAAGCAATACCAGAAGCTATTTGAAATGGATGGCGTTTCACTGGAGTTTGAGGAAGAGGCATTGAAGGTGATCGCCAAAAAGGCAATAGAACGCAAGACCGGTGCCAGAGGCTTAAGGGCAATACTTGAAGAGATCATGCTCAATGTCATGTATGAGATCCCGTCCAGGGGCGATGTTGAGAAGTGCATCATCACCAAGGATACGATACTGAACAATATGGAGCCGATCCTGATACTGGCTGACAGCCAGAAGCCCGGGAAAACGGCCAAAAAAGTCAAAGAGAAAAAAGAATCCGTTTCTTAACATAAGGAGCTTTAAAAGCTCCTTTTTAGTTTGATGCCTTCTTCCATTTTTTATCGAATACTTGGATAGAATGCAATAATATACAGCATACTAATATCAAATATGTTAAAGCTGTATATGAAAGGAAGATGGCGTTGTTGAGCGATGCGTTGGTGATCATACAATTCTTTTTTGCAGTTGTGATAGGGCTGTATTTCCTTAACCTTCTAAGAAGCCAGCAAAGCAACAAGATAGCGATCGACAAGGAATCAAAAAAGGAAATGGAAAATCTTCAAAGGCTGAGAGAGATCTCACTTACCGAGCCCTTATCTGAAAAGACAAGGCCTAAAACCTTTGAAGATATCATTGGCCAGGAGGACGGCATCAGAGCCTTGAAAGCCGCCCTGTGCGGCCCGAACCCCCAGCATGTCATCATATACGGGCCTCCGGGCATAGGGAAGACCTGTGCAGCCAGGCTTGTGCTGGAGGAAGCTAAGAAAAATCCCAACTCCCCATTCAAGCGCAATGCAAAGTTTGTGGAGATCGATGCAACGTCTTTGCGCTTTGACGAGCGGAGCATTGCCGACCCTCTCATTGGTTCTGTACATGACCCGATATATCAGGGGGCAGGCCCGCTTGGTATAGCCGGTATCCCGCAGCCCAAGCCCGGTGCTGTAACAAAGGCTCATGGAGGGATACTATTCCTGGATGAGATAGGCGAGCTGCATCCTATCCAGATGAACAAGCTGCTCAAGGTGCTGGAGGACAGGAAGGTGTTTTTGGAAAGTGCCTACTACAACTCGCAGGACACCAATATACCGCGCCATATCCATGAGATATTCCAGAAAGGTCTGCCGGCGGACTTCAGGCTGGTGGGGGCAACCACGAGAAGCAGCAGTGAGATACCGCCAGCTATCCGTTCGCGCTGCCTTGAGATATATTTCAGAGCCCTGACTCAGGACGAAATATGCATCATCGCAAAAAATGCCGCGAAAAAAGGGAACTTTAGCATTGAGGAGAGTGCTGTCCGGATAGTAGGGAAATATGCGGCCAATGGCCGTGATGCCGTCAATATAATCCAACTGGCAGGTGGCATTGCACTTACCGAGGGCCGCAGCACGATCACCGTCCAGGATGTGGAATGGGTGGTCCAAAACGGCAACTATACACCCCGACCGGATAAAAAGGTATGGGATACTCCGCGGGTGGGCTGTGTAAACGGCCTGGCCATATATGGCCCCAATATGGGTGCTGTCATGGAGATCGAAGCTACTGCTGTACCTGCAGCTAAGGGCAAGGGCGAAATCATTGTAACGGGCATCATAGACGAAGAGGAAATGAACAGCGAAAGCAAAAAAGTACGGAGGAAGAGTACAGCCAAGGGTTCAGTAGACAACATGATGACCATCATGCGAAATTGCTTTAATATAAACACCCGTAACTACGATATCCACATAAACTTTCCCGGCGGGACACCTGTGGACGGACCTTCTGCGGGGATAGCCATACTGACAGCAGTATATTCGGCAATAACCGGGATGCCGGTTGACAATAAGCTGGCCATGACAGGAGAGTTGTCCATACAGGGATATGTCAAGCCTGTGGGCGAGGTGCAGGCAAAGGTCAACGCCGCAATCCATGCAGGTGCAAGCAGAGTCATAATACCGTCGGAGAACTGGCAGGACAATTTCAACAATGAGAAAATTGAGGTCATACCGGTAACGAGGGTTGAAGAGGTGATAGAGCTTGCTGTCCGGGAGTCCTGGGACAACTGCGCTAAAATCGGAGCAAGCAAGGACACGGCTATGCTGACGGCATCATCTGCCCCGGACAACACTAAAAAGCTGGTCAAGAAGGCCTTGCGCTGACCGGAGCCGACACACCCGACTGATAAGGATTGGAAAATAGTTTACCGGAAGGTTAGTGTAAAATTACTATGGGAAAAAATTAAGAAATAAAAGAAAAGAGTATCTCCCTGTGATATCATGTAATTTGATAAAGAACCACAAGAATCACAGAAAGGAAGATACTCTTATGGAATTCATTATACAGGAAAT
>JAKPIB010000039.1 GCA_029549985.1 Bacillota bacterium
ATAAATTGGACTTTTCAAAGCGCTTCAAGATGAAGGAGTTGTATGACTTCTATGAAGGCAGGATGGACCGGTGCCCCTTCATGCAGGTGGTCCAGGGCGGCAGTGATGCCACAGTGGTCATCCAGGGGCAGGAAAAGATCATGATAGGCTCCAACAACTATCTGGGTCTGACCAGCCATCCTGAGGTCAAAGAGGCTGCGATCAAGGCGGTCGAAAAGTACGGTACAGGCTGCACCGGCTCAAGGCTGCTAAACGGCAACCTTGACCTCCATGAGCAGCTAGAAGCCGAACTGGCTGAATTTTTAGGCAAAGAGGCTGTCATAGTGTACAGCACGGGCTTTTTCTCCAACTCCGGTACCATATCGACCCTGGTGGGACCCGGTGATTACATAATATGCGATCGCGACAACCATGCCAGCATCATTCAGGGCTGCCTGCTGTCCAGGGCGACCATGAAGAGGTATCATCACAATGACATGGAGAGCCTGGAGAAGGTACTGGCATCGCTCGAAGAAGACAAGAACAAGCTGATCATCACCGACGGAGTATTCAGCATGTTCGGCGACATCTGCAACCTGCCTGAAATATCAAGGCTGGCCAAAAAGTACAATGCTTACGTCCTTGTGGACGATGCTCACAGCATAGGCGTGCTTGGTGAAAACGGCCGGGGCACGGAGGAACACTTCGGAATGACCGACGGGGCTGATGTCATTACCGGCACATTCAGCAAATCCTTTGCATGCGTTGGCGGCTTTGCCGCTGGGTCAAGGGAGATGGTGAGATTCTTAAAGGCCACATGCCCGTCCTTCATATTTACCGCCAGCCTGCCGCCGGCATCGGTGGCAACGGTGCTTGCAGCACTGAAGATACTGAAGAACGATCACGCAAGGAGGAAGAGGCTGCACGACATAGCCAACCGCGTAAGGTACGAGCTCAACAGGATGGGCTACAACACGGGGGGCAGCCAGACGCCGATCATACCGATCGTGATCGGGGACAGGGAAAAGACCATAGCTGCCTGGGAGTTCCTCTTTGACCATGGCGTATTCTGCAACGTATCGATCAGCCCGGCAGTGCCTGTGGGGTCAGATTTGCTGAGGACAAGCTATATAGCGACCCATACTGATGAGCAGATCGATTATGTGCTCGAGGTATTCGACAAGCTCCGTAAAACAATAGCATTATAAATGCCTTACCGGTATCATTTTATCTTATAAGCATTCAGAAAGGGCTCTTTGGAGAGCCCTTTTTGGTGCCGGCCGAAGGTCATTCTTCATGCTTTACACCTATACCATAAATTAGTATAATGAATCTCGGATAAATATATTTCAGTCTATTCAGCAGACTAAAGAAGGAGGGCTAAAATGTACGATGTCATAATTATCGGCGGCGGACTTGCCGGGCTGACGGCCGGGCTTTATGCAAAGCGGGCCGGGCTTGATGCTTTGCTGTTTGAAAAGATGTTCGTTGGAGGACAGGCATCTACCACCTATATGATCGAAAACTATCCCGGATTCGATGAGCCTGTCAGCGGACCGGATTTTGCGATGAAGATAGAAAACCAGGCGAGGAAATTCGGCCTTGTTATACAGTACGACGAGATAAAGGAGCTAAAGCTCGAGGGTGATATAAAGAAGGTATATACCGACAAGGGGGAATACCAGTGCAGGGCTGTGATCCTGGCAACGGGCGCGGAGCCCAAGACCCTCGGCCTTGACAAGGAAGAGAGATTCCGTGGCAGGGGCGTATCCTATTGTGCCACCTGCGACGGGGCATTTTACAAGGGCAAGGATGTCGTGGTGGTAGGAGGCGGCGATACCGCGACTGAGGATGCACTATTCCTGTCCCAGTACGTGAACAAGGTTTATCTGGTACACAGGCGGGACAGCCTGAGGGCCAACCAGATCTCGGCGGGCAGGGTACTTAAAAATGACAAGATAGAAAAGGTTTGGGACTCCGTAGTAGAAGAGATCCTGGGCGAGGATAGCGTGACCGGAGTCAGGATCGTCAACCTGAAGACCGGGGAACGGCGGGAGATAAAGGCCGACGGCATATTTGTCGCCATCGGGATAAGGCCGAACAACGAGCTCGTTAAGGGAAGGCTCAAAATGAGCGAAGCGGGCTTTGTGTTGACGGATGAAACCATGGCGACAGACATACCCGGTGTTTTTGCTGCCGGGGATATTAGGCAAAAATCCCTGTGGCAGCTGGTGACAGCTGCAGCCGACGGCGCAGTGGCAGCTGTATCGGCTCAAAGATATATCGTGGAGAAATTCAAGTAGAAAATCTATATGGCAAGGAGAGTTGTTATGGGGCGTCTATTTGGAACAGATGGAGTCAGAGGTTTGGCCAACAGGGAGCTGACTTGTGATCTGGCATACAAGCTGGGCCAGGCAGGGGCTTATGTGCTGACCGGGGAAAAGCACAAGCCAAGGATACTCATAGGCCGTGACACCCGGATATCAGGCGATATGCTGGAGGCAGCGCTGGCAGCAGGCATATGCTCGGTCGGGGCAGATGCCATTGTGGTCGGGGTCCTGCCCACTCCTGCTATCGCATACCTCGCTCGGCACTACGGTGCCGATGCGGGTGCGGTTATCTCCGCATCCCACAACCCCATGGAATACAACGGGATCAAGTTTTTCAACAGCCAGGGCTACAAGCTGCCGGACGAGCTGGAGAACCGCATAGAGGACATCATACTGGACAAGGCTGAAGAGCTTCCCCTGTCAGAAGGGGCGGACCTGGGCCGGATAGTACGGATAGATGATGCTGTCGATGAATATGTGGAGTTTTTAAAAAGTACCATTGAAGGCGATCTCAAGGGCTTCAGGATAGCCCTGGATTGCGCCAACGGGGCAGCGTATGAGGCAGCGCCCAGGCTTTTTGAAGCCCTTGGCGCAGAGGTACATACAATAAGCAATGAACCTAACGGGGTCAATATCAACGCAGGCTGCGGCTCCACCCATCCTGAAAAGCTGCAGGAGTTTGTCAAGGAGCTTGGTGCAGATGTTGGTCTGGCCTTTGACGGCGATGCAGACCGGTTGATCGCCGTCGATGAGAAAGGCGAGATAGTGGACGGAGACCAGATCATGGTCATGTGTGCCCTGTGCATGTCCGAAAGGGGCGTACTTAAGGATAACACTGTAGTAACTACGGTAATGAGCAACTTAGGGCTTGATCTGGCATTGAAAAAAGCAGGGCTCACAAGCGTAAAAACAAAGGTGGGCGATCGGTATGTCCTGGAAAAGATGCTTGATGGCGGATTCTCGATCGGTGGGGAGCAGTCAGGCCACATCATATTCCTCGATCACAACACCACGGGAGACGGCCTGCTGACTGCCCTGCAAATGCTCGGGGTCATGAAGCGAAGCGGTGACAAGCTCTCAAAGCTGGCGGCCCAGATGAAGAAATATCCCCAGGTACTTGTAAATGCCAGGGTTTCAGAGCAGAAGAAGCACAGCTATGCAGATGACCCGGTCATCCGGGAGGAAATAGGTAAAATAGAGTCCAGGTTCAAGGATGAGGGCAGAGTCCTGATCCGGCCTTCCGGCACGGAGCCTTTGGTCCGCGTCATGATCGAAGGGGCTGACCAGAAGGAGATCGAGGAGTACGCTGTTAAGCTTGCCAGGCTCATAGAGGAACGGTTAGGCTGATTCAGGCGTCAGATAGATTTGGTGGTCAAAAAAGGGGGCTGCTCCTATGCATGATCTTATAGCCATAACCGGCGCAGGTATCTCCAAAGCCAGTGGCATTCCTACCTTCGAGGAAATGGGGGACTTGCGCAGCAGGCTGAGCAGGGATTACTTCAATGCCCATCCCGGGGAATTTTATGACGGCCTTTTAAAAATGAAGGAAACCATTGACCGGGCCAGGCCCAATCCGGCCCACCTGGCCCTGGCAGAGCATGGTATCCCTGTGGTGACGATGAATATTGACGGTCTCCATTCAAAGGCCGGCAGCAGGCTGGTACTTGAGGTCCATGGCAATCTGGAGCAGGTGATATGCCGGAAGTGCGATGAAAGGTTCGATTTCTATGTGATCAGGGACTCCATATATTGCAGCAGGTGCGGTGAGCTGCTCCAGCCTGATGTTGTCCTGTACGGGGACATGATAAGGTACTACGCCGATGCTATAGACTTGATCGGCAGCAGCCGGGAAGTGCTTGTTGTGGGCACATCCTTTTATACCTCGACCGTGAACGAATTTGTCTACAGGGCCAGGCTGGCAGGCAAGAAGATAAGCATAATCAACCAAAGCGCCGAGACTGAAGTAGCTAAGTTCCTCGAAAGGTTTTGAGGATCCACATTAAAAATATCGGGACATAAGCAGAAAGGAGCTATTGTATTGAAAGACAAACTTGAGGCTCAGATCCCCAGGCCGGAATATCCCAGGCCACAGATGGTCAGAGACAGGTGGATGAACCTGAACGGCACCTGGGAGTTTGAGATGGACTTTGGCAGGAGCGGCAGGGACAGGCAGCTCTACAACAAGGACAGACTATCGGGCACGATCCTTGTGCCCTTTTGCCCGGAAAGCAAGCTGTCCGGGGTCGAATATACGGATTTCATTCCGGCTGTATGGTACAAAAGGGAGTTTGACCTGCCTGAGGACTGGCAGGGAGGCAGGGTCCTCATACATTTCGGTGCCGTAGATTATTATGCCCAGGTCTGGATAAACGGCCAGCCTGCAGGCAGCCATAAGGGAGGGTATTCATCCTTCTCCTTTGACATAACCGGCCTGGTGCACAAAGGGACTAACAGGGTGACGGTCTATGCCGAAGACGATGTACGGTCAGGCAGGCAGCCAAGAGGGAAGCAAAGAGAAGAGCACCATTTCATTTATTCGGGCTGCGACTATACGAGGACGACAGGTATTTGGCAGACGGTATGGCTGGAATGGGTGCCCGACAGGTATATATCCTCCTTCAGGCTGGTACCGGATCCGGAAAATGAAAGTGTACATATAGAGGCCAGGGTCAAGGGGCCCTCTCAAGGCCTGACATTGAAGGCCAGAGCTGCATATAAGGGAAAGTCTGTCGGTGAAGGTCAGGCTAAAGCATCGGGTGACAGGTGCCAGCTTACATTGAAGCTGTCTGAGGTCCACCTTTGGGAGCCGGGCAAGCCTGAGCTTTATGACCTGGAGCTGGTACTTGCCGATCAGGGCGGTACACTGGATGCGGTCAGGAGCTATTTCGGCCTAAGGTCCGTATCCTTAAGCGACAAGGCCATACTGATAAATGGCAAACCGGTCTTCCAGCGGCTGGTACTGGACCAGGGCTTTTATCCGGACGGCATATACACTGCCCCGACTGACGCAGACCTTAAACGGGACATCGAGATCTCCATGGGCCTCGGGTTCAACGGTGCCAGGCTTCACCAGAAGATATTCGAGCCCAGGTTTTTATACTGGGCTGACAAGCTAGGCTATCTTGTATGGGGTGAGCACGCCAACTGGGGGCTCGATATAACCGGCCCCGCAGGACTAGAGCACTTTTTGCCCGAATGGATGGAGGCAATAGAACGGGACTTCAACCACCCGGCTATAGTGGGCTGGTGTCCTTTCAACGAGACCTGGGACAGGAACGGCACAAGACAGGATGATGAGGTGCTCAGGATCGTGTACAATGTGACCAAGGCCATGGATCACACCAGGCCTGTCATAGATACCAGCGGTAATTTCCATGTTGTTACGGATATCTTCGATATCCATGACTATGACCAGGATCCCGCATCCTTCGCTGCGAAATTTGAACCGATGCAGGAGGGCACCGGGGTATATGTGACTTATCCTGACAGGCAGAAATACGAAGGCCAGCCCTACTTTGTGAGCGAGTACGGCGGCATCTGGTGGAACCCTGAGAACAAAAGCGGCTGGGGCTACGGCTCACGGCCTGCCAGTGAAGAGGAGTTCCTTGCCCGCTACAAGGGCCTGACCGAGGTCCTGCTCAGGAACAGGAGCATATGTGCTTTCTGCTATACACAGCTATATGATATAGAGCAGGAGGTAAACGGGCTCTATACCTATGACCGGAGGCCCAAGTTCGATCCTGGGATCATACGAGCTATCAATACGCAGAAGGCCGCTATAGAAGAATAGTAAGCAGCATGACATAAAAAATAATATAAAGCATAACAAAAAAATACCGGAGGCACTTAGCTGTGCCTCCGGTATTTTTGCAACTGATAGATTTTTAAGCTTGGAGCCCAACCCGATCAATAATTCTGGGCATAGAGCTCGAAGTGGGCCTTGGGGTGGGCGCATGCCGGGCAGACATCGGGGGCTTCCTTGCCCTCATGGACATATCCGCAGTTGCCGCATTTCCACAGTACCACTTCTTCTTTTACAAACACCTTGTCCTTTTCAATGTTTTCAAGCAGCTTGTTGTACCTGATCTCATGCCATTTCTCGGCATCAGCTACCTTCCTGAAAACCTCAGCTATCTCACTGAAGCCTTCCTCATCAGCTACTTCAGCAAACTTCGGATAAAGTTTTGCCCATTCCTCATTTTCGCCGGCAGCGGCTGCCTTCAGGTTGTCAAGGGTCTTGCCCTGGGCTACGGGGAAGGTCGCGGTTATTTCAACTTCTGCGGGCAGCTCGCCCAGGCCGGCCAGCAGGAATTTGTAGAACCGTTTGGCATGCTCCTTTTCATTGTCAGCAGTCTCGATAAAGATGTTGCGGATCTGCTTATAGCCTTCCTTGTCGGCTACCGAGGCATAGTATGTATAGCGGTTTCTTGCCTGGGACTCGCCTGCAAAGGCCTTCATAAGGTTTTCAGCTGTTTTTGTACCTTTCAGATTCATAGTATACCTCCATACCTTTAAATATTTTTTCGATACATATATAAACGTAAGGTCCGGATCTCAAACATGCCTTTTGCCATATCCAGTATATAACAAAGCACATAATAGTGCAATCTACATATTATGAAATAGGAAATTACCTGCAATTCTATTTCGGAAGGGGTGCGTACATGGGTTTTGGTTTTAGCACAGAAGGCTATGGCAAGGACAGCGGGTCTGAGATTATCCTGATTCTATTGGTTCTGCTGATACTCATTCCCTTACTGACAGACAAGCGCGGAGGAATATTCGGTACCTCTGAATAGCCTTTGCATCTGCAAAAAAAAAGGACCTTGGGCTATCAGGCTGGCCTGAGGTTCTTTTTACGATTACTTATGTTTAATCATACAGCAATATGTTACAATTATAATAAAGATGTAAAATGTGGATGCGCAATATGGATATGAAATGTGGATGCAGGCCATAACTGATGCATTCTGCATTCATATGCAAAATCAAAGCGGAGGTGCATTTATGCTGAGACAAAGCCTGACGAAGCTGGCTTGGGGTTTCGCGCTGATCATGGTCGACATTGTCATCAACGGATTTGACCTGCTTCCCGATATCATCGGCTACATATTGTTTGTCCTGGCACTGGGTGAGCTTGAGAGAAGGAGCGAATGCTTTGATAAAGCCAGGCCCTTGAGCATCGTCCTGGCAGTATTGTCAGCCTTTGAAATACACAGGGGCTTGCTGGTCCTGATTGGCCCGATCAAATACCTGATAGCCCTGGCTACTATTTGCTTGAACCTCCTGGTCGTCTACTATATATTCATGGGCATGAAGGAGATGTGCGTCATGTCAGGCCAGAGAGCCCTGGCAGGCGAATCGGATCAGCTTTGGAAGTATTACATGGGCCTTGCCCTGGCAGGCTTAGCCGTATTTCTGCTGTCGGGGATACCCTTTTTCGCTTTCATCGGTATCGTTCTTGTAGTGGCAAACATCGTCCTTTTGGTATTTATACTGAGATTCCTCAATAGCTGCGGCAGTTTAGTCCGATAGAAAGCAAAAAAACGAAGGTTACTTAAGAAATATGCGTAACCTTCGCCATACAATATAGGGGGTTTATCTCTATTATTGCCATTTTACCGAAAATAATACGTGTATCCGAAAATCGGATCAGCCCCGGAGAGAGGACCACCTGACAGCTTTCTTAGGGCTTCTGTTTGGAAAAGTGGCAGCCATGAACGGTGGGCAAATAAATACGGTTCACGATAAAGGATATGCTTCCTGGTCGTGAACCGTTTCACATTTTATGTCAGGTTTTCTTAACAGACGCCGTGCCGCATATGGGACAGGTGATCCTGACCTTTCCCTTTCCCCTGGGCACCCGCAGGCTCCTGCCGCAGCCTGTACACCTGAAGTATTTATATTTTTTGAGGTCCTTGATCCGGCGGACAGTCTGCCTTGACCACCTGCTGGCAGGGTCCAGCAGCTTTAAAAACATCAGGTTTTCCTGCGAGCGCTTGTATATGCTTCGGGACAAAACCCTGAAGTAGGCATAGGCAAAAAGGAGCAGCGCAACGACCGAAAAATAAGGCCAGCCTGTGATCGAAGACAGCATCAAAAACACCATGCTGAGTATGATCAAGGCCACATAAAGCTGGTCAACGCCGTATCTGCCGGCCATGAATCTTCTGAACCAGTCCACCTCTTGTCACCCTTTGCCAAAATGAATATATTTCAGATTAAGTTTAGCATATCGATAAGTCTTTATCCAGCTATGGATGTTCATTTTTCATAATTTGACTACTATTTATCAAGGTTATATAATAAAAAGAGCTGCGACGGAAAGGGTATTTGCAGTATGATCAGATCATTCCCGCCGATAGTCGATGAAAACTGCCGCGTGCTCATCCTGGGCACCATGCCGAGCATAAAGTCGCTGGAAAAGGCGGAGTATTACGGACATCCCCAAAATCATTTCTGGAAGCTGATCTACGGTCTCTTTAACAGGACTCCGGATAAGGAGTACAGTAAAAGGCGCGCCTTTTTACTGGAGCATCATATTGCATTATGGGACGTACTGAAATGCTGCGACCGGGAAGGCAGCAGCGACAGCGCCATAAGAAACCCTGTCCCCAATGACATCCCCGGCCTGCTGTCGGATCATCCGGGCATCAGGGCTGTGTTTTGTGACAGCGTGAAAGCAGAGGAGCTGTACAACAGGTTCATCAGGGACAAGGTTTTGGACTACTGTATCGCATATCACAGGCTTCCATCGCCTAGCCCGGCCAGGGTGATGAAATGGCAGGACAAGCTCGAGGAATGGAAGATCATATTGAAATATCTGTGATGTATTTGGAGAGGGGTGATTGGGATGAGCATTACGCCAACTAGAGATAAAGCATTGGAGCTGTTGACCAGGTACAACAAAAGTGAAAGCCTTCTGAAGCATGCTCTTGCTGTTGAAGCTGTTATGAGGCACTTCGCCGGAAAACTAGGTGAAGATGTGGAGAAGTGGGGCATAATAGGCCTTATACATGATGTGGACTATGAAATGTACCCTGATGCGCATTGCATCAAAGCGCGGGAGATCCTTGAAAGCGAAGGCTGGCCCGAGGATTATATCCATGCCGTCCAGAGTCATGGCTATAAAATTTGTACAGAAGTCAGGCCGGACCATACAATGGAAAAGGTACTCTACACTATCGATGAGCTTACAGGTCTTATCACTGCCACTGTACTGATGCGCCCTGATAAAAGGATAGAAGGTCTGGAAGTCAGGTCGGTCATAAAGAAGTGGAAGCAGAAGAGCTTTGCCGCAGGTGTCAACCGGCAAATAATAGAGGAAGGCGCACAGATGCTCGGAATGCAGCTATATAATATCATTGAGGATACGATCAAGGGCATGCAAAAGGAAGCTTCAGCTCTTGGTTTATAGATCAGGCATTTTCAATTCTGCAACATAGGGGAGTAGATAAGTATGCGAAAAATCATCCGGCTGGTTGCTACAGCCCTTATTTTTTTTGTGCTTATTGGATGCGTATCATGTAATCGGACCGGCAGTACAGATAATGGTCAGAACGCAACCCATACCCCGGGCTTGGGCCCGACAGCAGATCCAGTTGACACACCTGTCCCGGACCCGTCAGATGGTCCATCGACAGGCCCGTCAAATAGTCCGACCGCGGATCCGCATAATGGCACACCAGACCCGACTGATGATCCCGGACCTGGTCCAACGTCAGGGCCGACAGATACTACAGGGCAGGAACCAACAGTCGTTCCGACGGGTGCTCCGGGCGGAAGCAAAATCGATGACCCATCCCTGACATATGACAAGGTCGAACTGAAGGTTTCCGGCTATCTGAACACTGTTACCTCTTCTCAGATCAAGCTGCCTGATTCATTCAAGGGTGTCACGGTATACGGATATTCGATGAAGCTGGGCGACCGGTTCATACCTGCAGAAATGAGTATCAAAAACAATGTACTATACATATACCCTGCAGAGTATCTGAAGGATGGAAGCTACTATTCAATAAGGATCTTTTCAGAAGAAAAGCAATATGAGCTGAAGCTAAGGGCTTATGATGTGAAAGCTATAGATTTTTCCAAGGATTCCTTGTTCCTGATACCGGCAAAGCCTGAAAAAGGGTTCAACTATCCGTATTATCTAAGAGTCCCGCGAGGTGCGGACAAGAGCGCATATAAACGGCTGATCGTAGAGCCAAACAACTCGGGACGGGTCAGCGATGACCTGGAGCTGCACAGGGAGCTGGCCAAAAGGGATGCCCAAGGCGCATGCCTGGGCGCATCAACGGCAGAGGTGCTTGCCATGCCCTTTATCATGCCTGTGTTCCCAAGGCCTCTGACTGAGTTCTGGGACAACTACTACCACACTCTGTCGAGAGATGTTATGGAAAAGACATCGGGCGACGGGAAAAGAGTAGACCTGCAGCTCATTGCGATGATAAAGGATGCACAGGAGCTTCTGGCAGCGCATGGCCTGGTCCTTGAAAAGAAAGTATTCATGACCGGTTTCTCGGCTTCAGGCCAGTTTGTCAACAGGTTCACCGTATTGCATCCTGAGTGGGTCAAGGCTGTCTTCCATGGCGGCTTCACCATGTATCCCACTGACAGGTTGGGCGGCAATACACTGTATTTCCCCTTGGGCACAGCAGATATAAAGGAGCTGACAGGGAAGCAGTTCAACCTTGCAGAGTATAAAAAGGTTTCACAGTTTGTATTTACTGGCGATCAGGACAAGAATGACAAGATCAATGAGACAGCAGAGGACTACAATGCATATGATGCCAGGGTGATGCATGATCTGTACCAAACCGAGGATTGCATGGTCATATGGCAGAAAAAAGAGCAGTATATGAACAGCCTGGGCTTTGGCGGCAATATCCAGTTCCATGTGTATGTGGGGATAGGACATGGTATACCTCCTGCGTCGTTGCATGATGCCGTGAGATTTTTCAAGGCCAACCATGGAGCAAAAATAACGAAAATCGATGCCATTGAAGATGCATGGTACTTTGACAGCAACGAATACTGGAATTCCGGTAGATAAGCAAATGCATCATGGCTCAGGATATTTCAGGTATGAAACAGGAGGCAGATAATATGAAAATAAGGACCAGGATATGGTTAGCTGTTGTTGCAGCTGCTATCATACTGATGACTATTTCTGTTTTCGCATACTCTACTTCAGCCTTTGAGACTATAAAGGCAAATGGATCTCTATACTCAACCAAGGAATCTGTCCTGACCCTGCCGGCGACGATAGCAGAAGCTGATGTTGCAGGCATATCCCTGGAGGATGCATCCGGCAGTATGCAGGCATCGGAATTCCGCTTCGAGGGCAGCAGGCTTTATATAAAGCCTTCAAGGGATTTGATCGGCGGCAAGGTCTATACGATAAGAATATTCACAGGCAGCAGGAAGAGGTATCAGATAAAAGCAACGGCAAAGGATGATATCGTTATCAGCAACAGTAAGAACAGTGTGATCAAGATATCCGCAAAGCCCGACAAAGGATACAACTATCCCTATTACCTGCTGATACCTAAGGGCACCTTTGAGGACACATCAAAGAAATACCTGGTCGTTGAGCCCAACAACAGCGGATATCCATCGGATTCACTATTGTTCCATGAGATCGATGTGAGGATCTGCATGCGGGACTATGGCACCTGGTCCGGCGGTGCGGGCGGATATCAGGTCGCCACAGAACTAAAGACACCGCTGCTGATGCCCGTGTTCCCTCGCCCAACATCCGAGGACGGCGCCGGGATCTACACCCATGCCCTGGACAGAGAGGCTATGACGATAAAGGGCAAGCCCTATGAGAGAGTCGATCAGCAGCTTATCGCCATGATAGATGATGCCAGAGGGCTGCTGGCAGAGTATGGTATAGCGCTTGAGCAAAAGGTGTTTATGGTAGGCTTCTCGGCTTCCGGGGATTTCGTAAACAGGTTTACAGTGCTGTATCCGGAGCTGGTGAAAGCAATTGCATCCAGTACATCGACGATATTCCCTGCAGCTTCGTATGAAGGCGTTACCCTCAAGTATCCGCTGGGTATTGCGGATATCAAAAATTTCACGGGCAAACCCTTCAATGACGCAGAGTTTCGGAAGGTAGCAAAATATATATATACCGGGGACCAGGACAGGAATGACGGTGTAACAGATGAATGGGATAAGAACGGGAAAGAATATGTGGCTGCGATGCGCAAGCTGTTCGGAGCAGAGCTTTTCCCGGACAAGTGGTATAAAAAGATAGATATAATCAATGACCTGGGATATGGTGAAAGCTATCAGTTCCATATATATAAAGGAATAGGGCATTCTATCAGCTCAGGCATGTTTGATGATATAGTCAAATTCTTTAAAGCAAATATGGGAAGTGAAATAAGAAAGATAACCCCAAAGGAATATGCAAACTAATGCCTGTTGCATTACCCTTGTGTATATGTTACATTAACTATACGTGACATTATGTAAACTATACAAAAGTTGCACAGGTGGTAATTGCAAGGGGGTTTACTCAATGGAGATCACCAGGCTTTTGGATATAGAGTCCAAGGGCTGCTTTGATTTTTTTCTGGCTGAAGCCAACAAGGATATGGATAGTCCGGGCTTTGGGCTGATAAGGGACAGAGCGCCGGACTTTTATGATATAGCAAGCATAGCGTCGACAGGCTTTGGCCTGACAGCTTACGCAATTGGGTCAGAACGGGGCTGGATCTCCCGTGACCAGGCCAGAAAGCTTGCATCCGCCAGTCTGGATACCCTGCTGTATAAGGCGGAGCACACCCACGGGTTTTTCTATCATTTTATGCATATGGACACGGGCAAAAGATACGGACGCAGTGAGGTCTCTGTGATAGACACTGCTATTGCCGTATGCGGTGCTATTACGGCCGGCGGGTACTTTGGTGGGGAGGTTGCAGAGAAGGCTGCACAGCTTTATGGACGCATTGACTGGAATTGGTTCAGGGACGAAGGCAAAAACCGGTTCTACATGGGGTATACATCGGAAAAGGGCTTTTCCGGCTGGTGGGATTTTTATGCAGAGCAGCTTATGATGTATATATTGGCTGCAGGCTCTGATACCCACCCGGTGCCCGGCGACATGTTCTATTCCTTCAACCGGCGCATAAGCAGGGATACGAAGCCAGAATTCATACATTCCTGGTTTGGCTCTCTTTTTACCCATCAGTTTTCCCATGCCTGGATAGATTTCAGGAACAAAACTGATAAATGGGGAGTGGACTGGTTTGAAAACTCGGTACGCGCATCAATCGCCAATCGGGAATACTGCATACGCATGAGGACCTATTTTAAAACCCTGCATGCCCGTTCATGGGGGCTGACTGCCTGTGAAGGGCCCTGGGGCTATCAGGGCAGATACGGGGCAGCACCTTCCGCCCTGGCCAACGATGAGCACATTATCGACGGCACGGTGCCACCTGCGGGCGCTCTGGGTTCGATCGTGTTTACGCCCGATGAGAGCATGGAAGCCCTATTCTACTATTACAGGGAACATCCCGGGCTGGTTGGCCGGTACGGGCTCAAGGACGCATACAATCTTGATGTGTCACCTGCCTGGTATTCACCTTATGTGATCGGTATAGACAAGGGCATAACCCTGCTGATGATCGAAAACTACCGGTCAGGCCTTGTGTGGGACCTGTTCATGAGCAATGAAAACGTAAGGAAAGGCATCAAGGAAGTGGGCCTCAGTGACAAGTACTCGATGGCCACAGCCCTGGCCTAGGATCCCTTCTCCATGGTTGTACAAATAAGGTATTTTTATAGTATAATGGTCACATAAAGATACTTTGTTTCGGGGGTGTGATCACATTGGAGATAATGGCGGAAGTGATGGAGTTCGCAGTATCACTGCGCAATCCTGTCCTGGATTTCATCTTCACCTTGATAACCATGATAGGCGAAGACATATTCTTTATCTTGGTAGTAGCCTGTTTTTACTGGTGCCTGGACAAGGACTTCGGCTACAAGCTGGGCTTCGCCTACTTGACCAGTGGCTTTATAAACATGTGGATAAAGGAGCTGATGCGGATCCCCCGGCCCTTCGAAGTGCTTGACATAGAACCGATGCGCATTGAGACTGCCGGTGGCTATTCCTTCCCCAGCGGACATACTCAGCAGGCATCTGCGCTGATCATGTCGCTGATGATGAAGCTCCGGAAAAAATGGCTTTACATTGCTGGTACTGTCGCGATATTCCTTGTAGCATGTTCCAGGATCTATCTTGGCGTCCATTGGCCTTTTGATGTCCTGGCGGGGATTGCAGCAGCCTTTCTTTGTGTTATGTATTCCAACTGGCTGTACGACCTGTCAAAAAAGAAAAACATGCCGGAGCTGCTTGCTGCCCTTATCATACCAACGATCGCAGGCATGTTCTTTTTCCAGACGGAAACCTATTTCAAGGTCGCAGGGACTGTAACAGGCCTGTGGCTGGGTTATATCGTGGAAACAAGGTTCATTGGCTTCAGGACAGAAGGGCCGGTATGGAAGCAGGTCATAAAATATGTCGTAGGTTTGGCAGGTCTGCTGGTCATCAAGGAGGTTGGCAAGCTCGTGCTGCCTGACAGCCTGCTCAGTGACTTTATCAGATACTTCATCATGGGTATATGGATGACCATCATTGCACCGCTTTTGTTCAGGTTCACCCTTGGTGAGGTCAGGGCGGCTGCGCCAAGGGATATAAATGCCATATAAGCGAATCAGAGATGGTTTATGTCCTTTCCCAGCTCCTTGAGCATATTGACATACAAAATCAGCTCTTCCCGGGAGGTCACATTGAGCTTGGCGTAGATCCGCTTGCTGTGGGTCTTGATCGTGTTGATGCTGAGGTAGAGGATATCAGCGATCTCCTTGGCGTTCAAGCCCTTGGCGTAGAGGTTGAACACATTGCGCTCCGCAGGGGACAGCTTGTTGACGTTCTCAAGGAATTCGTCCAGCATTACGATTGAGCTGTCCTGGACTCCTCCGCTTCTGGCGAGCTCTTTTCGACGTGACATGAGATATGCTATAAGGTCATCTATTTCAATGATCCTTGTTTTTGGTACAGAATCAAAGTCATCGGACTTTATTGCGTCTATCCCCACCGAAATGGGCTGGATAAACTTACGGCTCAAAGCATAGGAAACGACCATGCCGGCTATGACCAGCATTACCAGTCCGAAATACAGGGTGGTATTGAGCCTGGAGATATGGCCCACCATGTCCTCCCTGGGGACCAGCACGGCAGTTGCCCACTTATCTGCGGCGAAGACCGAATTGTCGGGATATAGGCGGATTTCCTTGTGCTTGCCCAGATAGATCTTGTCATCCTGCTGCTCATATACCCACAGGCTGCCGCTCATATCGGCAAGCTCCAGCCTCGGGCTGCCTGAGGAGTAGGTCCTGGCTGAGTATCCACCTGCAAAGAGGGAATTGCTCATGTCGAGATACTTGCCATGATAAGGGGACAAGGTGCAGAAGATCCGCCTGAAGATGCTCGTATCAGGCATATATGAAAGCTTGAACAGCATAGAGCTCACTTCAAAGCCGCATACGCCGAAAACATCTCCGTTGGAGTCTACAAGCGGGACAGAGATCAATATGACCTCTTCACTGGTACCTGGCAGGAGGAAGGCAGGGGTCCAGTAATATAGCTGTGAAAGTGACTTATCCCTGTGTTCAAGGGCTGCCTGAAAGGGGATATGATAGTAGGCGGCATCGCTGATATCGAATTCCATCTTCCATTGGGTATGAAGGGCGAATCCCCTTTCCCTGCTGACCGAGGGATAACCCCGCAGGGTCACGATAGTCGGCGACGAGGAGCTTATGATATTAGGCTCCATATTTTTTATGTAAAGTCCTGCCTTTGAACTTTGCGCAAAATCCAGCAGGGGGTTTATGGTTGCGTCCAGGATGAAGAATACCCCGCTGCATTTTGATGTCAGAAGGTAAAAGTATGCATTATCGAACTGGGAATCCGTTATCCTCTCCAAATATTCAGGATGAGCGGCAAGCTCAGCCGGAGCGATCGACAGCTTGTTCAGCTCATGCTCTATACCCCTGGACAGAGATCTTGAAAACTCCACCGCTTGAGCCGAAAGCTGGCCAAGATTTTTGGACATACCCTGGTAGACATGATTCAGCTCTTTGGTCAACAAGGTTTCGCTTTCCAACAGGCCGGCAGTAAACTTGCCGGTCGCCAGGAGGACCGCAATGACCCCGAGTATCATGGTCAAGACCAGGACAACAAGGAAGAGAAATAGTTTAATGCGCATTGACATGTTCAATGCGCTTAATTTCTTAGAGGCGTATTCAAATTTGCTTACAATTGCCTGGCGGCTGGGGCTTTTCACAACCGGCCAATCCTCCTCGAGTCAGTTATTGGGCAACTGACTGACAAAATCTTTATACGCAGCCTCGGAAACGGTTTTCAACGCCGTTTCGGCATCAGTGCTTTCAAGCAGGGTGATATACTCATCCCGGTAATCATTTATTGCTTTAATGAACAGGTTTTCATATTTTTCCTGCAGCTCGTCCAGGCTGTCAAATAACGGAGGGATATAAAAGTCATACTCATCATGCATGGTCTTGCATGTCTTGAGCAGCTTTTTGACTCGGTCATTCTCTATGTTTTTGATCTCTGTGTTCATCAGTTCACCAAAGGCTTCATTAGTAACGGGCAGATAGCCTGTGGATGATACGAACCGCAGATTGTTTTCAGGCCTGGTGAACCATTTGAGGAAGGTCACTGCTGCATCCTCCCGCCTTTTATCCGATTTGATGACACACATGCCGCCTCCGCGCTGGATGGCGACCTTCCTGCCGCTCTCAAAGACCGGATAAGGCAGGATCGCAAGCTCGACGGGCTCAGATGTGTTGTCCTCATAGGTCACGGTAGGTGAGAAAAACAGTACTCCGGCCGTAGAACCGGTCGAGCATACAATGTCCCCTGTCTTGGCCAGGTCGGTGGCATATCCGTCAAAGGCAGCAAAGCGACCTGATATCCCGGCTTTGAAGTACAAATCCCAGATTCTTCTATAAGCCGGTGACTCCAGGCTCAACTTGTCCTGATCGAACATATCGACCCCGAGCTGGTTTGTGCCGATCATTGCGAAATTGAAGAGGGAGTCGGACATATAAAACATTTTGCCGTCATTTTCGATATCAGGCGTAATGTCGTCTGTCCATTGGTAGTATGCTTCAGCAGCCCTGGCAAGGCCTTCAAAGGTGGCAAGCTCATCGAGGGTGATGCCTGTAGCCATTGCGAACCTGTTGAAAATCGTTGTGTTCACAAAGAGGACCTCTGTCGATTTGGCAGTCGGGAATACATAAAGCTGACCGTCAAGGATCCTGCCCTCATCGACAAACTGGGGAATATAGGCTGACAGCTCATCAGCTGTGAATTTTTCACTCATGTTTACGAGCAAGCCCTTTTTAGCGAGGATAAGCGCGGTTTTTGGGTATGCCGTGGTTATATCTGGCATGTCAGGTGCGCCGGGGTCGCCTGCAGCAGCCATTGTCAGCTTATCATGGAGAGTCTGGCTGCCGGATATGGAAGTCACGCTGATGATTATGCCTTCCTTTGCCCCTATCGTTGCATTGAACTCATCGATCATCGCATCCATCGTGTTTTTCATCTGGCCCCCGTAGTTATGCCATAGGGTGAGTGTGACCGGGTCCCTGGAGCCGCTTAGGAGGCTGCATGCTGACAACAGCATCATGACGATCGTAATAAAAATAAAAAGTATACGCTTCATCCTCAGGCATACCTGCTTTCATATATATGGTAAAGGGCTATAAATCAGTAAATGTACCTATAAACTAAGCATACTAACATAATTATATCATAGTAATAATAAACAACAAAACATATAAATTCGATCATTGCAAGAAAAATCATACCTGGTATGACCTGCTTATTTCGGGCGCAATCACCTGCAGGGTGATTACATGTGAGTAATTATAAATATATAATAAACTCGGCATACATTTATAAAACCCTATCAAACTCAAAATTCAAAGGAGGAAAACCAATGACAGAACCAAACGTAAACACCCAGACACCCCAGGTCGAGACCTTTGACCCCCAGGACATTGAAAAGAACAAGGTTATGGCCGCTCTAGCCTATATTTTGTTCTTCCTTCCGCTAATAGTATGCCCGGACTCCAAGTTCGGCCGTTTCCACGCAAACCAGGGGCTACTGCTGCTGATAGTAGCATTTGCCGGTTCTTTCATACTTACTATTACAATTGTGGGATTGTTCCTTGTCCCCTTCTACTCCATTGCGATTTTCGTATTCGCAATAATCGGGTTCATAAACGGGCTTAACGGCAAAGCAAAAGAATTGCCCCTCTTTGGGAAGTTCAGGATCATCAAGTAGTCGACAAGACTACTTAAGTTTTATTAAATTTTGAGGTGAATCGTATGAAAAAAGCTTTTGCAGCATTGGCTCTGCTGATATGCCTGCTGCTTGTATTGACATCCTGCGGTCTGCTTCGCAATACGATCGAAGAGAATATCCCCGGAGGCAGGCAATCAGATGATCCAAACGATACAGATGAGCCGAACGATACACAGGGTCCTAATACGGAGCAGCCTGGCACATCACAGGACCCCGGGACGAAAGAGTATAGACTGTCATCCTTCGCAGACCTCTGGACTGACCTTTACGATGAGAACTCATCTGTGCTGAGCAAGTCACAGGAGTTCTTGCTGGAGGCAGCCTACCCCGCCTTGTCGTTTGTTACAGCAGGCCAATACGACATGCTCAACCTGTTCAACCAGGAAGGGCGTTTCGAGGGGAAGCTGCTACTGGCAGGCTGGGACGGCTTCGTTGAGAAGCATGGCCCCAATTTTACATTCGGATATGAAGGCATTCGCGAGGATGATGGATGGGCTCCCAGCGATAAAGCCGGTGACAGGCTTGTTGAGCAAGGCAACTGTCAGCTCGAGGACGGTCACTATTTCGTCGAGCACTACACAGAACAGGATAGTGTTAAAATCAGCCGTACCAATACTGATTTTCAGGTAATGAGCGACGGATCCATAGTATGCATCTACCAGTCCGGAAACCTCTTTGATGCGAGAGGTGACGAGAGACCGTCTTCTACCGTTGTGTACGTCAGAAACGGCCGGGGGCAGTTTCATATCGTTGTGGCCAAATCCGAAAAGGGCACTGATTATGACAATATCCTGATCTCGGATCACGGTGATATCATGAAGGCGGATGCCATAAGGATTTTCGAGCAAGCAGGCTATACCATCAACTATTCGGGCAGCATTGTAGGCGATACATTTGTGCTGGATTGACCGATACAGAGGGTGGTGACCTGTAAGTAATTTAAAAGGAGAGGTTATCGTGTACAAAAGAATCATAGCTGCGCTTCTGGCTGTATTTATGCTGGGTGCTCTGACCTCCTGCAATATCCAGAAGAAGATCACCGACGGGATTTTGAAAGGCATCTTCGGTAAGGATATCAAAGTCGACGATGACGGCATTACCATCATCGATGAAGAGGGCAAAGTAACCATAGGCGGAGGCAAATGGCCCACAGGCCTTGCCGCAGATCATCTGCCAAAATTCAGCCATGGCGAGATAATCACTGCCATTAATACTGATGAAGGCCTGGCGGTGGCAGCGGCAAATGTCAAAGAGGAGCATTACAGGGAATATGTCCAGCAAGTAAAGCAGAAAGGATTTGTAGAGGAACCCGAGGAGCATGAGGTTCAGGGATCCACTCTCAGTTATGTCGCCTACAAGGGCAAAGCGGTGGTCGGCGTAGTGTATTCGATTCCCAATGAGACTATCCAGATCACATTGGATTTGAAGAATGAAGACTGATCAAAGCTTATAAAGCGTGATATGGAAGGCAGGAGACATGTCTTCTGCCTTTTCCATGCTCGTGACCTCAAATATGTCTGCCTTCCGGCAGCACAGCCTAGCGGGGGATGAAAATGGCCTTTTACAAAGAGACATGCATCAGGTGTGGAGCGCTTATAAACCCGGATGTGCGCAGCTGTCCCAAATGCGGCAGCAGGATCCCGTTTGGAGACAGGTGCTTTACCTGCATGCGGGAGATAAGCAGGGATGACAGGGTATGCTCCGGCTGCGGCCGCCAGCTCCATGTCGTTTGCCCCGTATGCGGGGAGACCACCTTTATGCAGGACCGTTGCGAGAAATGCAATGCAGATCTGATGATAATATGCCCAAACAAGCGGTGCGGCGCGTTTCAGTTTTATGATACTGAAAAGTGCACTGCATGCGGTAAGAAGATCAAGAAAAGGAAGTAGTTTTCCCATATTCTGTATTGGAGGGTTTACCCATGCTGAAAGCTTTTACCAGGAATTATGAGGATAACAGTACGGAAGCAGGATTTCAGTTTACATTTTATTGTGACCTATGCCATGACGGGTTCAAATCATCCTTTATCGAGTCTGAGACCTATAAGAAAGGCAAGCTGATGCGGGGTATCGCAGGCGGAGCGGCGGCACTCGGACATTTGCTGGGCGGGAAGCTCCATAACCTGTCATACACCGTATCCCACGGTTCAAATGTATTGTCAGAGCGGTTTCATGGTATGAGCCCCGAATGGCAGAAGGAGCATGAAAAAGCCTTTGAGATGGCCCAGAACGAGGCCCAGCGCCATTTCAACCGGTGCCACAACTGCCGGCAGTGGGTATGCGATGCTGACTTCAACGAGGATGTAGGGCTTTGCGTCGAATGTGCACCCAGGCAGAATGTCCGGATAGCCAAGGCCAGGTCGGACCGGATCATGGATGAGATAGTCGAGCAGGCAGAGGCCGGCAGCTTTTTCACAGGGAAGATCGAGAGCAAGACCCTTATCTGTCCTGTATGCAACAAGCCGTCTGGCGAGGGCAAGTTCTGTAATAACTGCGGAGCGAACCTGTCCATGAACATATGCCCGGGATGCGGCGCGCAGGTGGCAAAGGGAGTCAAGTTCTGCGGTGAATGCGGAACAAGGCTATAGGCTTTATCAAATAAAGTTATGAGAGGTGGATCATATGGCAGATGACATTTTCAAAGGCCTTAGCGGACTTTCGGGGCTTGTGAAGGGTTTCAGCTCATTTATGCCCCAGGACGATCCGGCTACCAAGATAATCAACGCAACTACTGAGCTCAATGATCTGCAAAAGCGGGAGACAGAGCTTTATGCTGAGATCGGCAGGAAGGTGTTCAGCAGCATAAGCAGCAGGCCTGAATTCGCTGATATAGTCGATGAGCTTGAAAGCAACAGGCGCAGGCAGCAGCAGGTCAGGGCCAGCCTTGAAGCAGCCCAGAAGGAAAAGGAAGAAAAACAGAGGCTGGAGGAGGTAAAACGCGAGGAGCGTACCTGCCCTGAATGTGGCTACTTGAATGAGGAAGGCATGAAGTTCTGCCAGGAATGCGGGGCAAGGCTGGGAGTGGTGAAGAGCATGTGCCAGAAATGCGGCACCAAGAACCCGCCCAACACCAGATTCTGCGGTGAATGCGGCAATAAGCTTATGTAGGCAGAAAATAGAGATCTACAACTACAAGGAGGTTGACAGCCCTGTTTTTGCAAAGCAGTATGCCAACCTTCTTTACTATAACAGACCGACTTGTCTATCATCTCTTGATATTTCACATGGCCTAATACAGGCGGCACAGACAGCAAAGTACAGTATGTCAGTATAAAATCAAATTCCTTGTTATAGTCTAATAGCAGAACTGATGACCTGTAAGGAGACTGTGGATGGCAAGGGCCGACTTGTATTATGAAATAGACAGACACCTGATGGTAGATGACACTCCTTCTGAATATCTGGATTCCTTGTTGAAAAAAGGGCTGCTGGGCGACTACCCCTTCACCATGCTCAGCAGCCTTGAAAGGATCGAACAATCATCCCGGCATCATCCTGAGGGCAATGTATGGAACCATACCCTGCTGGTCGTGGACCAGGCAGCGCTCAAAAGGGATAAAAGCAGCAATAAAAGGGTTTTGATGTGGTCAGCCCTTCTTCATGATCTGGGCAAGGTGCCTGCTACAAGGATACGCAAGGGTAAAATAACCGCCTATGATCATGACAAGCTGGGAGCGGCACTAGCTGCAGACTTTCTTGGCTTTTTCGGTGAGGATCAGAGCTTCATTAAAAAGGTTGCAGCCATGGTAAGGTGGCATATGCAGATCCTGTATGTTGTCAAGGACCTGCCCTTTGCAGATATACGGGGGATGCTCGCTGAGGTTGACCTGGATGAGATCGCCCTGCTGTGCTACTGTGACAGAATGGGAAGAGGCAATATGGATAGGGTCAGGGCTGCCGAAGAAGAGGAAAATGTAAGAAGATTTGTTGAAATATGCAGGAAAGCTCTATGAAAGCCAGAAGGCATAAGCTAAGTATATGATTGCATAATAACCGGATATAGGTATTATGTGATTTTATAAATAAATATTTTACAGGGGGGTATATCATGCTAGACAGGACCAATATCAAAAGTCTGGGCTCATGGGCAGGTTTTCTGGGCACCTTGTCAATTATCGGAGGCGTGCTGTTCTGCATTACGATCGTTGGCGTATTGCAGGGCGTATTCATGATCTTGCTCGGTATCAAGCTCAGAAACGCCAGGAAGCATTCTGCTGAGCTGGCTGCCACTCAGGATCCGGCCGCAGATACAGGCAGGCTCAATATGCTTCTTTATGAGCTGGGCGGATTTTTCAAGCTCAACGGAATACTTATAATCATAGCTTTGGTATTAGGTGTGGTGGGCGTCGTAGTGACGATTGCTACCGGTTCCTTTATATCATCGCTTTTCAATGATCTGCAGGGCAGCTTCTACTACTGATCAATGTACTTAAGTCCAGGTGAAGGCGCAAGAGCTTTCACCTTTTTATTTTAAAATGTTAATGGCAATGGTATAATAATGTAAGGCTTTAGTATGGAAAACGACCGCACGGCTTACGTGCGGCCTGAGCGGATATAAGGCCTGTAGATGCGACCTGATGGAAACAGAGCCAAGGAGCAGAGAAGCTTAAGTCCGGGCAGAAGAACACCCGGACTTTATTCTACGAAGCTTACCTTGTTTTTTGCTGCAAAGGATCTGAGTACATCCTTGACCCATACAAAATCGTCCGCGATGACACCTCTCTGAATAACAAAGGGCTCCGGCTCATCGTTGACATGGATCTCGATGCAATCGACCTGCTTTTTAAAGAACAAGACCTTCTTGGTGACCTTTGTATTTTGTATGGATTTGATCTTTTGTGCCGGGAACCTTTTCCAATGCTTGTCACCAAAGTTGAGTGACAGTTCCCCCATGTCAGCATTGAACTGTTTTACATACTGTAAAGCCATTCTACCATCCCCTTTTATAATAGTTCCCGCTTGAGAATGATGCTTTATTGTATGTTGTATTTGATTAAATTTAAAATAACAGCTGCGGGGTTGCATGTATATTATATCATAACATGTACAAATTAGGAATACCAGATATCACATTCCATAAGTAGATTTATATGTGATAATAATACAATACATAACAAGAAGTTCAACATTTCATCAATACAGTACATTATCTACGACTAAAGAAGGGCGGGGTGCTATGAAGCTGATCATCGACAACATCGATATTATTTCCATGGATGAAGCCGGACATTTTTACAGGGACGGGGTCATAGTGATTGACGGTGACACTATAGAATATGCAGGAGCAAAATCAGGCCTCAAAGCCGATCACCCGGATGCAAAGCGGGTGGACGGTCATGGTATGCTGGCTTTGCCTGGCTTTGTCAATACCCATACACATGTAGCGATGACCATTTTCAGGGGCTATGCAAACGATATGGCCTTGTGGGACTGGCTGGCCGAAAAGATCTGGCCCGCGGAAGAGCTGCTGACAGGGGAGGATGCATACTGGGCGACCCTGCTTGGTGCTGCTGAAATGATACAAGCCGGTGTGACGACTTTTGCAGACATGTATATGTTTATGACCCAGACTGCCAGGGCTGTCGAGGACTGCGGTATCAGGGCGGTGCTTGCACGGGGCCTTTCTGGTCCTGACGGGTCCACCGATGAGCGGCACAGGGAGGTAGAGGAGCTCCGTACATGGCGTACCAGGGCCCAGGGCAGGATAACTACCATGATAGGACCTCACAGCATATACACCTGCAGCCGGGACTACCTGAAGGTATGTAAGGGCATGGCCGAAAAGCATGGGGTCGGGATCCATATACACCTGTCTGAAACTGAACAGGAGGTCAGGGATTGCATAAGGGAGCATGGGTGCACACCGGTCAGGCTCCTTATGGAGCTCGGTCTCTTCGATCTGCCTGTGTTGGCTGCCCATTGTGTGCACCTCAACGACGAGGATATCGAAATTCTGGCAGAGAGCGGTGTCAGGGTCTCCCACAACCCATCCAGCAATTTGAAGCTGTCCAGCGGCTTTGCACCGGTCACCAGGCTGCTCGAGAGGGGGATATGTGTAGCGTTTGGGACTGACGGGGCTGCCAGCAACAACAACTTGAGCGTCTGGAAGGAAATGACCCTGGCTTCACTGATAGCAAAGGGGCAAAGCGGTGATCCGGCAGCCCTGCCGGCAAAGACTGCACTGAGGATGGCTACGGCTATGGGGGCAAAAGCTCTGTCGCTTGACAAAGTAACAGGCAGCCTGGAGAAGGGCAAGAAGGCCGACATTATCCTGATCGATACGAACAAGCCGCATTATTTCCCAAAAGGTGACAGGGAGGTCAACCTGGTATACAGCGGATACTCCCAGGACGTAGATACCGTCATCGTCAACGGCAGGATCCTTATGGCAGGCAGGGAGCTGACTACCATTGATATGGACAGGGTGCACTACGAGGTCGATAAAATCGTCAGCAGGATACTGGGGTGATGATGGATGTTTATACCTATAAATAAACGAATTTACAGCAATATATTTATGCCAAATGCGTAATATGGTTATATGAACTATATTAAGCGGTTATTAATAGTTATATAAATGTTTTGTAAAACTTTTTTAATAATAAATGGTTATAATAGAACATAAGATAAAGCACTGAGAGAAATCACACGGAAAGCGAGGGAAGCAGCAGTGAGAAGGCTTGCCGGTTCGGAGATAGGACGCGGAGTGACAGCAGCTCTGATTTCTGTTGGCGTGACTTTGGCATTCATTATTCCCGTTTTACTGATGGAGCTGCTTCAAAACCTCGTATAAAATACATAAGCCGTATCCGGTATATAGGATACGGCTTTTTGCTGTTCTCACATCTTATTTGGTGAACACATGGTTACCGATAACGGTTACGGATTCAGTTTTCATCCTTTTCAGCATCCATCTCGAGGTTGCGGTTTTTGGGTTCAGGTAAAACAGGCATCCCGAAGTCGGATCGTTTCCCAATATGGCATCAAAGGCTGCATAGTAGCATTCCAGGCCGGGCTCCAGCTTTATCTGGCCGTCGCTTACACAGGTGAAGGCACCCGGCTGATATACAACCTCCTCTAAGGTATTGGGAAACTGAGGTGACTTCATACGGTTTATGACAACAGCTGCGACAGCCACTTTTCCTTCATAGGATTCACCTCTTGCTTCGCCGTAAATGACAGCGGCCAGCAATCGGATATCCTGTGTCCTTCATTTCGTCTTCCTGCTGATCTCGCTGACAAGCCTGTCAACAGAGCCTATTTCACCGGCGTCTGATCCGGCCTTAGCTGTAAAGGGTACTGCACAACACGCTAAAATGAGGCATGCTGCTATGATTTTTTTCAAAGCCATCCCTCCTCATTTTTATGTTGCTTGTTTTGATTTTTTTTATACAGCCAATTTTTTTAAATCACTATTGCGTCTGCTACTTGGTATATGTCGCCTGCTCCCATAGTCATGATCAGATCGCCTGCTTCGGTATTTTGCTTTAAGTAGCTTGCGATGCCGTCAAAGCCATCTATGTATATACAGTCCATTCCCTTCCGCCGTATCGCATCAGCCAGATCCTTAGAATGGATCCCTTCCGTATTCGTCTCCCTTGCAGCATAGATATCAGCTATCACGAGGTGATCTATGCCCCAAAAGGCTTCTGTGAACTCATCGAACAGCTGCTTGGTCCGCGAATAGGTATGGGGTTGGAATACACACCAGATCCTTTTATGGGGGTAATTCAGCGCAGCCTTTATGGTAGCCTTGATTTCAGTGGGATGATGGGCATAGTCATCGATCACGACAGCGCCTTTTTCCGTTTTGCCCTTTATCTCAAAACGCCTGTGGGTACCATTGAAATCAAGCAGGCCTTCGATTATCGTATCTGCAGATACCCCTAAGGCATAGGCTGCCGCTGCAGCCGCCAATGCATTGAGGATATTGTGCCTGCCCGGGATCTTCAGCTTGCATTTGCCCATATCATAATCATGTCTGATCACATTGAATGAAGCGCAGCCCATTTCATCGTAGCATATATCGCGGGCTGTCCAGTCGGCTCCTGGCTCAAGCCCAAAGCTGACCGTGCGGCACTTGACCTCCCCCATGATCCTTTTGACTCTGGGATCGTCGTTGCAGCCTATCACGTATCCCGATTCCGGTACACGCCTGGCGTATTCAAGAAAGGTCTGATATATATGCTCGATATCTCTGAAATAATCAACATGGTCCATGTCGATGTTGAGTATCACGGCCATATAGGGCCTGGATTTCAGAAAGCTGCCCACATATTCACAAGCCTCGGTCACAAAATATGGGCTTTGTCCAATGCGCACATTGCCGCCTATCGCGTCCAGCTCACCGCCGACCAGGATTGTCGGATCGAGCCCGGCTTTATCCAGGATGACGGAGAGCATGGATGTTGTGGTCGTTTTGCCATGGGTGCCTGCTATGCCTATGGAATACTCGTAGGACTCCATGATCTGGCCCAGGAGTGATGCGCGGTCTATGCTCGGGATGCCCTGCCTTATAGTCTCAACAAGCTCAGGATTGTCCTCTTTGACTGCCGCCGTATAAACGACCAGATCTGCATCCTTTACGTTCTGTGCAGTGTGACCAATGTATACCTTTATATCGTTATGTCTGAGCCGTTCAGTGATCGGTGTGGCTTTCAGATCGGATCCGGATACGGTAAAGCCTTTCATTTTCAGTATTTCAGCCAACCCACTCATGCTTATGCCGCCGATGCCTATAAAGTGGACATGCCTGCCTGCAAAGCTATCTATATGGATACTGCTCAATACCGCTCACTCCCTGCCGGAAAATAAGCCGTGGAACTCAACTCTCCATAATACTAATTATATCCAGCAGGCAATAAATTTATTATTACAAATTTACAGTTGACATTGACATAACCATGTCCTATAATAGTTAACTGTCAGCACTAATCAAATGTTTGGAGGAGTACCCAAGTGGCCAAAGGGGGCAGACTGTAAATCTGTTAGCTCAGCTTTCGGTGGTTCAAATCCACCCTCCTCCACCATGACCGCAATAGAAGGGCAGATCCCTGTATTGCGGTTATTTATTTTAACTTTGCTGCGCTATCCTGCTGCATTTGCTTGAAGCAAATCTTCAACAATTTGCTGACTAGTTCATAAAATAAACCGATTTTGTTGTTTTCTGTCGCTTGGCTTATTGTAATTGTCATCACAATTCCATATAATGTTGATATAGTGTTGTTTGGCAGCTCTTCAGTAGTTCATTCCAGGGGATCCAAAAGCGGAGCATGAAAGGGGCATATCCTTGAAAGTCATACCAATAATCAACTACATACTTGCGGCTTTGATCTTTGTCTGTTACTCCTACCAGCTGATATACATGGCAGTTCCCTTCATCAAGAAGAAAAAGCCATATGAACAATCAGAGCTGCACAAATATGCCGTGCTCATAGCAGCACGAAACGAGGAAGCTGTAATAGCCAGGTTGATCGAAAGCATCCACGACCAGACCTATCCCTCCGAGCTTGTAGAGATCTTTGTTGTGGCTGACAACTGCACTGATGATACCGCCGCCAGGGCGAGGGCTGCAGGAGCGACCGTATGGGAGCGCTTCGATGACCGGCAGGTCGGCAAGGGCTATGCTATCGATTTTCTGCTTCAGAAGATAGGGGAGCTGTATCCGGAAAACCCTTTTGACGGTTACTTCATATTCGATGCAGACAACCTGCTGGATGAAAACTATATATCTGAAATGAACAAATCCTTTTCAAACGGCAACCGGATCATCACCAGCTATCGCAATTCCAAGAATTACGGCAAGAACTGGATCTCAGCCGGCACCGCCCTGTGGTTTCTGTGGGAGTCTCAATATATGAACCGGTCACGGATGCTGTTGGGGACAAGCTGTGCCGTCTCAGGGACCGGTTTCCTGGTCCACAGGGACATCATTGAAAAATCAGGAGGCTGGAAGTACTTCCTGCTGACAGAAGACATCGAATTCAGCATTCACAACATAGTAAACGGTGAAAAAATAGCTTACTGTGAATCCGCAGTGATATACGACGAACAGCCTGTCCGCTTCAGCCAGTCCTGGAATCAGCGGATGCGCTGGGCAAAGGGAAATATGCAGGTAAGCCAAAAGTATGGTGCAAGGATGGCAAGATCCATTTTCAAAAGCTTCTCCAACTATGATATGTCAATGACAGTCTCCGTTGCGATCATCTTAGCGACTTTCAGCGTTTTCGTCAATCTGATCGGGATAGGCTACGAGCTGATCCTGCACGGGAATGCCATCCTTGTCGTGCGAGCATTATGGGAGTCCTTGTACAAGGCATATTTCATGTTTTATCTGCTTGGCTTGATCACTACTATAACAGAATGGAAGAAAATCTACTGCTCTGCAGTTAAAAAGATACTATACACCTTCACTTTCCCTCTTTTCATGTTCACTTATGTTCCCAATACCTTTGCGGCGGTTTTTGCCAAGGTGGAATGGAAGAAGATCGAGCATAAGGAATCCATGTCCCTGAACGATGTCCGAGAGCATTTTATTTGATTGTTCCATCCCTCCTGCCGCTTTGATCATGCAATTGTTTCTTTTGAACCATATGGCGGCAGCCATGGAAGTGTGCTAAAATTATGTAATGATAACAGGATATGCACAGCACCTGGTTTACAGGTGCAAATGCAAAAAAGGAGGAAAAGACAATGGGTTATCGGTATGCAGTGGAGCTGTATTCCGTCAGGGGCGAGCTGGAGAAGGACCTGACCGGGACACTGGAGAAAGTAAGGGATATGGGCTATGAAGCAGTGGAGTTTTTCGGGGAGTTCAAGCATCCTGCCCGGGTGATCAAGGAGGCTCTTGACAAGACCGGATTGATCTGCTGTGGATGGCATACCCCCTGGAGCTATGTACAGGACGACAGGTTTGATGAGACAGTCGCATACTTTAAGGAGATCGGAAATCAGAATGTGATCATACCTGGGCTTCCCAGGGAGCTGACCAATTCCAAGGAGGCCTGGCTGAAGATAGCAGAGGAATTCAACCGCTTATCGGAAAAGCTAAAAAAGCATGGGATGAGGATAGGCTATCACAACCATGCTTCGGAGTTTTTCTATATAGATGGAGAGCAGCCCTTCCATATCCTCTTTTCCAACACGGTGCCCGATGTGATCGTTCAGGTTGACAATGGCCATGTATTGCGCGGCGGCGCTGACGTGATGGCTGCGATAACCCCCTATGCCGGCCGTGCCAAGTCGGTACATCTGAAGCCCTACAAGCTTGGATGCATGGACCTGAATGACGGCTATGACACCATGATAGGGGAGGACGATGTGCCGTGGGCTGAATTTATGGCCTGGTGCCTGAAGCATGGCGGCACTGAATGGTTCATAGTGGAATATGAGAGCGAAAAGCTTTATACCCCCTTCGAAGGCATTGAAGCGTGCCTAAAGGCATTGAAAAAAATGGAGGCAGAAGGCCGATTCTAAAGGAATCAACCTAAAAGCCCGCACCGGACGTCAACCATCTGTTTTGGTTGACGTTTTTTATACTGCCGGTACATAATCAAATTTATCACTATGAGGGAGAAGTCATGCATTTTGTAAATGCAAAAGGGATACTTTCCGCCAAGAACGGTATGAACATCTACCGGGGCTGTACCCATGGCTGTATCTACTGCGACAGCAGGAGCACAAGCTATCAGATGAAGCACGATTTTGAGGATGTCGAGGTCAAGCAAAATGCCCCGGAGCTGCTGGAGGAGGCCTTGCGTCGCAAACGCAGGAAGTGTATGATCAGCACAGGCTCCATGTGCGATCCATATATGCACTGTGAAGAAAAGCTCGGCCTGATGCGAAAATGCCTGGAGATCATCGACAAGTATGGGTTCGGTGCTGCCCTTATCACCAAATCGAGCCGTGTTCTGCGCGACCTGGACCTGCTTAAAAGCATAAACAGTAAAGCGAAATGCGTGGTGCAAATGACACTCACCACATATGACGAAAGCCTGTGCAGGATAATTGAGCCCAATGTCAGCACCACAAAAGAACGGTTTGAAGCCCTTAAAACCTTGCGGGACAACGGTATTCCGACCATCGTGTGGCTGTCGCCCCTCTTGCCCTTCATCAATGACACTGAAGAAAACCTGCGTGGCATATTGGATTACTGCTTTGAAGCAGGAGTCAAGGGCATCCTTTGCTTTGGGATCGGCATGACCTTGCGGGAGGGGGACCGGGAGTACTTCTATAAAAAGCTGGATGAGCATTTCCCGGGCCTTAGGGAAAAATATCATCGCAGATATGGATACTCATATGTCATTACCAGTGAAAACAACAATGCCTTGATGAAGATATTCTATGCCGAATGCAAGGCGAACGGCGTAATGTGTGATGTCAGGGAGATATTCGAGTATCTCAGCGAGTTTCCTGAACCGAACAGTACACAGCTGAGCTTTTTATAGGTAGTATTGTACCAAAGTGACCGAATAATATGGAAGAAAACCTTTATTGCATACATAAATGCGGATCACTGCTGATATAATCAAAATACAGGGTTCTATTGAGAGGTGCGTTATTTAAAAATGCTTTTACAAAAATGGCATAGTAGTGTATATTAGTGATTGATCATGTCGTTTGGGGGTTTGTGATGGAGGCTTTACTGGAGTTTCTTACTCTTATCAAAAGGGAGCTTGTTGTTATAGGTACTGCAGCTATACCGGTTGTAGAGCTGAGAGGAGCTATACCGGTGGGCATGGCCATGGGGCTGTCCATGTGGCATTCGTTCATACTGGCCTTGATAGGTTCTCTCATACCGGTGCCGCTGCTTCTATACTTCTTGCGCCCTGTCGTAAACTATCTGAAGGAAACGAAGCTACTCCGCTGGTTTGCGGTATGGCTGGAAAACCGTACGATGAAAAAGAGCAAGCAGATCAAAAACCTGAGCCTGATAGGCCTGTGCCTGTTTGTAGCAATACCCTTTCCTTCCACTGGGGTCTGGACCGGGTCTGCGATAGCAGCGCTCCTGGGCATGCGCATATCCCACGCATTATGTGCGATAGCTGTCGGAGATTTGATAGCAGGGCTCATGGTGATGACATTCAGCAACTTTTTCTTCTAAGGTTCTATTTAATATTTGACATAATTCGAGTAGTAGGCTATATTATTGCTAGCCAACAAACTAAATAGTGCCTTA
This sequence comes from Bacillota bacterium, assembly GCA_029549985.1. GTDB lineage: Bacteria > Bacillota > Clostridia > Caldicoprobacterales > DTU083 > JAKORJ01. Next base: position 31,904 of record JAKPIB010000039.1, read on the forward strand.
TCCAGAGAGGTGGAGGGACGGGCCCAGTGAAACCCGGCAACCAGCTTATACGATAAGCCAGGTGCCAATTCCCGCAGGATAGTCTTCCTGAAAGATGAGGTTAAATATATAAAAACCCATCTTTTGAGCTGGGTTTTTTCTTTCTGGATCTACATACTATCCATCTCTGGATACCGGAGACTTAATATACATAGGAGGAATATATTTGAGCAGGAAACTATTTACTTCAGAATCGGTCACAGAAGGACATCCGGACAAGATATGTGACCAGATATCCGATGCGATACTGGACGCTATACTGGCAGAGGACCCGGACGCCAGGGTGGCGTGTGAAACTGCCGTGACCACTGGCTTGGTGCTGGTCATGGGCGAGATATCTACTTCATGCTATGTGGACATACCGAGCATAGTGCGCAAAACAGTCCGGGATATAGGCTATACCAGGGCAAAATATGGCTTCGATGCTGATACATGCGCCGTTATCACCTCAATTGACGAGCAATCCCCTGATATAGCGGCTGGTGTGGACAAGGCGCTGGAAACAAGGGGCGGCAGCCTTGCTGACGAGCTATTGTCTACCGGCGCAGGAGACCAGGGCATGATGTTCGGCTTTGCCTGCAACGAAACCCCTGAGCTGATGCCCATGCCTATTTCCCTTGCCCACAAGCTTACCAGGCAGCTTGCCCTTGTGCGCAAGAACAAGACCCTCGACTATCTCCGCCCGGATGGCAAATCCCAGGTGACCGTCGAATATGTGGACGGCAGGCCGGTGAGGGTGGATACTGTTGTCATATCAGCCCAGCACAGCCCCGTTATCGACACCCTTACCATAGAAAATGACATCATCGAGAAAGTGATAAAGCCGGTCATTCCGGCCCACCTTTTGGACAACAGGACCAATTTTCTGACAAATCCTACCGGCAGGTTTGTGATCGGCGGGCCTCAGGGTGACTCTGGCCTTACAGGGCGCAAGATCATAGTCGATACATATGGAGGCTATGCCCGCCATGGCGGAGGCGCGTTCTCAGGCAAGGACCCGACCAAGGTCGACCGGTCGGCTGCCTATGCTGCCCGCTATGTGGCTAAGAATGTTGTAGCCGCAGGCCTTGCGGACAAGTGCGAGATAGAGCTGGCCTATGCCATAGGCGTTGCCAGACCTGTGTCCGTGATGGTGGACACCTTTGGCACCAACAAGGTGGACGAGGAGCTAATAAAGGATCTCATACTCAAAAACTTTGATCTGCGTCCCGCTGCCATCATAAGGGACCTGGACCTTAGAAGGCCTATATACAAGCAGATCGCTGCCTATGGCCATTTCGGCCGGACGGACATCGATCTGCCCTGGGAGAAGACTGACAAGGCTGAAACCTTGCGTTCGCAGGCTTTTAATTTATAAGCCTTCATTCACATTGCCCTTCCTGCCTGCATATAATGCAGCATCAACGGAAGGGCAGGTGAGACAGGTGTATGTAGAACCGTACATAGCCATACCCCTTTGGGCCTTTGCTGCCTTTGGCCTTATCTGTTTTGCCAGGCATGTTCTTAGGAGCATAACCACTAGCAGGCATAAGAAGGCCTATGCCCTGATAATCGCAGCAAAGAACCGGGAGGATACCATAGAAGGCGTAGTCAGGGATTTTCTGTCCAGCGTAGAAACGGATGCTCTTAGAGATGAGTTTCTCAAGGTCATCCTGCTGGATTACGGTTCAACAGACGAAACACCTAAAATAATGGATAGATTGTCATACAGCTATCCGGTGGTGAAGGTTCTGCGGCCTGAGGAAGCAGAGGGTTATCTGAAGGGCATGCTACATACATATGACAGTACCGGGACCGGTTGAACACCATGCTATATACAAGCTTAAGCCATATGGATCTAAGCGGTGCATCCAGAGCCTGATAGGGCGGGGTGCACGGCTTTTTTATTTTAAACCGGATCCGGCTGTCCCTTCTTTTCGGTCTTATGAAATCTAAATGGTGTAGGCTGCTGCATGCCGCCAAATAAGCTTTAAGGAGGTGAGATTTATGGCACTTGAAAGCAGGCCTTTGAACACCAGGCTGCAGCTTCAGCTGGACCTCGGTCAGAATGAGGACGGCCGCAGGATCACACGGACCAGGACCTACAGCAGCATAGATCCGGAAGCTACTGACCAGGATGTTTATGATGTGGCCATGGCTTTAGCCGGGCTCCAGTCCCATGGAGTCATCGCAGTCCGCAAGGTAGATCAGACCGAGCTTATAGGAGTAGAGGGCTAAGGATGCGTAAGAATCATGAGAAAGGGGGTGTTTGACAGTGAACAGCATCCTTGAGATGTTTTTCAAAACCGGATCAGGCAAGACCTTCAGGCTGGCAGTCGATGATCCGAAGCCGGGCCTTACTCCCGCAGAGGTAGAGGCAGCCATGGATCTGATCGTATCCAGGAACATATTTGCCGTTGAGGGAGGTTTGGCATCTGTCGACAGCGCGCAGATCGTGACGACCAATGTAGAACCTGTGATCTTTGCATAAAGCCTTATATGGGGAGCGGCTTTTCCGCTCCCCTGGCAAATACTGACTGGCAGCCTGTTTTGCCGCCAGGTCAGGAAAACGGGGAAAGGAGGATCCTATGGAACAGCTATTTGCCATGATCGCCAACATAGGCTTTCCGATCGTGATATCCGTATACCTGCTCGTCAGGATAGAAAACCGCATGGAAACCCTTACTCAGTCCATCCAGGCTTTAGCCCATGCCATAGATAATCTGTGCCATGACGCATGACTGAAGGCTTTAAAGGCCTGCTGTCATGCTTGTCCTTTTCCGCTTACCTGCAAACATAACGCCGTTTTCGTATTGTGTTTTTCAGGATTTTCCTATAGGATATCCTATAGAGGATACATGCTGTATTTAGCAAGGAGCGGTATTTGAGGGGCATATGGCAGAGATAACAGGCCTGATAGAAGAAATAGTCTTTCGAAATGAGGACAACGGGTTTTCAGTGGTGGAGATCCGGGATGAGAACACAAACAGTATAGTTACTGCTGTCGGCAGCTTTCCTTTTCTCAGCATCGGGGAAAGGGTCCGGCTCACCGGTGAATGGGTCAGGCACCCGGAGTACGGGCGCCAACTGAAGATGGAGACCTACAGCACTGTTGCGCCGTCAACGCTGACCGGGATGGAAAACTATCTGGCATCCGGGCTGATAAAGGGAGTAGGCCCTTCTACGGCCAGAAAGCTTATCGAGCATTTTGGCCTCGATGTGCTGGATATAATCCAGCTCAACCCATCCCGCCTGACCGAGGTCGAAGGCATCGGCGAGACGCGGGCTGCGTTGATCGCATCCTCCTTTGCCGAGCAGAGGGAGATCCGCGAGGTAATGATATTTCTGCAGGCCTACCGCATACCAACCGCTATGGCTGTAAAGATATACAAAAGGTACGGGAGCAATACGATAGGGCTGATCAAACAAAACCCATACCGCCTGGCTGAAGACATTGAAGGGATCGGCTTCAAGACAGCAGATGCGATCGCAGCCAGGCTGGGCATAGATCCAAACTCCATAGACAGGGCCGCTGCGGGCACAAGGTATGTGCTGGCCCAGGCCGCATCCGACGGACATACGTACTTGCCCAAGGCTGAGCTGGTGGATAAGGCTGCAAAGCTTTTATTGGTCGACAGGATCCTGATCGAAAATGCCCTGGTGCAGCTTGCTGTCAATCAATCTGTCGTGATGGAGGATACCGGAGATGGTGTACTGGTATACCTGGCGTCACTTCACAGGGCTGAGGCCAATACAGCCAGGCTTCTGTCAGACCTTGCCCGAGCCGGGACCAGTGTGAGATTCGATGACATAGACAAGGAGATCAGAGATTTTGAACGAAGGCACCATATAGAGCTGGCCGACAGGCAAAAGGAAGCCGTGATCCAGGTCATGGAGAACGGCATTGTCGTTATAACCGGTGGGCCTGGTACAGGCAAGACGACCACCATAAACTGCATCATCTCCCTCCTGATCCAGAAAGGGCTGAAATTTGAGCTGGCAGCCCCAACGGGCAGGGCAGCCAAGCGTATGACCGAAGCGACAGGTTACGAAGCCAAAACCATCCACAGGCTGCTGGAGTATGTCTATAGTGATGATGACGGCGGCAGCTTTCAGCGGAATGAGGAAAACCCCATAAAAACCGATGCCATAATCATCGATGAAATGTCTATGGTGGATATCCTGCTCATTTACAACCTGCTCAAGGCCACGGTACCGGGCACCCGGCTGGTGCTGGCCGGCGATGTGGACCAACTTCCTTCTGTCGGGCCCGGCAATGTGCTTAAGGACATAATAAACAGCGGTACGGTCACGGTCGTAAAGCTGTCGGAGATTTTCAGGCAGGCCCGGGAGAGCATGATAGTAGTGAATGCCCATAGGATAAACCAGGGAGAGCTGCCCTTGCTGAACGTCAAGGACAAGGACTTTTTCTTTGACAGGCGGGAAAACCCGGAGGACCTGCCGGAGGTGCTTAAAGATCTGGTAGTCCGCAGGCTGCCCGGTTATGGCAGCTACGATCCGGCAACGGATATACAGGTATTGGTGCCCATGCGCAAGGGTGTTGCTGGCGTACACAACCTGAACATACAGCTTCAAAGCGCCCTGAATCCGCCTTCTCCTGACAAGAGTGAAAAACGTGTAGGAGAGATCATCTTTCGCCAGTATGACAAGGTCATGCAGATCAAGAACAATTACAGCCTCAAATGGTCAAAGCTCAAAGCCAGGGAGGTGCTCTACGAGGGTGAGGGCGTTTTCAACGGCGATATGGGCATAATTCAGCACATAGACTACGAAGAACAGACCCTGTCGGTATTGTTTGACGATGACCGGCTGGCAGTGTATGATTTCGGCCAGCTTGATGAGCTGGAGCCTGCCTATGCCATTACGATTCATAAAAGCCAGGGCAGCGAGTTTCCGGTAGTGATCATACCTCTTGTGTACGGACCGCCTATGCTTATGACACGAAATCTCCTGTATACTGCGGTAACCAGGGCAAAGGAGCTCGTGGTCATCGTCGGAAAGGAAGAGATCATCAGCAGGATGGTGAACAACAACCATATTGAAAAGCGCTATTCGGGATTGGACAGACGCTTGAAAGCATATAGCCTGCGCTTCGATATTTTCGGCTAGGATGCGTAAGCTTACGCCTGATAATATGGACCGAGCCCACAAAGGAGGAGGCCGGAAAAATGGGATAAACCTGATCATAAGCGCAGCCCTTGATCTGATTTACCCACGCGTATACTGCGAGCTGTGCGGCTCGCCTCTTGAAAAAAGCGCTCATTCCGGGTTTTGCGGCACCTGCCATGCAAGCCTGCCCTTTATTGCAGGCCCCAGGTGCCATAAATGCGGAAAGCCCTTGAAAACTGAGGCGGACAGGCTCTGCCCTGACTGCTTTTCCATAGAGCATGCCTTTGAAGCCGGACTGCCGGTATTTGAGTATATTGAACCTGTAAGAGGGCTTGTACACAGGTACAAGTATGACAGGGAATATCATCTGGGCAGGAGCCTTGCATACTTTATGGCAGAGCTTTACAGAGCCTCAGGCTGGAAGGCTCAGATCGCGATCCCGGTCCCTTTGCATAAAAACAAGCTGAAGACAAGGGGCTTCAACCAGGCCCTGCTCCTGGCTGAGTACCTGGCACACAAGTGCCGCATAGCCTGTCTAGACGGCGTGCTGGTCAGAAGAGTCGACACGGGTACCCAGACAAGGCTGAGCAGGCGGGAAAGGGAGGAGAACCTGAGGGATGCTTTTCATGTGGTGAAGCCATCCAAAATAGCAGGCAAGGATATACTGCTGATCGACGACATATATACGACCGGTGCGACCGTTGACAACTGCAGCAAGGCGCTCAAAAATGCCGGTGCGGGTGCAGTATATGTCCTGACTCTGGCAACTGGCAGAAATATTTAGCTTAATTTTATTGATTTTTTACAATACCTATTGCTTTATGGCATAAATAGGTTTATACTATCATTGTATGTTCTAATCTTAGGTCTGTGGTTGAAAATCGATGCTAGTCGCAGGCGAAACGATCCACGTAAGTCGAAGCAGACTTCGACGAGCATGGTGCGACTTAGATGTAAGTCCGGCCTATAGTGTTTGTTAGGATGAAGATCCTAAGGTGTTCTGTCAAGTTTTCGAAAGATATGGATTTCATATCCCCAAGCTGTTCTCTCTTGTATGAGTTTGGCACAGGTTCGCGAACAAAAGGCACTGAATGCACTCTTCACCCCGGCAAGACTATAGCGAGGAGTAGTAGTGGGAGGCAGTTGCCTTGAGCGAGGCTTCCAGACGGCGAGTGTGGGGGCAAAGACCAGGTCAGCTAAGATGAGAGCACAATATCATTATTAAAGCGAGGGGATTAGATCCATGTTCCAAGACAAAACCTTAGTTTGCAAAGAGTGCGGTAATGAATTCGTTTTCACTGCCGGCGAGCAAGAATTTTATGCCGAGAAGGGTTTCCAAAACGAACCAGCTCGTTGCAAATCCTGCCGTGATGCCAGAAAAGGCAGAAAGACACAACAGAGAGAAATGCATGACGCCGTATGCGCAGAATGCGGAGCTCCGACCCAGGTACCTTTCGTACCGAAGAACGACAGACCAATATTATGCAGCGACTGCTACCAAGCTCGTAGGTAATCCCCAAGCTCGGTCACAAAATTAGAAAGATCGCAAGGATTGGTCAGAAAACCCCGGTTATCCGGGGTTTTTATTGGCTCTATGTCAATTGTTGGGGTAGAGATAAACCCAAGAGTAAATAAACCGAATGTAAAGAGAGGTGTCTTCAAATTTGAAGGCACCTTCTTTTGCCTTGCAGATAGTTTTCATGAAGAGACGGTGTATTAAGCGAGCAGA
>JAKPIB010000018.1 GCA_029549985.1 Bacillota bacterium
GTTGATGGCAAGGAAGTTAAAATGGAGGTCAAAGTCGGTGAAAGAGTGATATATTCAAAGTATGCCGGCACTGAAGTCAAGCTGGATGAGGAAGAGTTCATCATAGTACGTCAGAGCGATATACTCGCAGTTATAGAATGATCTGAACAATATAATTCCTAGTTAAAAATCATAAAATGGAGGGAAAAACATGGCCAAGCAATTGAAATACGGCGAGGAAGCCAGAAGACTGCTGGAGCGTGGCGTTAATGCTCTGGCTGATACAGTCAAGATCACATTAGGCCCCAAAGGCAGAAACGTAGTATTGGACAAAAAATTCGGTTCACCTCAAATAGTAAACGATGGTGTTACCATAGCCAAAGAGATCGAACTGGAAGACCCCTTTGAAAACATGGGTGCTCAGCTCGTTAAGGAAGTAGCGAGCAAGACCAATGACGTGGCCGGTGACGGTACTACTACAGCTACTGTGCTTGCCCAGGCTATCATTCGTGAAGGTCTGAAAAACGTAGCTGCAGGAGCTAATCCCATGGTCCTGGGAAGAGGCATCCACAAGGCTGTCGAAGCTGCTGTGCAGTCATTGAAAGCACAAAGCAAGCCCATTGAAAACAAGGAATCGATCGCTCAGATCGCTTCTATCTCCGCTGCCGACTCTGAAATCGGCCGGTTGATTTCCGATGCTATGGAAAAGGTCGGAAACGACGGTGTTATCACTGTCGAAGAGTCAAAGACAATGCATACTGAACTGGAAGTCGTAGAAGGTATGCAATTCGACAGAGGTTACATCTCTGCCTATATGGTAACTGACACAGAAAAAATGGAAGCTGTACTCGATGATGCTTACATACTCATCACTGACAAGAAAATCTCCAATATCCAGGAGATCCTGCCGATCCTTGAGCAGATCGTACAACAGGGCAGGAAGCTGCTCATAATCGCAGAGGATGTCGAAGGCGAGGCTCTTGCTACCCTTGTACTGAATAAGCTCCGTGGCACCTTTACATGCGTTGCTGTCAAAGCGCCAGGCTTCGGTGACAGAAGAAAGGATATGCTCAAAGACATTGCCGTTCTGACAGGCGGCACCGTGATTTCCGAAGAAGTCGGCCTTGATCTCAAGGAAGCCACCATCGATCATCTGGGTCGTGCACGCACCGTCCGTGTCGACAAAGAAAATACAACCATCGTTGAAGGTGCCGGCGATCCTGCAGAGATAAAGAACCGCATCAGCTCGATCAAAGCCCAGATCGAAGTGACAACCTCCGACTACGATCGTGAGAAGCTTCAAGAGCGGCTTGCCAAGCTGTCTGGCGGTGTAGCCGTCATCAAAGTCGGTGCTGCTACTGAAACCGAGCTGAAGGAAAAGAAGCTCAGAATAGAGGACGCACTCAATGCTACAAGGGCGGGTATCGAAGAAGGTATCATCCCCGGTGGCGGTACAGCGCTGATCAAAGCTATTGCAGCCGTGGAAGCTCTTGAGGCTGAGGGTGATGAGAAGACCGGTATCAACATCGTAAAACGCGCCCTTGAAGAGCCACTGAGACAGATAGTCACCAATGCCGGCCTTGAAGGCTCAGTAATCGCTGAGCGCGTGAAGAACAGCAAAGAACCCAACTTTGGCTTCGATGCAGCCAAGGGTGAGTTCTGCGACATGGTAGCCAAGGGTATTATAGATCCCACAAAGGTTACACGTTCTGCACTCCAGAATGCTGCCAGCATAGCTGCCATGGTACTGACAACTGAAAGCCTGGTTGCCGAGATTCCGGAAAAGGAGACTCCGGCAGGCCAAGGCGGCGGAATGCCCCCCATGTACTAAAGCGCAGAGAATAAAATTACAAAATAAAAAAGTGGTTGCTTTCAGGCAATCACTTTTTTTTCTTGTTTTTCTTCTACTTGATCATCAATAAGCAGAGACTCGCTTATCTCCTGAGATGCATAATAGTTTATGTCATCCCTGAACTTTTCGAGCAAGTGCACTATCGTTTTCTCAAAATCAAGAAGGTCCGACCTTATCTCCTTCTGCTTCTCAGTCCATCTCTGTTTTTCAGCCTTAAGCCGGTTCAATTCCTCTAAGGACCTTCGCTTGCCTTCTTCAATTATGCTCTGGGCTCTTTGCTCAGCCACGACCAGCACCTTGGTTATATACTTTTCCTGCTCCTTCAACTGGCTGATTTTTTCGTTCTGAGCCTGCACCTCGTTTTTAAGCTTTCTATTCTCCTCTATCAGCTCCAGCAGTCTATCCTTTTGCTTGCTAAGATCCGATTCGTACTCTTTTTTGATATCCTTGATATATTCCATCACCTGTTTTCTATTGTACCCCAGCAGCGCAGTGGAAAACTGCATTTTCATATGTGCATTCCCCCTTCTACAACAAAACAGTAGCATAACAGGGCTGCTTTTTTTGTAGAATGGCGAAGTCGAATTTTAACTTCTTATCAACTTTTTTATTGCCGGAAGATTGCTGATAATGCTTTCATAGCCCCTTTGTATACACTCGGCTACCCTGTGAAAATCTGTCATGCCTATATCATAAATATCAGGATTTATCATCAGGTCACAGGTATTGGCCTTCAGACGCGTGATTTGGTATGCCATTATATCTATTGCCTGGCTGCCTATCTCTAAGATATTGTTTACCTCCGACCGTCTCTGACCGCTATATCCCAGGTTGATGCCTATAACGACCCTGGCCCCCATCATACGCAGGACCCCTGAAGGCACATTTTCGGTCACTCCGCCATCAACAAGTCGCATGCCGTCTATTATGACAGGCTGGAACACCGAAGGAATAGCTGTACTTGCTCTTACAGCCTTATACAGAGGTACATCATCCTTGAAAATGACATGCCTGGTGTCGGCCAATCCCCTCTTGCGGCTGACAAACATCACAGTGTTGCCTGCATTTATGTCTACGGCCGTTATCGCCAAAGGCATCCTGACTTCTTTGACAGAAATGCCATTGGTCAGCCTTTTCATAAGCTTTTCCACTTCATTGCCTTTGAGAAAGCCGTCCCAATCGAAATCCCTGTGCAAGATCCACTGCACGATCCCGCGCAGCATACCAGGATAATCCGGATCATAAATGCCATTGTCCAGGTTAAGGGCTATCTTTTCCATTTCTACAGCACTATAGCCGCAGGCATACAATGCTGCTACCATACTGCCTGCACTGGTCCCGGATATATATGAGGGATACAGTCCATTTTCACTCAAGGCTTTTAGGACACCTATATGGGCGACACCCCGCAGCGCCCCGCCCGAAAGCGCCAATCCGAATCTCATACCACCAGCTCCGTTTCATTGAACTATAATATGGTATGAAAAAGTTCGGATCGGCGTTATCATATTTTCTTATAACACGTTATGGCTTTTCGAATGAATACTCCTTTAGGAGCTTTTCCTTCAGGTCATAAAGCTTCTGCGACAAGTCGACTTTATATTTATGAGGCTTCTTCAAGCGTTTATATTCATCCCACAGGGTATCCAGCTCTTCTTTTGCATATTTTTGTATTTCAGTCAGACTTGGGGTCTGATAAACCTGCTTGCCTTCCTTGAATATGGGCACCAACAACTCCCTGACCGTGTAGTTCGTAAGTGTCATCCTTTTCCATGTATCTACCGGATCGAAGATTGTCAGGGGCTTGCTCGTGTCTATTTCTTCATCTTCAAGGGTGATCAGGTCCGCTATCGCTTTTCTCTGGTTGTTATATATGCGAAATACCTTTTTATAACCAGGATTTGTTATTTTGTCGCTGTTCTCAGATATCTTGATCTTTGGGATCAGCCTACCTTCCGATTCCTCTGCCGACATCTTATAGACACCATTCATAGCCGGACAATCCTTGCTTGTAATCAACGCCGTGCCAACACCCCATATATCGATAGCAGCCCCCTGAGCTTTAAGGTCCCATATCAGCTCTTCATCCAGGTCGTTGGAGGCAACGATTTTTGCATCCTTGAACCCGGCTTCGTCCAGCATTTTCCGCGCCGCCTTGCTCAAATAGGCCAAATCTCCGGAGTCTAAGCGGATACCCAAGGGCTCGTATCCCTTTTCCCTAAGCTCCCTAAACACCTTTATGGCATTCGGGACCCCGCTGTTCAAGGTATCATAGGTATCAACAAGCAGAAGGCAGTTGTCCGGGAAGGCTTCTGCATAAGCCCTGAAAGCGGTCAGCTCATCAGGGAAACTCATGACCCAGCTATGGCTGTGTGTGCCTTTGACCGGGATACCGAAGAGTTGTCCTGTCATAACATTGGATGTGGCAGTACATCCGCCGATGATAGCTGCCCTTGCTCCGTAAATACCTGCATCAGGGCCCTGGGCCCTCCTGAGTCCAAACTCCAGCACACTTCCGCCCTGGGCAGCATACACGACCCTGCTAGCCTTTGTAGCTATGAGTGACTGATGGTTGATGATGTTAAGGAGGGCTGTTTCAATAAGCTGAGCCTGAAAAAGAGGCGCTTTGACACGCAGGATAGGCTCATTTGGAAAAACCACCGTACCCTCCGGAACCGCGTAAATATCCCCCGTGAACCTAAGCTCCCGGAGAAGGTCAAGAAATCCTGCATCAAACAACTTCAGGCTGTCCAGATATTCCAGGTCATTCTTCTCAAAATGCAGGTTGTTGATATAATCTATCACTTGCTCAAGCCCGGCAGCAATGCTGTATGCGCTATCCTGCCTAGACTTTCTGAAAAAGAGATCGAATACGGCCTCTTTGTTCATGATACCGGTCTTATAGTACCCATACATCATAGTCAACTGGTATAGGTCTGTCATCATGGTTAAATTACGCATCGTAGCTCGCCTCTGTCATATATTATTAGTCATAATTATACTACTTAAATAATCATATTTCCACAAAATAAGCGGGCTGTCTGAAGGACAGCCCGTACGTGACCTCACTAAATCCAACTATACGACGAATCTCAGGTCCACCTGGCTTTGCAGCACTGTTATGACATAAAGGATATTGCCGTGAAGCTCACAAACAAATACAGCACCTTTGTTTTCCCTGATTTCACGTCCGCCATATTTGGTCAGTGCGATCATCCTGCTCCGCTTGACACATTCAATGATCGCATTCTGAGCTTTTGTCTCATTCATCATCTTTATCCGTTCCTGGTACCTTTTCACGGCATGGTTAGTAACAACTATGTACTTTCCCGGCAGGGTGTTGATTTTCTTGATACTGCCCTTTTTCTGCACATAATGAACCCTTTTCTTGGCCACTATAGATCTTCCTTTCATCTTGTCAAACTCTCTGCAGGCATCGAGTTTGGCAATACAGTATTATGTGGTGCAATCTATAGACTATTGTAATGTAATCAACAATTTAACAGTATAAATATTACCACCATTATATAGTATTAAATACCGTATATCAACCGAATTGTGTGAATATTCAAATATTCAATAATTTATATAATAAACGCTGTATTTTTTATAGCTTTTATAACAAAAGGGCTATAGTCTGTCACTATAGCCCAATGCCAATCCTAACCTGAAAATGTCATACATTTTTCAGCCCTTGAAAAACGTTTCAATTATATATTCTGCGATCTTCTTCTGATTATTGGCTTCAGCCACCAGAGTCGCAACAAAAAGCATCAGCTGGATCTTGCTCCACTCCTCTTCCGTTTTGTTTTCGAGCTTAGGCAGCTCCAGGACAAGTTTATGACGGTCTGTCACCGAGTTGAAAAAACGCTTCAAGGATTTGTCCTTGAGCTTGAGATAACCATCATATATATACTCGATATCTGTACTGTTGCTCTCGTCATCAACTTCTTTGAGTATCGGAGCCAATAGCTTTTTGATATCTTTGATAGCCAGAATGGACTTCAAGTTATAGATAAGGGTCAGCAAGACTACATGGCTTCTGTTGTAGCACTTGCCCTCCGGAGGCATTAGCAAGCCATCCTTAATATAATTCTGGACCATTGTCTTGGATATGGTCTTTCGCTCCTCTTCATCACCCAAACCCTTACCAAGCCTTTTGTCGAAAAATTCTTCCAGCTGAGATACATATAGCCTGTATTCAGGCATATCCTCAAGCTTGATGTCTTCATTCTTAATAGAGTCAAAAACCTGAGATAATAACTCAAGATCCATGCAATCTCCATCTCCGTATAGGGCTGTGCAAGCATTGCTCGCAGTATTTAATATTTTAAAGTACATGCACCCATGACTACATTATACAGTATCAACACCTGCATTTCAACTTACAAAAGCAAAAACAAAGGACAGAATGTCTTTCTGCCCTCATTTTTGTGTCATATTTTTAAGATTCTCAGACAACATTTGTCGGAATTATCGCATCAATGATACCTATTACAGCTGCACCGATGATCGCACCCAAAAGAGTTACCTCCATTCCGGGTACAATGAACTGCGTGATGTAGATGATGACAGCTGCTGTAATAAAGCCTATTATTCCCCTTCCAAAGGGTGAAGCATCGATTTTGAACACCTTTTGTATGATGTAATCCAATGCAGCTATAATAATAGCAGCCAGCAAAGCGGTACCAAAGCTCATCCTGGAAAAACCTGGCGTTACATAAGCAGTGATCATCAAGACGATAGCAGCAACTATAAATCTGATTATCAAGCCGATCCAGCTTCTATCCTTGTTCCTTTCTTCACCCTCTCTTCGGGTCTCCATATTATCAGCCATATGCTCGCTCCTTTCTTCCGATTTAATTACCGGTTAACTAAGCCTGTAAATATAATTTCCATCTTTTTTTATTTAATGCGGAATTCGTTGATGGAAAAAAATAACAGCAGCTGTCGGCCGCCGTTATTTTTTGTTTCATCCAATATTGGTCATTCTTATCTTTGGATCATTCTTTATTGAGCGATTCTTCAGCCTGATCATTATTGGCTTCAGGCTGAACCGCTGCCATTGACTCATTTTCATCTTTCTCCACATTGTCCTCTTGTTCTGTCTCGTATTTTGCAGGTGTCTCGACTTTGCTTTCGTCAGAGCTTACAGTACCCATACTATCTGCCGGTCCATCAACCGGTTCCAGGGGCTGCGCATGGGTCTCTGCGCCGGATACTGCCGCTACGATCGGAGCTGCATTTTTGCGGCGATATATAAATATCGCTACTCCTATTATAATGAGCAGGCCGCTCAGCCACTGGGATACCCTTTGCTCTGTGCCGAACAGGTTGAACATAAGGCTGTCGGTCCTGAGACCTTCGATCACTATCCTGCCGGCCGAGTACAGGATCAGATACAGCAAAAATACCTCTCCGGTGCGCTTGCGCTTTTTGGTGTAATAGAGGAGGAACAGGAACACGAGAAAATTCCACATTGATTCATAAAAGAAGGTCGCCAAGAACCACCCATGGTCCCCTGGCCTCATTCCGTCGGTTATGTAGACAGCAAAGGGAAACCATTGCAAGGCTGGATTTTCGACCGCATAGCCGTAGGCCTCCTGGTTGATGAAATTGCCCCATCTGCCAATCGCCTGGCCCAGGATCAGGCATGGAGAACCTAGGTCAGCCAGAGACCAGAAATCTATTTTCCTCCACTTTGTAAATATGATACCTGCCAGTATCGCTGCCAATACTCCTCCATATATTGCAAGTCCGCCTTCCCATATATAAAGGATCCTTATTGGATCGCCCTTGTAGCTGTCCCACTCAAATATGACGTAATAAAGCCTGGCACCGATTATAGCCATCGGGATCGCCATCAGCCCAAAATCTATGACTGTATCAGGATCAAGTCCAAAGTACCTTGACCTTCGCATTGCAATTAGTACTCCTAACATAACGCCGCAGGCTATTATGATCCCATACCAATGAAACGTAAGCCCGAATAAAGTAAATTCAGGACTCATGCTGATCACTCCTCGAAAAATAGTAAGACTATATCCCAATAGCCTTACTTGAATTATATAAACTGTATTTTGCATAGTCAAGAACCCATTGGATGGACTAAGAGGCTTAGAGCCTGTATTGATATGCATATGCATAAAAAAGGGAGATTGTGGTCTCCCTTTTCTTAACGTGGCTGTATACGATTTATCATCTCATTGATTTCCTTAACAAATCCTGATAATGGCTTCCCTTTGCCTATATCCTTGAAAATATCTTCGATTCTTGACACCATGTCCGGATCAGCAGTTACTATTACACGTTTTATCCGGTCGTCCTTGGCTTTGACCTTTTCCTCAACTGCTTTTTTGATCCTGTCGGTCAACTCACCCTTGTACTGCTTGTCAAATTGCACACCTATCAGTGCCGTATTACCAGTGATCAAACAGGTGGCTGATTCTATTTCTTTTTGCTCTGCTGCCGCATCTGCCAGGAGTTCAGCCCGCTCCTGCATGCTTCCTGTTGAACCCGGAGTTGGTCCCGGCACTCTTCTGGGAGTCCTGTTCCATGGGCGAATTCCCGGTGAAGGCATAGGTGACATATATGGCCTGCGCATATCAGGTCCGGGTACGAACCTTGTCTGCCGTCCAGGTTCATTCGTTGGTGTATTCTCAGGCCTTCTGGCCGGGGCGCAAGAAACTATGAGCAATGCTGCTAAAACAGTAAAAGCCAAACTGAAGACAAAGCCGCGTCTTATTCTCATACAATCGCCTCCTTGTCACTAGTTTGGCTTGCACACATCATTTTATGAAATGTAATAATATCACCCGTTGGTCGATTCTATGCTTTTCTGCCCGATTTTTCTAAATAAAAAAGCTTGCAGTCTGTTAGGTACCTACTGCAAGCTCAAAGCTATGGTCTTTAAATCAAGGTTATGGCTTTTTTGGGGCACTTCTTCTCGCATATACCACAGCCTGTGCATTTGTCCGCGATAACAGTGTGCTTCTGTTTCAGTTCCCCTTCTATAGCATCAAATTGGCAATTCTTTTTGCATATGGTGCAGCCAATACAAAGGTCATCGTCTATCAATGCTGTTTTTCTTTTAGAAAAATCAGCCTTGATTGCACCTGTAGGGCATTTTTCTGCGCAAACCATACAATTGACGCACTTGTCGTAGTTGATACGAGCAAGGTTGTTTTCAAATGTGATAGCATCAAATTTGCAAGCCTTTACGCATATCTGGCAGCCAATACATCCTATTTTGCAGTTTGCCTTTACATCCTTGCCCTTGTCTGTTGATTTGCACCTCACCTGGACAAGGCTTGTCTCAGGGATCAGCTCTATTATGTTTTTGGGGCATGCAACAACACATTTACTGCAAGCCGTGCATTTCTCCCTGTCTACTTCAGCTATCCCCTTGTCATTGACATGGATGGCATCAAAAGCGCATACCCGTTCGCAGGTACCAAGTCCCAGGCATCCGTAGCTGCAGCCCTTATGTCCGTCCTGCAGCATTGATGCCGCAACGCAATCCATAATACCTTCATACTTAAATTTATCAACTGCCTTATCGCAATCACCCTGGCACAAGACAACAGCGACCTTACGCTCCACTGTTCCTGCTTCTACACCCATGATCGCTCCGACTTTTTCAGCCACACTCAAGCCACCGACCGGACAGGCATTGACCGGTGCCTTTCCTTCCACTATGGCTGATGCTAGACCGTCACAACCCGGATAACCACATCCACCGCAATTTGCTCCGGGTAAAACCTCCCTTACCATGTCTATCCGGGGGTCCTTCTCGACTGCAAACTTTTTTGCAGCAAAACCTAATGCAACTCCGAACAAGAGTCCCAGACCTCCCAGACTGACTACGGGAAGAAGTAATTGCTCTACCATCTGTTCAACCCCCTATTTGATTAGTCCCTGGAAGCCCAAAAATGCTACTGACATCAGGCCTGCTGTTATCATGGCTATCGGGAAGCCTTGCATTGGTTTGGGAATATCGGACTGTTCCAGCCGCTCTCTGATACCGGCAAACAAGACTATGGCAAGTGTAAAGCCCAAAGCACTTCCCGTTCCGTTGATCAAGGTTTGCAGCAGGTCATAGCCTTCTTCAATATTGATGATGGCAACACCCAATACAGCACAGTTGGTCGTGATGAGCGGCAAATATACGCCCAGGGCCTGATACAGTGAAGGGCTGGTCTTTTGTATGACCATTTCCACGAACTGTACAAGGGCAGCTATTATCAGGATAAATGCCAGTGTCTGCATGTATTCCATATTCAGCTTGACCAGTATGAAATGATGGGCCAGGTATGTGATAACCGAAGACATCGCTATGACAAAAGTCACTGCTAGACCCATGCCCATTGCGGTCGATACCCTCTTTGAGACCCCGAGGAACGGACAGATCCCTAGAAACCGCGACATTATGAAGTTGTTGACAAGTATCGAACTTAAAAGGATCACGAATAGTTTAACTGCATAATCCATAGATATTCCTCCTTGACCTCAAGTTTTCATGCCTGCTTTTTCCGGTCAGTCAGTTTGTTGAGCAACGCCAGCAAAAGCCCCAGCGTAAAGAATGCACCGGGAGGAAGTATCATTATGATGGCCGGCTCGATGTTGCTCAGAAAGCTCAGGCCTGTTATAGAGCCTTCGCCCAGTATTTTATAACCAAAGATGGAACCAGCGCCCAGGAGTTCTCTTATTATGCCGATTATTACCAGAGCGATCGTAAATCCGATACCCATGCCAACCCCATCCATAAAGGACAGGAAGGGACCGTTCTTGGATGCAAAGGATTCTGCTCTCGCCAGGATTATGCAGTTGACCACGATCAGAGGTATATACAATCCCAGTGCTTCATAGAGCCCAGGAGTATATGCGTGCATAACCATATCTACTATAGTAACAAAAGCAGCGATTATCACTACAAAAGCAGGGATTCTCACCTTGGCAGGGATAAAGTTCCTTAACAGAGAAATAAACAGGTTTGACAAGGCCAGTACGAATACTACCGCCAGTCCCATGCCCACTCCGTTTATGGCAGCCGTCGTCAATGCCAGCGTGGGACACATGCCTAAGACAAGACGGAATGTAGGATTTTCTTTTACAATACCGTTTATCAAAACCTCTTTGACTTTCATCACTTGCCACCCCCGTTCGACAGTTCATTGCGGTAATAATCAAGTGCAGCATTAACTGCATTGGTAACGGCTCGCGAGGTTATAGTAGCACCTGATATGGCAGAGATATCTTCTTTAAGCACTAACTGACCATTGGCCGATTTCGCGCTGAACTGATCCATAAAATCAGGTTGTTCAGCCTTAGCGCCCAAACCCGGCGTTTCCGAATGCTGTATCAAACGTACTCCCTCTATATTCCCGTCTGAATTAACTCCTGCTATAATGATCAGTTTTCCGCCGTAACCGCGATTTGCCACCTTGATGGTGTAGCCTGTCACTTCATTACCTGCAATACCCTTATAAACCTCCATAATATATGGGTATCCGCCGGAAGCATCTTCTTCTGAAGATGTCTTTACCGCCTCGAAGCTTTCAGCATTACTCAATACTGCTTTCCGGGCTTCATCTTCAGCAATGCGGATCTGCTCCTGAATGGGTTCTGCCGTCAGCATATTGGTCAGGGCCAATGCAAAGGTTGCGATAACCGTTATTATGAACAGTCTGAATCCAAGCTTAAGCATATCATGCATGCTGCTTCACCTCCCCAAATACGCGCGGCATAGTATATTTGTCAATAAGCGGTGCTGCTACATTCATCAGCAATATCGAATAGCTGACACCTTCCGGATATCCGCCGTACAGCCTGATGACTGCTGTCAATATCCCGCAGCCTATGCCCATTATCAGCTTCCCTTTGACTGTTATGGGTGATGATGAGTAATCGGTAGCCATATAAAAGGCACCCAGGATCAGGCCTCCTGCAAATATATGATATATTCCGGTTTCAAGGCCTCTACCCCCAAGCAAGGTCACAAGCACGAACGTAGTTGTTATATAGGCTGCTGGTATATGCCAGGTTATTACTTTTCTATACAAAAGGTATGCAGCGCCTAAAAGCAAGGCAACGGCTGACACCTCGCCAATCGTCCCGCCTATATTGCCTATAATTGCATCCTTTAGGGAAGGAAGCACGCCCTCGGCCCCTTTTAGTATAGCCAGGGGTGTGGCCGAGCTGACAGCATCTGCAGTAGCTGAACTTATTGACTCCGTATTTGGAATGATCCAGGAGGTCATTTGCACCGGCCACGCTGCAAGCAGGATGGCACGGGCTGCTAGTGCAGGATTCATAAAATTATTGCCAAGCCCGCCGAATACATGCTTAACAAGTGCGATGGCTATGGCAGACCCTATGACGGGCAGCCACCAGGGAGCGGAAGGCGGCAGGTTGTATGCCAGCAGCAACCCGGTGACCACTGCGCTTAGATCATATATTGTTACAGGCTTTTTGGTCAGCTTCTGGATCAATGCTTCTGTCAATACCGCAGATGCAACACCCAAAATAATCGTCAGAAGAGCTCTTGTCCCATACAGGTAAACAGAGAATATGCCGGCAGGCAAAAGGGCGAGCACGACATCAAGCATTATTCTCGAAACTGAGTCTTTGGACCTTATATGGGGAGCTGATGTAACGGTCAACATACTCAATTTAAACCCTCCAAAACCTTGTTATTTGAAAGTACATGATGGCCTGATCTGAACATCAGGATGATGCACTGCGTTTTCTCCTGGCCGTGATCTCCTTTTTAACCATCTTGATCGAATGCACCAGGGGCCTTTTGGCCGGGCAGATAAATGAACAACTCCCGCATTCGATACAGTCCATGGCATGGAGAGCCTCTGCTTCTTCCAGGATGCCTTTCAGGGCTGCATTGCTCAACTGAAGCGGCATCAGGTTGATCGGGCATACTTCTACACATCTGCCGCAACGTATGCAAGCAGAAGGCTCGGGTAGCTCAGCTTCCTTCTTCGTCAGCACAAGGATGCCTGATGTACCTTTGACCACAGGCACATCCAGGGTATGCTGCGCGATACCCATCATAGGGCCGCCGGATATGACCTTTGCCGGCTCTTCGACCAAGCCGCCGCAGAAGTCTATAACATCCCTGAATGTAGTACCTATACGGACTAACAGATTCTTAGGCTCCTTTACAGCGCTGCCTGAAACGGTAACAATACGCTGATACAGGGGTTCACCCAGATCTACCGCCTTGTGTATGGCAGCCGCTGTCCCGACATTGTTGACGACTACACCAATATCCATTGGCAGTCCGCCCGAAGGTACCATGCGCTTCGTGAGAGCATAAATCAGTTGCTTTTCAGCTCCCTGCGGGTATTTGGTCCTTAAGCTGACCACCTTGATGTTTTGCTCTCCGGCTGCTGCCGCCTTGACTGATTGCAGGGCTTTTGGCTTGTTGTCCTCTATACCAATAATGCCGCTGCTGACTCCGAGTATTTTCATGATGATCTTCAAGCCGCTGATGATCTGCTCCGGGGATTCTACCATCAGCCTGTAATCTGAAGTCAGATATGGTTCACATTCGGCACCGTTCAATATAACTGTATCGATTTTCTTATCAGCAGGCGGTGAGAGCTTTACATGGGTCGGGAATGCGGCACCCCCCATGCCTACAATACCGGCTTCAAGCACTATTTTTTTCAACTGTGCAGGGCTAAGCAGGTCGATATTCAAAGGTATATCAGGCTCTACCCGGGTATCCGATCCATCATTTTGAATGATTACCGATAAGACCTTGCCTCCGCCAGGACTGTTGTACATCTCGATAGATTTGACCACACCAGATACACTGGAATGTACGGGTGCACTAACAAAGCCTTTTGGTTCCCCTATCTTCTGGCCTACCTTTACCGAATCACCGGGCTTAACCAAAGGCTCACATGGTGCGCCTATATGCTGCTGCATAGGTATAACAACTATATCAGGTACCCTGCATGGCTCAACTTTAATATCTTCTGTATAATGCTTGCGATGAGGGGGGTGTACCCCTCCGCTAAATGTAAATAATCCTTTTGCCACTATTTACACCTCACTAAATACTATTATAAAAAATCCCCAAGAAGCCAACGTTAGGTTTGTTAAAATTCTAACATCCCGCTGACACTAAAATAACCCTCCGAAGTCAAAGACCTCTTCAGGTTATTGTACAAGCTTGTATGATTTCGAATACATTATAACATAAAAAAACTTATTATTATATAATTTTGTGATTTATTTGCGTCTTTATCAGATTCTCTACCAAACCGCACCTATTTTCTGAAAAGCTCATAAATACCCATAACCAGCAGAAAAAATCCAAATATCCTGCCCAGTACATCTGCCTGGACACTGTCTGCGGCAAATGAACCCAATAATGCGCCCGCTATCCCCCCCGTAAGCAGCAGCATTGCAAGTCTGAGCTTTACCCGCTTATTCCTGATATGTATATAGAGGGCTGCCAGAGCACTGGGAATAAATGCGGCCAGATTTGTAGCCTGGGCTGTATGTTGTGATACACCTGTACAGAAAAGCAGGACAGGAATGAGCACAGTCCCGCCTCCTATGCCCATACCGCTTATTATTCCTGTGATGATCCCGATTAAAACCAAAAGCATCTTCAAAATATCATCCTTAATGCTGCAAATATAATGAACATTGCAAATATCCTTCTTAGTAAAACAGACGATGTATACTTAAGGAGCCAGGCCCCGGCTATTGCGCCTATTACTTCTCCAAGAGCTACAGGGGCCAGGATATCGAGATCCAGATGACCGCTTCTAAAGTATATAAATGCACTTATTACAGCCAGTGGCAGTATGACCGATATGGCAGTTGCGTGCGCATCATGCTCGCTAAGGCCTAGTAAATAAACCATGGACGATACGGCTACTATTCCTCCGCCTGCGCCAAACAAGCCGTTGCACAGGCCGATAACGGCTCCCAGGACCAGGATCTTCGCATTATGGCAAATTTTCTTCACAGCCTCGCCTTTCATTGGCTTCACCCGTGTACCACGTCATGAGGATGCTATTTATAATTTGCCCATTTATCATGCTTTTACTTGTGCAAGTAGATGCGGTAGATAAGAGCACAAAACAGAAATATCTGAAACTCATCTGCAAATAAAAAAGCCCAATTAACTTGGGCTTTTTTATGTTTTGCTGCAATCAATGGTGCGAGAGACGGGACTTGAACCCGTACGCCATACGACACACGCCCCTCAAACGTGCCTGTCTGCCAATTCCAGCACTCTCGCCTGTTTGTCAACAGCGCTCCAGGCGCTACAAACAATATTATAGCGACGGTGTTTCATGTTGTCAATACTTTAACTTTAATTATTCGCTTATAAACCAGTCCTTTATATTCCTATAGATCCCAAGCTGAAAGTACCTCCCTACCCTATGTACCCTTCTGTTTACCAGCAGGGAACCGGTACGAAAGTACAGGCTGATCACAGGCAAGTCTTTTATCATATGCTGCTGGAGCTTTTCATAGTTTAGTTTCAGCTCATTTTCATCAAGCGACCAGGCTGCGGCATCCAACAGGCTGTCCAGTTCTTCGCTGGCATAACCCATGAAATTGCTCATGCCATTCCCTATCTCACCAGAATGAAATGCGAATCTGAGATCAAGGGCATAATCCAGGTGATAGCCCAGCAAAATCGCGTCAAAGGCTTTCTCAGGAATGATCTCATTCGCCAGTACTTCCAGATCAACTATTTGCGTCTCAACATTGAAGCCTACCCTCTCAAGGTGCTTTTCGATCAGATTAAGTGTATCCCGCCTGAAGTCATTGTCGCTGTTGGTGATGATTTTAAGGTTCAGTTCTATCTTCTGGTTGTTTACCAGCTTGTCCAGAACACCATTCCCGTCTATATCCCCCCAGCCCGATTCTCTAAGGAGCTTTACCGCTTTTTCTGCATCATAGTCATAGACCCTGTAGGTGCTGTTGTAAAGCCAATGGCTTGGTGGGATAGGTACGTCGACGGTTTCGGCATTGTTCTGATATACCTTTGAGATGATCTCCTTGCGGTCGATAGCATAGGCTATCGCTTTCCTGACATTTATATCATCCAATACTGGGCTTGAATTGTTAAGTCCCAGGAATTCATAATTGTTGGTCATGAACTTGTACAGATCCACCTTGTCAGGCACTGAATGAATGTTGACATATATCGCCATCGTATCTACCAGGTCTACCTCGCTGTTGAAGAATGCGTTCCTGGCTTCCTCATTTGTAGAGTAGACGATCCCCGTGATTTTGTCTATATATGTTTCTCCGCCCCACCACGCTTCGTTCCTCACCAGGGTTATGCTTTGTCCGTCATACTCATGTTCTCTGTCGATCATATACGGGCCGGTCCCTACAGGCAGTCTGGACAGATCATCTTTTTTCTTCATCATGTTTTCTACGGACACATAGTAGCTTTTTGATACAACCGGAAAGGTCATTTTGCTTGCCAGATTCGAATCCGGTTCGGCCAGTCTGACATAAAAGGTATAGAGGTCATTGTTCCTGAGTCCTATCTCAAGGATGTTGCCGTTGCCATATAGGTGCTTCTGATAATAGGAGTCCAAAAGCCCGCTCTGAAGTGCTTCGAATGTAAATATCACATCCTCGGCCGTTACAGGTTCGCCATTGTGCCATTTTGCATCTTTTCTCATGCTGAAGGTCCAAAGCCGGCCATCGGCTGAAACCTCCCAGCCCGAAGCAAGCGCCGGCACAGGGCGAAGATTTTCGTCTAAGGCTGCAACACTCTCATAAATCAGGCTCATGAAGTTCAGTACATCCACAGAGTCTACCAGTAAAGGGTTCCAGGTCCCGATTTGTGTAACAGGGACCTTCAGGCTGCCGCCCTTTTGTGGTACAGGCTCTGTCTCCCTGTGATCATCATCACCGTTTTCAAAAGGTGTAGGTTCAGGGACTTCCAGCAGCCCGCATGCAGACATGAACATGAAGACAAAAGCCAGCAGTATAGCAAAAAGCTTTTTCATAATGCAAACCCTTTCTGCATGAGCATGGTCATAAGTCAGGATATATCTGCTTATATATATAGTACGTTTTCATTACCAGGTCAACATAGATCCCGGTTTCGCCAAACGGGATGTAATCAAGAGTTTTTCCATCTGTACTGTACTCCTTGTTTTCCAGCCATGCTTTGACATTGCCTATCCCGCCATTGTAGGAAGCCAGCACGAGCTGGACGTTGCCTGGGAACTGACGAAACAGGTAGTTAAGATACCAGCATCCGAGTCTGATGTTGACAGCCGGATCGAAAAGCATGGCATCGTCAAAATCATGGATCCCGATTTTTTCTGCGCCCCACCTGGCTGTCTCAGGGATGAGCTGCATGAGGCCTCTTGCATTTTTCCTGGATACGGCGCTGGAATCATATTTGCTCTCGACCCAGATCACTGATGCAACCAGGTATGAATCAAGGGAATATTCGGCGGCATATCTTTGAATATGCTCTTTATACTTAAGGGGATACCTGATCCTCTTGACATAGTCGCTTTGATACAACATATATCCGGATGCTATTATGATTATAGCCAGGATTAGCGCAATTTTGCGGGCTTTCCGGCCTCTTTGCCGTTGCATTATCTGTCCTCCTGTACCTTTTGGTCAAGCTGCCTTAATACCTGTTCCCTTGTATGCTCTAAAGACAAGGAGTTGTCGATCACTATATCAGCCCTTCTGCACTTTTCCTCCAGGCTCATCTGACTCTTTATCCTTTGCATTGCCTGGCTCATGGTATAACCGTCCCGTTTGATAAGCCGTTCTATCTGAATGCTTTCAGGCACAGTGACTACCCATGTTTCGTCGACCATTTCGTCCCATCCTGACTCAAAAAGCAAGGGGACATCTACAAAGACTATCCTGTCGAGTCCCTTTTCTCTGATTTCCCCTATCCTTTCCAGGACCTCCTGCTTTATCAGGGGATGGGTGATCCTGTTGAGCATTTCTCTCTTATCTCCGTCTGCAAACACCAAATTTGCCAGAGCCTTGCGGTCCAGTGTCCCGTCAGGCAGAAAGTAGTCAGGGCCAAAGCAATCAAATATTGCCTGCCATACCCTCCCGCCTTTTTGAGACAGCTTTCTTGATATCTCATCCGCATCTATGACAGGGATACCAAGGTCCCTTATCATTGCTGTAACTGTTGACTTTCCTGAACCAATCCCACCGGTGATACCTATTACCTTCATCGTTCGCTCCTATTTGGCATCGTACCAGGTATTTCCTGTGCCTATATCTACAACAAGAGGCACCAGGAGCTGGGCGGCAGTTTCCATTTCATGCTTGACGATCGCCTTCACCTCATCGAGTTCAGGCTTGTATACATCCAGTATGAGCTCGTCGTGAACCTGGAGAATAAGCTTTGAGCGAAGCCCTTTGCTTTTCAGTGCATTATATACATTCACCATCGCTATTTTGATGATGTCCGCTGCCGTGCCCTGGATAGGTGTATTCAAGGCTATCCGTTCACCGAAGCTTCTTATGTTGAAATTCCTGGACCTAAGCTCAGGCAGCTCACGCCGCCTGTTGAACAAGGTAGTGACATAGCCATTATTCCTGCCTTCCTCAACGATTCTTTCCATGTATTCCTTCACTTTCGAGTATCGGCTAAGATAACTGTCTATATACATTTTAGCCTTGGCTCTGCTTATACGAAGGTTTCTTGCAAGCCCGAAATCGCTTATACCATATACTATCCCGAAGTTGACTGCTTTGGCGCTGCTGCGCTGCTCATCAGTAACCCGATCCATTGGTATGCCTAGTATTTCAGAGGCAGTCCTCCGGTGTATGTCCTCATTATTCCTGAATGATTCGATAAGGATGGGGTCCTGGGATATATGCGCGAGGACCCTGAGCTCTATCTGGGAATAATCGGCATCCAGGAGCACATGATCACTGCTGCTGGCTGTGAAGACCTTTCGTATCTGGCGCCCTAGCGCCAGTTTGACAGGTATGTTCTGCAGGTTTGGTTCGGTGCTGCTTATCCTGCCTGTTGCTGTTACAGCCTGGTTGAAGCTGGAGTGGATCTTTCCGTCAGATTTATCGATGACCTGGAGCAGACCGTCTATATAGGTAGACTTGAGCTTGGTCATCTGCCTGTACTCTATGAGCTTCTCTATGATAGGATGAACACCCAGCAGCCGCTCCAGCACCTCTATATCAGTAGAGTATCCGGTCTTGGTCTTTTTCTGGACCGGCAGCCCGAGCTTTTCGAACAAAACCTCACCAAGCTGCCTTGTTGAGTTGATATTGAACCCTATGCCAGCCAGGGATATGATCTCTTCAGTCAGCCTTGCTACTTCTGAGCTGAAAATGACATCCAGCTCGCTCAGCTTTTGCTTGTCGACCTTGAACCCTGTCAACTCCATATCAGCCAGGACCGGGATCAATGGATGCTCTATCATGTAGTACAAATCCCCCATACCCAGCTTATCCAGCTCATTTGCCATGCATTCTGCCAGCTCCAGGATATCGCCTGCGTCAGCCTCATTCGTATCATGCCGCAGGTAATCATAGAGCAGTTGCTCGGGTGCGTACTTATTACGGGTCGGATCCAGCAGGTATGCTCCGATCATAGTGTCAAAACTGAGACCGGTGATACGGATATCGTATCTGGCCAGCTCCAGGATAGCTTTTTTGCTGTCATGCATTATCTTGCTGACCTTGCTGTTCTCAAAAACCGGCTTAAGCGCGTTCAGGCATTCATAGTAATCAACACCGTTGCCCAGGAGGTCTTCTCTGAAGTGTATCCTGTATACTTCGTCAGGGCACGAGGCAACAGTCATGACCTTACCGGCCATGATCGCTACCTCCTTCTGCCTGTAAAGCTGGTCTGCCAGCAAAAATACATCCTTTAGGTCGTATAAGTCATGGTAGGTTTTCTTCGTTTTTACTGTTTCAGATGTGGCAGCTGCTTTGGTTTTGGTCTTCAGATCTTCAAGGCCAAGCTTGTTAATTATACTGTTGAGCTCGAGCTCTGCCAGGAAGTCCTTTAGCTGTGCCGTCCTGGGAAACTCGTACGGCTCACTGGAAAAGGCTATATCTATGGGTACCTCCCTGTATATCGTAGCCAGTTCTTTGCTGAGCATAGCAATATGACGGTAAAGTACAAGGTTTTCCTTTAGCTTTTTGCCACTGATATTATCTATGTTGTCCAGTATATTCTCCAAGGAGCCATACTCAGCCAAAAGTTTGACAGCAGTCTTTTGTCCGATCCCGGGAACCCCGGGTATATTGTCTGAGCTGTCCCCCATAAGCCCTTTCATGTCAATAAACTGCCTGGGTGTCAGTCCGTATTCCTTATAGAGCTCCGCTTCGTCAAACCTGCGGGTAACCGATATGCCCTTTTGGGTGAGCAATACACAGGTATTTTCGGATACCAGCTGCAAGGCGTCCCTGTCACCGGTGACCAGCAAAATGGGGATCCTGTTTTCGTCAGCCTTCCTTGATATGGTCCCTAGTATGTCATCAGCTTCATATCCATCAATTTCATATATGGGTATGTTAAGGTTGGATACCAGCTCCCGAGCAAGCTCCAGCTGGGGTATCAGTTCTTCGGGAGCTTTCTGCCTGGTGGCCTTGTACGGTCCGTATGCCTTATGCCTGAAGGTAGGCCCTTTTTTATCAAAGGCCACCGCAAGGGTGCATGGCTTGTGATCTTCGACCAGCTTGATGAGCATATTTAAAAAACCGAACAAGGCATTAGTGTAAACACCTTTTTTGTTGGACAGCAAGGGTATGGCATAAAACGCTCTATGGAGCAGGCTGTTGCCATCTATTGCTATCATTGTATTTCTCATCTTTATCTCCCGCTCTGCCTAAAATTGCATGACTATATCACGCCATATATTATCACTATTTGACTTTATCATAATCAGCCCTGAAATACAATGCAGCAAATGCATATAAAAAGATGAAGCCTGCGCTTCATCTCTTATTTTTAATCCAATCACATACTATTAATACTGATGTCAAAGATGCTGTCAGCAAGGCTCCGTATTTCGTATAATAATAAAGCTTGTAGGGCTCGCTTTTACTGGACGCATCTCCCGACATACCGTCCTTTACATGATCAACTTTGCGTGTACTGCCTTCCTGAATCAGATCAGGGTCCTCTGCCGCATAGCTTTCACATGGTGGTGACTCTACCTTGGTCAGGAGCAGGACGTCCAGCCTGGCTATATTGAGACCGATGAAAAGGACAAAGAAGGCTGCCGCAACCGGGATAAGCCTCCTGCGGTACAATGGCTTGCGCGCCTTGTTTCTGCCCATACTTTCCACTGCAATGCTACCCATGATCTTCCGGTGGAGTGCATCAGGCAGCGGCTTCTCCGGTATCGTAGCCATAAGCTTTCTGAGATTTTCAGTTTCCTCCAGCTCAGCCCTGCAATGTGAGCATTCTGCCATATGCTTTTCTATCATGCCGGATTTTCCGCACCCAAGCCTGCCATCCAGATAACTGCTTATATATGATGAAAATGTACGACATTTCATCCGCATCACCCTCTTTTCATATGCATTAGACGCATTTTTTTGCCGTAATGTTCCGCTTCACCTGCAACAAATAAAAATAACAACCATATTGCATTATGAGCCCCTTTATGTTAATATAACTAATGTTCCAAACATATGCCGAAGTGGTGGAATTGGCAGACGCGCTGGACTCAAAATCTACTTCGTGCTTTCACCCGTCGGTGTGTGCAAACCCTGATAATACGGGGTTCTTGAAAACAAAATA
>JAKPIB010000023.1 GCA_029549985.1 Bacillota bacterium
TTGGAAGGTCGACGATATTTCAGGTACCCATTAAAAATTGTATACCACACCAAGGAAAGCGGTTCTCTTTTGAAAATTTAAAAAGGAGAACCGCTTTTTCTTATCCGAGTCTTCGCATGTAAAAAACAGGAAGCGTAATTACATTAATTACCAAAAGGATTTTTGAATTTTTTGTCGAATATATATCCCCTGTATAAGGATGCAGGGGTGATTGTGAATGGATATAAACGATGTTAAGAGCATTATAGCATACAATGCTTCCAGTATACCAGTACTGTTTGAGATGTGCCGTATTGCAAAGATAGCAGAAACTGTCAACGATATGGTGGAGTGGAAGTCTGATAATTCTAAGATTTCACCAGGATTTCTAATAGAAGTATTGGTAGTAACTATAATGCATAGGAGACAGCCTCTATGGAAGATTGAAGAGTACTGGAGAAAACAAAAGCTTGAATTCATGTTAGAGGGTAGCGGTATTACAGTGGAACAATTAAACGATGATGCATTTGCTCGTGCTTTAGACAAACTGCAGACAGTAAACATGAAAGAACTTATCAGCCGTATATGTCTTAACATGTTAAAGGCCCATAATTTAACTATAGAGAGCCTACATTTGGATACAACATCTATTTCTGTAGAAGGGATGTATGAGGGGGATGAGGGGGATGAGGATGACGACTTTATAATCTGCTACGGTTACAGCAAGGATAATAGGCCTGACCTTAAGCAATTTAAGATAGGGGCAGCGGTTCAGCAGAGTGGACTTCCTGTAATGGGTCAGCTTTTATCTGGCAACGAATTACAAAGGATATAGAAATAGGAATAAGGACTGAAGACGTTATTAACAAAAGTATATCAAGAATAAAACTATTTTGAAATGGATACAGAGAAAATTGATGTAAGCAAGGTTTCTGCTAAAGAAGCAGCAAAAATAATATTTGGGTACATTAAAAAATTTTAATATCATGCAACAGATATAAAATTTTTCACTATCTGAGAGATTTTAAGCCTGACTATGTATAATTCAAATAAAGCTGACTCCATTAAAATAAAGTTCGTTCCAAAATCCCATAGCAGATGTAGGAGAAATCTTCATTTGCTGCGGGATCACTTTATACTTTCAAAAGGTATTTCCTACATGTTTGCAGAATATTTGTAAGTACATATCTGTATGTATGTAAAGGAGTGACTGGTTACGAAAAGGTTGTCTTTTTTATTGGTTATCATCTTCTTATTGATGGGTTTGTTTCCTTCCTGCGCTGACAAAGAATATGAAAACTTCCATGAGCTCAACAATGGGTCAAAGCTGCAGAGGGGAAGCATAACTTATACTTTTTACAGTGCGCTGCCGAAGGATTCGCTGAGAGGCAAGCAAATAGGGATAGTGGATGGTAATAAAAAGCATAAGGTGTTTGAGGTGAATGGCTTTTCATCCGATGAATGGATCATAGAGTATTATGATGTGATAATGTCAGTCTACAACTTATATAAAGCAGATACAGCAACCGAAATTCCTGACGAATTTAAATAACAAAACCATGTCCAGGCATCAGGCCTGGCATTTTTTCTGTCATAAAAGGGTATTCCAATCCGTGTGCTATCCTAAGGCCAAGGGGAATATGATTTAGAGATAGGCTTGATTTATCAGGGGGTGGAGGGAGATGAAAAAATGCTTTTCGCTTGCTATGTTTCTGCTAATTTGCCTCATACTTGCCGGGTGCATGAAGGGTCATGCCCACTATACGGTAAACAGAAACGGCTCCGGCGATGCTGTCATAAAGCTCGGGTTCAACAGAGGGCTGGTAGATCTGCTATATGCCCTGGGACAAAAGGATATGTTCGAATCGGTCATTGAAGAGTTTGAGGAGGACGGCTTTACTGTTACCAGATTTGTAGAGGGCGATTATAAAGGCTTTGAGGCCAAAAAGCATTATGAGGATTTCAGCCGGATGATGAAAGACGGCAACTATAAGGAGACGCTCAGGATAAATACGGAGGACAATGAAACGGACATTGAAAAGGGCTTGTTTTATGACAGGTACACAATAAGGATAAATCTGAACACAAAGGATTCATTCGATGAATACAGCGACCTTATCAGCGAGCCTTTTCTCAAGCGAGCGGACTTCGATTTCATCCTGACTCTGCCTGTCAAGGCGGAAGGCCATAACGCCGATGCGGTTTCCGAGGATGGAATGACATACACCTGGAACATATCGATGGTCGATGGCAATGAGATCATGCTGGTGATGAAGGTACCTAACATCGGCAATATTCTGGCTATGGCAGCAGTAGGCCTGATCCTCATCGGTGCCGGGGCGTTTTTCCTCATACGGCTCATAAAGCGGAGAAAAGGGGCTTGATGCTGAAGACAGCCCGTGCCATTTAAGGTTGTACTATGCGATAAATGCCAGTATAATTAACTTACCAGGTTTACAGCGGATGAAAGGTGGACGGCCCTACAGGGTACCTTGATGAGAAAATAGCATCAAAATAGGATGGGCTGGGGAGGAGCATTCAGATGATGAAGCAAAACTGGCTTGAGTTGCTTAAAAAACAGCTTGAGGACATAACCTTCGAAGCTGCAAAAGAATACTGGCCTTCTCCCAATGAGGGGAATAAGCCTTTCTTTAATTACCGCCTGGAGCATGTCAGACAGGTTGAAAGGGACGCCCTTAAGATTCTTGAACACGTTTGCGCCGACAGGGATGTGGTTCTGGCTTCCGTCTGGCTGCATGACATGTTTCAGCCCCAGTTCAAGGGTGAGGACCATGGCAGGCTGGCCGCAGTGTGGGCGGAGCACAACCTTGCAAAGACAGGGTTTCCACAGGAAAAGGTGGCGGAGGTTTGCTATGCCGTATCGGTGCATTCAGGCAGGTCGGCCGGGATACCCGATGACAAGCCGGAGGCTCAGGTGCTCTGGGATGCGGACAAGGTGTCCCATATCGGGCCTGTTGAGCTCATCAGCTACCTTTTGAACCAGACCGCCAAAGACGTGCTAAGCGGCAGGCATGGCGCAGGCAAGTTCAGTGACCATACGATCACGCTCAAAGAGCTTGCTCCGATCCTGGCTGAACGATGGCCGGACAAGATAGATCCGGACATGTTCTACTTTCCTGTGACCAGGCAAATAGCCAGGGAAAGGATCGCCGCACAAATAGCCTTCCTGGATGTCCTGACAAGCCAGGTTTGATGGATGCCTGGCAGCATAAATACTATATCAGAATTGTGAGAGGATATAGGCAAAGGTGATATAACATGGGCCAATCCTGGAGCGGACTTAGGAAAGAGCTTGAGGAGGATCTGATCTGTGACTGCCTCAAAGGGCGGGTAAGGTACTTCCTGACCCATTACCACAAGGCCCCGGACGATCACGGCCGTGTGGCGGTCCGGGTGGATGGCAGGGAAGTCCTTCATGGCAACCCTTACAGCTTTTATATCAAGTATTCAGGCCTGGAGCGTGAGCTCAAAACTGCCTTTGGTGTCCCGCCCAGGGAATGGGACGGGAAGCAGATGCTCCACGAGGATGAGAACAGGGCCGTAGAGGCAGCAGTAGAGGATATAGCCATCGGGGAAGGCGTTTTTGAGATATACCACTTCACCGAAGCTATCCGGGAATATAAGAATCAGCCTGTACAAAAGAGCCTGGCTTCGGAAAACCCCCTGGTGCGCATGTTCGCGGTGATGGACAGGCGGGTCGGCAAAAGGACATTGAAAAGGCTGGCATCCCAGGTGAAGGATCAGCCGGAGTGGCTGCAGTTTTTCTACAAGCTGCGGCTTGAAGCGGAGAATATTGATAAGGAGACTGCATATGAAAAAGCATAAAAGGATCTACAAGAGCAAGCTGCTGTGGTTTCTTGTTATCCTGCTTGCATTCATCTACATAAACAACAGCTCCCTCCTGGTCAGGGATGAGGATGAAAGGCCATTCCTGCTGGCCCACAGGGGGCTTGCCCAGACCTATCCCATGGAGGGCATGACAGGGGATACCAACACCGCAAGGATCATATATGAGCCCGAGCACCCATACCTTGAAAACACAACTCCGTCGATGCAGGCTGCCTTTGACGCCGGGGCCGATATGGTAGAACTGGATGTGCAGCTAACGAAGGACGGGCAGTTTGCAGTTTTCCATGATGCAACTCTTGAGCATCGCACCGACGGTCAGGGTACTGTCAGGGACCATACGATGGAGGAGCTCAAGCAGCTAGATATAGGCTATGGCTATACGGCAGACAACGGGGAAACCTATCCCTTCCGCGGCAAGGGTATAGGCCTCATGCCTTCCTTGGATGAGGTCCTTGAGAGCTTTCCTGATAAAATGCTTTTGCTAAATATAAAAAGCAACGATCCGGTAGAGGGACAGGCATTGGCTGAATATCTGAAAAAGCTGCCCAAGGAGCGGCTTGAAAAGCTGGCCGTATATGGAGGCGATGAACCCATAAGGGTCCTGGAGCAGGAGCTGCCCGATCTCCGGGTGATGTCCAGGGCCACCATAAAGCGGATGCTTTTGCCTTATGTACTGGTTGGTTGGACGGGGTATGTCCCGAAGTCCATGAGGGATACCTTCTTCTACCTGCCGGAAAAATACGCAAAATTCCTATGGGGCTGGCCAAACCGGTTTGTAGAGCGGATGAAGGACAATAACACCATATTCGTTCTAGTAGCCGGCAGTGGTGAATGGTCAGAGGGCTTTGACACGGTGGAATCCCTTGAAGACCTGCCCAAGGGCTACAAGGGCGGGATCTGGACCAACAGGATCGACAGGATCGGACCGGTATATGTCAAGTAAATATCGATATAGGCAAATCGATATAAGGAATACATATAAGAGGTAAGTGAGTATCAAGGGGGATTGAGCGAACATGACAGGTCAAAGCAGAAGGCAGGAGCTGTACAGCCTGCTGGGGGATCTGCCTGAGCGCAGCCGGCAGGTCTCGTCCAGGCTGCTTTCCAGAGAAGAAAGACAAAGCTACATACTGGAAAAACTGCTGCTGGATTTGAACGGCCTTGAGCCTGTACCTGCATACTTCGTCCGTCCTAAAAATGCAGGCGGCAGGCTGCCTGTCATCGTGTTCAACCACTCCCACGGCGGCAATTATCACATAGGCAAGGAGGAGCTGCTCCAGGGCTCGTCATATATGTACAAAAAGCCATATGCCGATGATCTGGCAGAGCGGGGCTATGCCGTGCTGTGCATGGACGAATGGGCCTTTGGCGAGCGCAGGGGCAGGACCGAGGGCGAAATTTTCAAGGAAATGCTCTGGAAGGGCAGGGTCATGTGGGGGATGATGGTCTATGACAGCATTAAGGCCGTTGATTATCTTTTTACCAGGGACGATGTCGATACCGGACGCATAGGCACCTTGGGCATGTCCATGGGGAGTACGAAGGCATGGTGGCTGGCAGCCCTGGACGAACGGGTGAAGGTATGCGTGGACATCTGCTGCATGACGGATTACGAGTCTCTCATCGAAGCGGGAGGCCTGGACCGCCATGGGGTCTATTATTATGTACCGGGCCTGCTCAAGCATTTTACGACAGCCCAGATCAATGAGCTGATCTGTCCCAGGCCCCACCTGAGTCTGAACGGGATCTATGACCGGCTGACGCCTGCTAAAGGGCTGGATATAATCGAAGCGGCCCTGAAAAAGGCTTATGCCGCCCAGGGAGCCGGTGACCGCTTTGAGCTCAAGAGGTATCCTGTGGCCCATCTTGAAACCCTGGAGATGAGACTGGAGGTCATGAGTTTTCTTGATAAATGGCTATGACAGTTGATGAATAGGCTTTGAAGCCGTACCGTACAGAGGATACGGCCGTACCAGGATGAGGGATTTCTGTTTGGAGGGGTGAAGGATGGATTTTGATGACCTTTATAAGAAGGCATACAGTGTAATCTATCCACGCAGGCTTTCTGATGACGCCGAAGCTGGAGGTGTGGCTGCGGCCATCCTGACCGACAAGGGAAATGTTTATGTGGGCGTCTGCATAGATACAGCCTGTTCCATGGGGTTCTGCGCCGAACATGCGGTTGCGGCAGCCATGGTGACTGCAGGAGAAAGCAAGGTGACCAAAATGATAGCAGTGGGCTCGGAAGGGCAGGTCATGCCTCCCTGCGGCCGCTGCCGGGAATTTATCAGCCAGCTTCATGACGACAATCTGGATGCGATGGTCATGGTGAAAAAGGATGTCGTTCTTAGCTTAAGAGAGCTCCTGCCCTATAGCTGGCGTATAGCAGATACAGACTCATCGCTGTGATATATATTTTTTAAGCAAAGCATCCGGAGGTACAAGATATGCTAAGGAAGAAACTATTCAATGACAACTGGCATTTCTCAAAGCAAAAGCTTCATACAGGTCTTGAGGGGGTAAGCAAGCCGGATACGGTCTGGATACCGGTAGACCTGCCCCATGACTGGCTTATCTACGATACTGAAAATTTGTACGAAGACAGTGAAGGCTGGTACAAAAAGAGCTTTACCGTTGACAGGCTTGACAGGGTCTATTCTATCCGCTTTGAAGGCGTATATATGGATTCGACAGTCTATGTAAACGACAAGGTGGCCGGGGAATGGAAATACGGTTATTCCACCTTCGAGTTTGACATAACCGGTCTACTGAGGGCTGGGGACAATGAGATCAAAGTCAGGGTCGTTTACCAAAGCCCGAACACCAGGTGGTATTCCGGTGCCGGCATTTACAGGAATGTCTACCTTTTAGTCAGGGACCCTGTCCATTTGGTATCCGACGGGATCTACATATCGACGGAAAAGCTGGATGGAAGCTGGAGGGTGCTGGTAGATACCGAGGCGGTCAACAAGGGTGAAGGCAGCGTGGAGGCACTTATCCGGCATACCGTCCTTGACATGGAGGGCAATGCGGTCGCCATTAGCGTAAACAAGGCCGTCCTTGGCACCAGCCTGCATATCGACCAGCAGGCTTTGACCGTTGAAAGCCCAAGGCTGTGGGACCATGAAGACCCCTACCTTTATACATTGAAAACAGAGCTTGTAAAGGACGGCAGGACGGTTGACGAGGAGTCATGCAAATTCGGCTTCAGGACCCTGCATTTTGACACCGACAAGGGATTCTTTATCAACGGTAAATATCTGAAGCTGCATGGCGTATGCCAGCACCATGATCTGGGCGCCCTGGGGGCTGCTGTGAACAAGGTGGCCCTGAGACGGCAGTTTGAAATCCTCAGGGAGATGGGGGTCAATGCCATCAGGACCTCCCATAACATGCCTGCTGTCGAGTTTATGGAGCTGGCTGATGAGATGGGCATGCTCGTCGTATCCGAGGCCTTCGATATGTGGGAGCGGCCCAAGACGACATACGACTATGCGCGCTTCTTCAATGACTGGTGCGAAAAGGATGTAGCGAGCTGGATCAGGCGGGACAGAAATCATCCCAGCGTAATAATGTGGAGCATAGGCAACGAAATATATGATACCCATGCAGATGAGCGGGGCCTGGAAATAACCAGAATGCTGAAGGGCCTGGTGCGAAAGCACGACCCAAGGCGCAACAGCGTCGTTACCATAGGGTCCAACTACATGTTCGGCGAGAATGCGCAAAAGTGCGCCGATGAGCTGGACGCCGCCGGTTACAATTACGGCGAGTACCTCTATGAAGAGCATCACAAAAAATACCCTCACTGGGTCATATACGGCAGCGAGACCTCTTCCACCCTGCAAAGCCGGGGCATATACCACTTTCCGGCCAGCTACAACGTACTGACCCATGAGGACCTCCAGTGCTCATCCCTGGACAACTGCACCACCAACTGGGGGGCAAAAAGCACCCAAAAGGTCATCATAGATGACCGGGACGCCGAGTTTTGCCTGGGCCAGTTCATCTGGACAGGGTTTGACTACATAGGCGAGCCCACGCCCTACACAACGAAAAACTCCTATTTCGGCCAGATAGATACGGCAGGCTTCAAAAAAGACAGCTTTTACCTCTATCAGGCGGAGTGGACAGATTATAGAAAAAACCCCATGGTCCATATCCTGCCCTACTGGGACTTTAACGAGGGCCAGCTGATAGATGTCAAGATATACTCCAATGCGCCGAAGGTCGAGCTGTTCTTCAACGACGAATCCATGGGCGTGTACGAAATAGACCATAAGAAGGGCAAACAGCTTTGCGGCCATTGGCAGATCCCCTACAGGAAGGGCACGATCAGAGCCGTTGCCTACGATGAAGCGGGCAACGTAATAGCGACGGACGCCCAGACCTCCTTCGGAAATGCCGCCAGGATAGTCCTGAAGGCTGACAAAAAGCAGATGAAGGCAGATGGCCTGGACCTTATATTTGTCGAGATATCAACGGTAGACAAGGACGGCAACCCGGTCCGGAACGCCAACAACCGCGTGAATGTAGAGGTGACGGGGGCAGGCCGCCTGGTCGGGCTGGACAACGGCGACTCCACTGACTTCGACCAGTACAAGGGGACGAGCCGAAGGCTGTTTTCCGGCAAGCTGCTGGCCATAATAGCCTCAAAGCTGGAGGCCGGCGATATAAAGGTCAGGGTCACCTCAAGGGGTCTGACCGGGGCGGAGCTGGACCTTACCGCAGTGCCTGCAGACCCTGTTCCGGGCGTTTCAGCCCTTATGGAGAACACAAGGTCCGAGCCCAATGACGAGATCCCGGTACGCAAGATCGAGCTTACCAACCATGGAGCAAGCCATTTTGACGGCTGCACTGTCTCGACCCGGGTCACCGCCAGGATCTATCCGGAAAATGCGACATACAGGGACCTTATCTGGAAGGTGGTCACCCTGTCCGGTATAGAGACCAATGTAGCCAAGGTCGAAGCAAAGGGCGATGAAGCGGTAGTGACGGCCCTGGGCGACGGAGCATTCAAGCTGCGCTGCATATGCAAAAACGGCACAGACCACTCCGATATAGTGTCAGAGCTCGATTTTGAGGCCACCGGCATGGGTGAAGCGACCCTGAACCCCTATGAGTTTGTGCCTGCTGCCCTGTACAATGCCGGCAACAATGAATTCCAGAACAGCCTGCAGGGCGGTATCTGCACCTTCGGCGACAGGCAAAATCTCATAGGCTTTAGGAAAGTGGATTTCGGTGAGATCGGGTCAGATGAGATAACTATCCCGATATTCACCCACAGCAGCGACCCCCTGCCCATAGAGATCTGGGAAAACATGCCCGGTGAACCGGGCGCCGAGCTCCTGGCCAAGGTCTTTTACCAGGCCGAGTCCCAGTGGAACGTATACCAGGCACGGACCTTCAGGCTGCCCAGAAGGCTTAAGGGGCTTACGACCCTTTGCATAGTGATAGACCACATGAAGCTGTATCTGCAGGGCTTTGTGTTCAAGAAGTACGAAAAGGCCTATGAGACCCTCCCGGCCAGGTCTGCCGGCAGGATATACGGCGATGCCTATAAGGTCGGGGAAGAGGCGGTTGAAAACATCGGCAACAATGTGGTCCTGGAATTCGAAGATATGGACTTTGGCGACCGGGGCTTCAGCAGAATAGTGATCTGCGGCAGGTCGCACACGGAGAAAAACACGATCAACATCCTCTTCAGCGGAGAAGGCGGCGATATCAAGCAGGCTGTTGAGTTTGACCATTCAGAGGATTATGTGGAGCGTGAATTTACGCTAAACAGCGTCACCGGCAGGCAGAAGGTCAGCTTTGTGTTCCTCCCCGGCAGCAGCTTTGACTTCAAGTGGTTCCGGTTTGAATGAGTTTAAAGCTAATTCACATTCGAGGGATGCCGGCATAAAAGAAGAGTGGATGTTCTAAGCGAAGGCAGACCGGCGGAGGCATATGTAAAGAGTGTATGATACAGGCTGATATAAAAGGCTCTATGTCAATTGTTGGGGTAGAGATAAACCCAAGAGTAAATAAACCGAATGTAAAGAGAGGTGTCTTCAAATTTGAAGGCACCTTCTTTTGCCTTGCAGATAGTTTTCATGAAGAGACGGTGTATTAAGCGAGCAG
>JAKPIB010000026.1 GCA_029549985.1 Bacillota bacterium
GATGCGGTCATTTTCTCCAAGGATGACCTGACCCTGAACGGTTCCGGCACATTGATTATCAACTCACCGGCGGGACACGGGATCGTTTCCAAGGATGAGCTGAAGCTAACCGGCGGGACCTATGAAATAAAGGCAGCTTCCCATGGCCTGGAAGGCAAGGATAACGTCTGCATAGGAAATGCTAAATTAAGCATCACCTCGGGCATGGACGGGATCCATGCTGAAAACCCGGATGATTCTACACTTGGCTTCATATATATCCAAAGCGGCACCTTTAACATTACTTCCGAGGGGGACGGGATCGCAGCCTCTGCCAAGATGCAGATCGATGGCGGTACCTTCCATATCGTATCTGGCGGCGGCAGCGCAAATGCGGCAAAGAGCAATGCCAGCAGCAAGGGCATAAAGGCAAGTGGCGAGCTTGTCATCAATGACGGCAGCTTTACCGTAGACTCGGCAGATGACGCGGTCCATTCCAATGCCTCGATTACCATAACTGGCGGGACCATTGAGATCGCAACGGGGGATGACGGCTTCCATGCGGATGATACGCTCACTATCTTGTCCGGGACCGTCAAGGTCACCGAAAGCTATGAAGGCCTGGAAGGGCTCCACGTGAAGGTCTCCGGGGGCGACCTTACCTTGTATGCCGGCGATGACGGCATCAACGCCGCAGGCGGTACCGATCAGAGCGGCTTTGGCGGCAGGGACAGGTTTGGAGGCAGGGGAGACGGCGCAGGTTCAAAAGGCAGCATAGAGATTTCCGGTGGGAAACTCTATATCAACGCCAGAGGAGACGGCATTGACGCCAATGGGACGCTGACCATATCAGGCGGTTATACTGTTGTATGCGGCCCTATCAAGGGCGATACGGCCACCCTGGATTATGATGTCAGCGGAGTGATAACAGGCGGCACCTTCATAGGCACCGGCGCGTCCCGCAGGGCTATGAGCTTCAGCGATTCTGAGCAGGGCGTCATCTCAGTCCGGATTGCAAGCCAGCCCGCAGGAACTGCCATAACCCTGTCAGACTCCAAGGGGAATAAAATCATTTCGGACTATAAGCCTGAGCTTGAGTTTGAGATCGTGATCCTCAGCAGCCCCGATATAGTCAAGGGGGAGACTTATACGCTCAACGTCGGCTCTAAAAGCGATGAAGTAACAGCAAAATAAACAGTGTTATAGTTGTCGTCAAAGAGTACTTCTACCTGCAGTACAGCACCGCTGTTCGCCAGGTTGTGTGTAAAGCTGGATTTGATCCAGATCGGGAAGCTGTATTCAGTGTCCGTTTCCAATGATAATTGGTCGGTGACTACACATTACTCATGGTTACAGATAGCCCCTTTGTATTCATAAAGTATGGAATATTTATTTACAGGTAGATATTAGGTTATTGCTGCAGGATAGTCAAGCCAGAATTGGATAAAAATCTTTGCTGCATGGACAAGCACCATGAGTGTTTGGTAGTATATTGACATAAGTAGCCATTGATGTTCAACGAGGTGAAAAGCATGGAGTTTACCATTAAAACAACCAAGGATCAGCAGTTTATAAATATAACCAGCTATGTGAGAAGGGCAGTTAGTGACAGCGGAGTCAAGGGCGGCATCGTAACAGTCTTTGTACCGCATACCACAGCCGGTGTTACAATAAACGAAAACGCCGACAGCGACGTGGTAGCGGACATACTGTCGGGGCTGAACAAGGCATTTCCCGTACATGGAAACTACTTGCACTTCGAGGGCAACTCCCATGCCCA
Source organism: Bacillota bacterium (assembly GCA_029549985.1). Taxonomy (GTDB): domain Bacteria; phylum Bacillota; class Clostridia; order Caldicoprobacterales; family DTU083; genus JAKORJ01. The sequence goes on from JAKPIB010000026.1 coordinate 1,760, forward strand.
TATAAAGGCATCCCTCATGGGCTCATCATGCACCGTAATCATAGAAAATGGCGCCCTGAAGCTAGGCACCTGGCAGGGTATATATTTCTGTGAGTTCGATGGCCCAAGGAACCGTAAGGTATACATTAAAATC
>JAKPIB010000027.1 GCA_029549985.1 Bacillota bacterium
GAGGTGATCGAAGGCCTTGACAGGACAGGTGAGACCCTGCTCATACAGGGCGTTATCGACTGCTTCTTTGAAGAAAACGGACACTGGGTGCTCGTTGATTACAAGACTGACCTGATAGAGACCGAAGCGGACATAGCAAGGGCAGTCAACAATTATCGCATACAGATCGACCTGTATACCGAAGCCCTGGAGAAGCTTACCGGCAAGCCGGTCGGGGAGCGGATCCTCTACCTGCTCAGTATCAACAGGGCTATAAGGCTATAGGCTATGAGGCCGTTCAGGGTATGTCCCGGACGGCCTTTTGTTATGCCCTTGGCTTTTTTCAAGTGCCCATATTTTTTAACTTGTTTTCATACTAGTCCGCAAGCTCGCGTGACATATAAGTCCCTGGGTCCATATTTGAAATTCGGTGGTTGACAAAACCGGGATATGTCACATATAATTAACTAGTAAATAAGTAAGTTAGTAAATTAGTAATTTACTAATAGCACATTAAATCGATCGGAGGTCAAAATGATGAAAATACCGACCACCCTCAAGCACAAGCCGGTGATCGTATCGGAAAACTATGAAAACGTCGACGGCAGGTATGCCTACAAAACGGATACCAAGGGCTTGTCCCTGGGGCTGGCGCAATGGAACGACAGGGGCAGGGTCGACATTTCGGCCAAGGTATGGCGACACACAGGAGAAAAGTGGTCCAGGCAGTCTGAGGAGCTGCCCTTGCACAGGGTGCTGGATCTTGCCATACTTGTCTGCAGGACCATGCAGCATTTCCAGGAAGCCTACAGATACGAAAAGCTGTATGATACACAGAAGCCTGTCATCGACAGGATAGGGCTGCAGGGAGATGCCATGACCGTTGCTGTCTGCACCGACAATGAGAAGATCGAGGAGGACATCCGGTTATTCAGCCAGGCGCTGAGTGAAGACGGAGAGCTGATCGGCGAGCGCCTGAGGACCTTGTCAAGGATCTTGAAGGAAATGGGTTATTAGATATGGACAGAAAAAAAGAGCTGAAAGAACAGTATAAGAACATGAAGCCCGATATGGGCGTTTTGATGGTCAAGAATGAGAAAAACAACAAATGCTACGTTGAAGGCACCCAAAACCTCAAGCCAAGCTCAACAGGATCAGGTTCAGCCTTGAGTTCGGAAGCTTCCCTGTCAGGGACCTCCAGGAGGAGTGGAAGGCATACGGGGAGCAAAGCTTCACTTTCCAGGTCCTCGAGCAGCTTGAGTATGACAAGGATGAGACCAGGACCGACTACAGCGACGACCTGGCCATCCTGGAGCTGATATGGAAGGAAAGGCTGGCCGGCCAGGGCATGGCCATATATAAGGGATGAGCTTTATTAACTCCGACCCGATACGGATCACTGAAGACCGGATGGCTGCAGCTGCAGCCTCCGGTTTTTCATATGCCTTGAATGAATTTAAGCACTTAGATGAGACCGTACATCACCAAACCCGAACATATGTTTGACAATAGGACCCCGGGTATGATATATTAAAACCGTGAAAGCTATCCACATATTTTCAGGGCATGGGAGATATGTCTATGGAGCTTAGGGACAAGATCGAAGTGCTGGCCGAGGCGGCCAAATATGATGTATCCTGCTCCTCCAGCGGCAGCAGCCGCAAGGGGGAAAAGGGCTCGCTGGGCAATGCCAGCCTGGGCGGCATATGCCATAGCTGGTCGGATGACGGCCGCTGCATATCCCTCCTTAAGATCCTCATGTCCAATAGCTGCATCTATGACTGCAAGTACTGTGTGAACAGATCCTCCAACGACATAAGGAGGGTGACCCTGACCTGCGACGAGCTGGTATACCTTACGATGAACTTCTACCGGAGGAACTATATCGAAGGCCTCTTTTTAAGCTCCGCCATTGTCCGTAGCCCGGACTACACCATGGAGCAGATGCTCAGGGTCGTGAAAGCCCTGCGCCAGGAGCAGCGCTTTAACGGATACATCCATCTGAAAGCCATCCCGGGCTGTGACTACCGCCTTATCGATGAAGCAGGGCGCTATGTGGACCGCATGAGCGTCAACATAGAGCTTCCCACCAGCAGCTCGCTCAAGTTGCTGGCCCCCCAGAAAAGCAAGGAGACCCTGCTGACCCCCATGGCTTATATAAAGGACCGGATCATGGAGCACAAGGATACATACAGGAGCAGGGGGCTGATAGATGGCAGCAGGAGCATAGCGCATAGCGACAGGTACACGAGCAGGCTGCAGGGCCATACCTCCGGGACCGGGAAAAAGGCTTTGGATTTTGTGCCTGCCGGCCAGACGACCCAGCTTGTCATCGGCGCCTCGCCCGAAAAGGACCTGCATATCCTCAGGCTGTCCGAAGCCCTGTACAGGAAATTCAGCTTGAAGCGCGTCTATTATTCAGCCTATATGCCGGTCAACGACCATCCGGCCCTGCCCGTGCTGGACAAGCCGCCGCTCCTGCGGGAGCACAGGCTGTACCAGGCTGACTGGCTGCTGCGCTTTTACGGCTTTAGCGCAGGAGAGCTGCTGGATGAGGGCCACCAGGAGCTCGACAACGTACTAGACCCCAAGTCCGACTGGGCGGTCCGTAACTATCATCTGTTCCCGGTGGAGGTAAACAAGGCGGATTATGAGATGCTCCTTCGGGTACCGGGGATAGGCGTAAGGTCTGCCCAAAGGATCGTGAGCGCCCGCAGGGTCAAGCAGCTTGATCATGAAGACCTGAAAAAGATGGGCGTGGTGCTCAAACGGGCAAGGCATTTCATCGCCTGCGGGGGCAGGTACTATGGTGTCAGGGTCGGTGATCCGGACAGGCTGAGGCTCTTCCTTATGCCGGGCAATACGGCAGCAGCCCTGAAGATCGATGACGGTGAGCAGCTAAGCTTTTTAAACCATGTATTGCCGTCATCTGACCTGCAGGAGATGTTCATGCTGAAGGCGGGGGAGATATGACAAGGGCAGGCGGGAGAGTTATGACCGGATCAGACAGCCGGATACTGGAATATATTTATGACAGCACCTTCGAAGGCCTGCTCACCTGCATCTTCGAGGCCTATTACCGCCGTGAGGAGCCGGACCGCATCCTATGCGGGGAGACGGTCCAAAGGGACATGCTTTCCCGTACGGTCCATATAGAGACCGACCTCTCAAAGGCCGACAGGGTGCTTGAGTCTATCAGGGCCAGGATCTCCGGGGATGCCCTGGACAATGCATTCCATGCATATCTGTCCGAGTATGACGATATAGGTGTATGGATATACCGGTATCTGAAGCTTGGGTGGAAGGTCGGCCCCCTGGTGGACAGCTACCTGCACGAAGTGCCGGTGCAAAAGGTCCATGAGACAGCAGGCAGGGTGCGCTATGAAGCCCACAGGATGCTTGGGCTTCTGCGGTTTCGGCAGCTGGAGGGCGGTGCCTACTATGCCCCGATGGGACCCGACCATAATGTCCTGTCCCTGATAGCGCCTCACTTTGCCGACCGCTTGTCGGACCAGAGCTGGATGATCCACGATGTAAAGCGGGATATAGCCGCGGTGTACAACAAGCAGGACTGGGTCATAGCAGTGGTCCGGCAGAAAAAGGCCCTGCCCCTGCATGGGGACGAGCTGGAGTTCCAGCGGCTCTGGAAGCAGTATTTTCAGAGCATAGCGATTGCCGGCCGGAAAAACCCCAGGCTCCAAAGGCAGCACATGCCCAGCCGGTATTGGAAATACCTCGTTGAAAAGCAGGCGTAGTCAGGTATAATATGTGTAAGACTGTCAGGCAGGGGGAGTTGCAATGGTAGATTACATACGTGAAATGCTGCTTCGGTATGAGTTCACAGGTGAAGGGAGTTATCAGGATCTCTGGGCTTCGGTCCTAGCATATGCGGCCGTCATCCTCTTTATACTCCTTTTGTGCGCAATAGTATACATATTCCTCAAAAAGGTCCTGTTCCGCCTGGTCAGGCTCTATGTGAGCAAAAGCAAGAACAAGTGGGACGACATACTCGTTGAAAAAGGGGTACTGAACAGGCTGGCAAGGCTCGTGCCTGCTATCATCATCTACCTTTTCGCGCCGGCTTTCCCGGCTCAGCAGGCTTACATCGAGCGTTTTGCCTTTGCCTTCCTCATACTAATGGCCCTCCTTGCCTTGTATCCGGTCCTGGACGGTATAGAGGCCATTTACCGCAGGCATGAGATATCGAAGGTCAGGCCTATAAAGGGTTTCATGCAGGTCATCAAGATCGTGATGACCGTCGTAGGCACGATCCTTATCCTGGCTGTCATCATGGATAAATCGCCCTGGGTCCTCCTTAGCGGCATAGGCGTGTTCTCAGCGGTGCTCCTGCTCATATTCCAAAACTCGATCCTGGGCTTTGTGGCAGGAGTCCAGCTTACCGGCAATGATATGGTCAGGGTGGGCGACTGGATCGAGATGCCCAAATACAACGCTGACGGCTATGTCATAGACATAACGCTGCACACTGTCAAGGTCCAGAACTGGGACAAGACGATAACCATGATACCCACCCATGCCTTGATATCCGACTCTTTCAAAAACTGGCGGGGCATGTCGGAGTCCGGGGGCAGGAGGATAAAGCGCTCCATCTACATAGATATGACCAGCATAAAGTTCTGCACGGAGGATATGCTGAAGCGCTTTGAAAGCATCAACTATCTGACCGACTACATCCGGCGCAAGCGCCAGGAAATAGATGAGTACAACAAGGCCCATGGCATAGATCCGGATATACTGGTCAACGGCAGGCGCATGACCAATATCGGGACCTTTAGGGCATATGTACAGGAATACCTGAAGAATCATCCAAAGCTGCGCAAGGACATGACGCTGCTGGTCAGGCAGCTCGATCCCGGCCCCAACGGCCTGCCCCTCGAGATATATGCCTTTACCGGCGACACTGCCTGGGTCAACTATGAAGGCATACAAAGCGATATTTTCGACCACATCCTGGCCGTTGTGCCCCAGTTTGACCTAAGGATCTTCCAAAGCCCTTCAGGCGAGGACCTCAGGCTGCTTACAGATCTGAGACCTCCCAGGGATCATCACCCTGCCGGTAGTCCTTCAGAAAATCGCCAATGAGGTTCAGAGCTTCTCTCAGGTCTTCAAGGGGTGGCAGGAACACTATCCTGAAATGGTCGGGTTCAGGCCAGTTGAAGCCCGTGCCCTGGACCAGGAGCACCTTTTTGGCCCTGAGGAGATCATAGATGAACCTCGTATCGCTCTTTATGTTGAACCTCCGGGTATCGATCTTAGGGAACACATAGAAGGCACCCTTCGGCTTCGTACAGGACAAGCCCGGGATGCTGTTTACGAGCTCATAGCACAGGTCGCGCTGCTGGCGCAGCCGGCCTCCGGTCGTGACCAGCTTTTCTATGCTCTGGTATCCGCCCAGGGCGGTCTGTATGGTAAACTGGGCCGGGACATTGCTGCACAGGCGCATCGAGGTGAGCATGTTCAGGCCTTCGATATAGCTTTTAGCGCATCCCTTGTTGCCGCTCAGGACCATCCAGCCGGCCCTGAAGCCTGCGATCCGGTGGGACTTGGACAGCCCGTTCATCGTGACGCACAATACTTCGTTGGTAAGGGATGCTATGGATACATGCTCCGCATCATCATATAGGATCTTGTCATAGATCTCATCGGCAAATATGATCAGCTCGTGCTCTACTGCTATCTTAACGATCTCTTCGAGTATCTCCACCGGGTATACTGCGCCTGTGGGGTTGTTCGGATTGATGATTACTATGCCCTTGGTCCTGTCGGTCACTTTCCGCTTTATGTCTTCGATGTCGGGGTACCAGTCCGAGGACTCATCGCACAAGTAATGGACCGGGGTACCGCCCGAAAGGTTGACGGCGGCAGTCCACAGGGGGTAGTCGGGAGCCGGTACGAGCACTTCATCGCCATTGTCCAGCAGGCCGTTCATGGCTATCATGATGAGCTCGCTCACGCCGTTGCCGATATATATATCGTCTATGGTGACTCCCTCTATGTTTTTCTTCTGGCAGTACTGCATCACAGCCTTGCGCGCCGGGAAGATCCCCTTTGAGTGGCTGTAGCCCTGGGCGTCCCACAGGTTGTAGATGACGTCCCTGATTATTTCGTTGGGGGCATCGAGTCCGAAGGGCGCCGGGTTTCCTATGTTCAGCTTGATTATCCTGTGGCCGTCTTCTTCAAGCCTTATTGCTTCATCCATTACAGGCCCTCTTATGTCATACAGGACATGATCCAGCTTGGAGGATTTTCTATAGACTCTCATAGTAATGGCAGCCTCCTCATATTCGACTAAAATTATTCTTTCCAGTATATATCACCCATAACCCAAAATCAACATTTGAGCTCGTGAAGTTTTTCTTGCATTTGGTGCAGGTGTGCTGTATACTATTTTTAGTGTGTATAAACAGATGTTTACATATACTAAGGCAGCTGTCAGGCTGCAATGCAAACTATGAAGGGAGGAACGGGCCGTGACTTTGAATTGGACTGTGAAAACCAGAATAAGCTTTGCAAAATCACCTAGTGCGTGCTACAACAGCATAACATCCGGCGCGTTCCCGGGTTTGTACATGGAGTAGGGCTGTTCACAGCCTGGATACCTGTCGACGTATACCATAGGGAATGAGCCATTTGCTAACCTATGGTTTTTTATTGTCTATTGCAGGGCAGATATACGCTGTAAAGCAGGGAGGACCATAGGTAATACTCAGACCTATGGTTTTTTTATATATTTTCATATGCTGAAAGGAAACAACATAGAAGCCGGTCTATACCCGGCGAAGGCAGGAAGTGAATGACATGGGAAAAAGAATAAGACTCTTGTGGGATTTCATGAAGGGAAACAGGCTCATTTTTCTGGGAGCCATATTGCTGGTAGGGCTGTCCGCCCTGGTATCGATGCTGTCACCGCTCGTCATGAGCTTTACGCTGGACAATGTGCTGGGCGACAAGGAGATCGTCCTGCCGTCCCTTATAGACAGGCTGGTCACAGCCCTAGGGGGCATGGATACGTTAAAGCGCAACATCTGGATATGCGGTCTGACCTTGCTTGCGATCACGATAGTAAACGGTGCCTTTCAGTTTTTAAGGGGCAAATGGTCGGCCAGGGCCGCGGAAACGATCGCCCGGAACATGCGGGACCGGCTGTATGGCCATATCCAAAGCCTGCCCTATGATTATCATGTCAAGGCAGAAACGGGCGACCTGATCCAAAGGTGCACCTCGGACGTCGAGACAGTCAGAAGGTTTTTGGCCGTCCAGCTCGTGGAGGTCGGCCGTGCGGTTTTCATGCTGGCCTCAGCCCTGGTCATCATGGTCAATATCGACCTGCAGATGACCCTGGTATCCATGGCAGTCGTCCCCTTCATATTTTCCTTTGCCTTTGTATTCTTTATCAAGATACAAAAGGCCTTTCTCAAATCAGACGAGTGCGAGGGAAGCCTGTCGACCATGCTGCAGGAGAACCTGACCGGCATCAGGGTCGTCAGGGCATTCGGCCGCCAGGCCTGGGAGAATGCCAGGTTCGATGAAAAGAACAAAGAGCTCAGGGACCTGAACAACAGGCTCATTCGCCTTTTGGCGATGTACTGGTCATTATCCGACGGCATAGCCCTCCTGCAGATAGGCGTAGTTGTGGTGCTGGGCGTGTTCCGTGCCTCAACGGGGGCCATAACCTTCGGCGAGATGACGGTGTTCACGAGCTATGTAAGCATGCTGCTGTGGCCTATCCGTCAGATGGGCAGGATCCTGACCGACATGGGCAAGACCCTGGTATCCATCGGCCGTATCGGGGAGGTCCTGGATACGCCTGTCGAGACCCAGGATGAGGACTGCCTGAAGCCCCCCATAGCCGGGGATATCGTGTTTGACAACGTGTACTTTGAATATGAGGAGGGCAACCCGGTGCTCAAGGGGCTGTCCTTCTGGGTGCGCGAGGGGCAGACAGTCGCTGTCCTCGGGGCCACGGGCTCCGGCAAATCATCCCTGGTCCACCTGCTGCAAAGGCTGTATGACTACAAAAGCGGGTCTATTACGATAGGCGGAGTCGAGCTTAAGAAAATAGACAAGAAATGGCTGAGGAAGCATGTAGGCCTGGTGCTCCAGGAGCCCTTCCTCTACTCCAAGACGATCAAGGAAAACATCTCCATAGCCAAAAAGGACGCAACAGATGCGGAGATCTATGAAGCCAGCCGAATAGCCTCGGTCCACAAGGTCATAGAGGAGTTCGAGCAGGGCTATGAGACTCCCGTGGGCGAGAGGGGTGTGACCCTGTCCGGCGGGCAGAAGCAGCGGGTTGCCATTGCGAGGACGGTAATAAACAACAGCTCAATACTGATATTCGATGACTCCCTGAGCGCCGTGGATACGGAGACCGATGCCGCCATACGCAGGGAGCTCAGAAAGCGCAGCAAGGACGTGACTACGTTCATAATCTCCCACAGGATCACCACCCTGTCGGAGGCAGACCTGATACTGGTCCTGGAAGACGGGCGCCTGGTCCAGTCGGGCACCCATGAGGAGCTGGTGAACCAGCCGGGCCTGTACCAGCGCATCTGGTCCATACAGAACTCTCTGGAGCAGGAGCTGTCATCAGGCAGCCAGACAGGCTAAATAAATCCGGACAAAGCAGCACCGGACAGCGGCTATGCTGCCAAGGAGCAGCCAATTGGCTGTGCTGCATCGAAAGGAAAATGAAACATGAGTGTATTTGAAGAACAGGATTATACCAAAAAATTCGATATCGATCTGTGGAAACAGCTTCTGGCTTTTGCAAAGCCATATACGAAGGACCTCTTGCTGCTGGCCGGGGTCATGGTCCTGACCGGCGGCGTTGACGTAGTATTCCCCATGATGACCCGCTATGCGATAGACAATTTCATCATACCGGCCAGGTATGACGGTATCGGCATATTTGCGGCGGTATACGGCCTTTTGGTAGCTCTCCAGGCCTTCAATACCTGGAACCTGATCTCGATAGCGGGGAAAATAGAAGTCTATATGGTATATGACATAAGGAAGGCCGGCTTCAAGCATCTGCAGGAGCTTTCCTTCTCCTACTATGACAAGACTCCCGTCGGCTGGATCATGGCCAGGATGACATCGGACGCCCAGCGCCTGGGTGAGATCATATCCTGGGGGCTTGTGGACATGGCCTGGGGCATCACCATGATGCTGGGTATAACGGCCGTACTGCTCGTCCTCAACTGGAAGCTGGCCCTTTTCGCCCTGAGCGTAGTACCCTTCCTGGTAGTCGTCAGCCTCTATTTCCAGAAGCGGATCCTGGAAGGCTACCGGCGTGTACGCAAAACCAGTTCCAAGATCACCGGGGCTTTCAACGAGGGCATCATGGGCGCAAAGACCTCCAAGACCCTGGTAAGAGAGGAGCGCAACCTGGAGGAGTTCAAGGAGCTGACATCGGATCTGAAGGGCTCAGCTATAAGAGTGGCGGTTTTTTCTTCGATATTCTTCCCCATAGTGACCACCCTGGGCGGCATCGGCGTAGCACTCGTCCTGTGGCAGGGGGGCAGGGGCCTTTTGGGCCAGAGCGCCATGATCGGGGCTATAAGCTGGGGCACCCTGTATGTCTTCGTAAGCTACACTACCCAGTTCTTTGAGCCCATACACAATATCGCCCGCATACTGGCTGAGATGCAGTCCGCGCAGGCATCGGCGGAGCGGGTCCTGTCAATGATCAATACGCCCCTGGAGATAGACGACCGGGAGGACGTAAAAGCAAAATACGGTGACTTTTTCGATCCAAAGAGGGAAAACTGGGAGCCTATCCGGGGCGATGTGACCTTTGAAAATGTAAGCTTTACCTACAAGGGCGGCGAAAAGGTGCTGGAGGATTTCAGCCTCGAGGTCAAGGCCGGGCAGACCATCGCCCTGGTCGGTGAGACCGGCTCGGGAAAGAGCACCATCGTGAACCTCCTTTGCCGGTTTTACGAGCCAACGGAAGGGCGGATCCTCATAGACGGAGTGAATTACAGGGAAAGGTCCCAGCTCTGGCTCCAGTCGAATCTGGGCTATGTGCTCCAGTCGCCACATCTGTTCAGCGGAACGATAAAGGATAACATCCGCTACGGCAAGCTTGACGCTACAGACGAGGAGATCGAAGCGGCAGCACGGCTCGTCAATGCCCATGAGTTCATCAGCAAGCTTGAAAAGGGCTATGACACGGAGGTCGGCGAGGGCGGCGGCAGGCTGTCCACAGGCCAGAAGCAGCTCATATCCTTTGCCCGGGCGGTAGTAGCAAACCCGAAGATTTTCGTGCTCGATGAGGCCACATCCTCCATTGATACTGAAAACGAGCAGATAATCCAGAATGCGATCAATAAGGTACTGGAGGGCAGGACCAGCTTCATAATCGCCCACAGGCTGTCAACCATCCGCTCGGCCGACCGTATACTGGTTATATATGGCGGCAAGGTCATCGAAGAGGGCACCCATCAGGAGCTCATCAACCTGAAGGGATACTATTATCGCCTGTACACCAACCAGTTCCTCGAGGAAGAGGAAGCGAGGATCATAAACAGATAGTCGAAATGGCAGCTTAAATGTTGCCATTTCGATTATAAAGCTATTAGTCTTGCCAGTCTTTGCCTGGTATAATATAGGAAAATGCCAGTCGTGTATTGGAAGGGGGCTGGACAAGTTGGACGAGCGAAGTCTCAAGCAAAAGCTCAGGCAGCTTAAAAAGATAGAGTACATCGTCAGATTCGGAACAGCAGAGCCTGGTGCCGAGCAGCGCAAATCAGCCCTTACCTGGGACACCTTCTTCTCAAGCAAGGGCGGCCTGAAGCCCAGGTACCCGATCGAAAGTCTCCTCATAATGAACGCAGAAGCCAGAAAAAGAGTATTTGCCGACTATTTGTATACCGTATATACCGAAGGATATAAGAGAAGGGGAATGCTTTTTCCCGAGGTCGATTACCGTACGTTTTTCGATTTCGATCTACCGCCCAATGCCACCAAGGAGGATATTAAGAAGCGCTTCAGGGAGCTTGCGAAGATAGTGCATCCCGATCATGGGGGCTCCAATGAAGCGATGGTGGCCTTGCTTGAGCAGTATCACAAGCTGCTTGATCAATGAAAGGTGGAGAAGACGGACATCATCTTCCACCTTTGTGCTTGAAAAAATATTACTGTAAAATAAATTGTATAGTTGACAGGTGCATATATATACAGTATACTATTACAAACAAATCAATAAGGAACCTCACTCTTGCAGTGAGGTAGAGGCGCGGTGTTTAACAGTCTTTAGCAGAGCGTTGAGGCGTTATGAAGCTATTGAGAAGGAAACATCGCCGAAGTGGGCAGTATGCCTCAGGTACTGTCTGCTGGGCCTGTAGTTAAGAGCTGCAGGACTGTCTCAGCAAATGTCCCGGTTTGCTGAGTTGCGCTATCTCATTGGGAAGAGGGGGGTTAGGCATATGTGTATGCATGATACCTGAGTTCGCCTCAGGTTTTTTTGTTATCAAAAATGAAACAAATCGGGAAGGAGAATAACGATGAGAAAAAGACTGACACTTATATTTACTATATTGATGCTGACTGCTCTTATGATCACGGGATGCGGTACCAGGACCGGATCCGATGAAGATGTTTTCAGGGTAGGGATGGAGTGCGGATATGCGCCCTTCAACTGGACCCAGCTCGACAGCTCAAACGGCGCTGTGCCGATCGAGGACACTGCCGAGTTTGCCGGAGGATATGACGTCGAGATAGCCAAGAGGATAGCGGAAGGCCTTGGGAAAAAGCTGGTCATCGTCAAGATGAACTGGGAAGGCCTTGAGCCGGCAGTCTCGTCTGGCGTTATCGATGCGATCATTGCAGGCATGTCGCCTACTGCGGAACGCAAGGAGACCATAGACTTTTCGGACAACTATTACAAATCGGACCTGGTGATGGTAGTAAGAAAGGGCGGGCCTTATGAGAACGCCAAAACCCTTGCGGATTTCAGCGGAGCAAAGATCACAGCCCAGCTCAGCACCTTCCATTATACGGTGATCGACCAGATCCCGGGGGTCGATAAGCAGACCGCCATGAAAGACTTCACAGCCATGAGGGTGGCCCTTGAGTCGGGCATAATTGACGGCTATGTCTCGGAGCGGCCGGAGGGCGTGAGCGCAGAGGCGGCCAACAGCAACTTCAAGATGGTAGTGTTCGAGGACGGGTTCGTGACCTCGGATGACGATACGGCTATCGCGGTCGGGCTTAAAAAAGGCAGCGAGTACAGGGAAGCCATAAACGAGATCCTGGCCGGCATCTCGGAAGAAGAGCGGGTCAGGCTCATGGATGAGGCGATCAAAAACCAGCCTGCTTCCAACTAACACAACTAAACCGGGTGCTCAAGCCGGCATTCGGTTTTTTTATCGACGGGAGGCTACAATGACTCTTGAAAAGCTATACAGTATAATACGTGACTTCTGGCCCATGCTGCTGCGTGGCGCCGGAGCCACTCTCCTTATATCCACGATCGGTACTCTTGTGGGCTTTGTCATAGGCCTGCTGGTGGGGGTCGTCCGTACGATCCCCATCCCCGAAAAGGGGGATAAGCGGGTGTTCAAGCGGGTATTGCTGAAAACGGTGAATGCCATACTATCGGTATATATCGAGGTTTTCCGCGGGACCCCCATGATAGTCCAGGCCATGGTTATCTTCTATGGCACGGCTATGGCCTTCGGCATACAGATGGACAGGATGTTCGCAGGCCTGTTTATCGTTTCGATCAATACCGGTGCCTACATGTCCGAGATCGTGCGCGGCGGGATAATCTCCGTTGACAAGGGCCAGTATGAAGCCGCCCAGGCCATAGGCATGAACCATATCCAGACTATGACCTGCGTGGTCCTGCCCCAGGCTGTCAGGAACATCCTGCCGGCTACGGGCAACGAGTTTGTCATCAATATCAAGGATACCTCCGTTTTGAACGTGATCTCGGTAACGGAGCTGTACTTCCAGACCAGCACCGTGGCAGGCATCAGCTACAACACCTTCGGGGCCTTTTTCGTAACGAGCTTTATCTACCTGGCCATGACCTTTTCGGTGACCAGGATCTTAAGGCTCATCGAGAAAAAGCTTGAAGGGCCCGTAAACTATGATGTCATCATGTACGCCAACCAGATGCAGGTGCTGCCGCCTGAGGAGATGGCCGCCAGGAAAAAGCGGAACAAATCAAGGTGAAGGACGATTGCCATATGAGAGATATACACGATACCGAAACGATAGTTGAAGTCCGGCACCTGAGCAAGACCTTCGGAAACCACGAAGTGCTCAGGGATGTGAACTTTTCCGTCAGAAAAGGCGAGGTCGTATGCATAATAGGGTCATCGGGCTCGGGCAAATCCACCCTGCTCCGCTGCATAAATCTGCTGGAGAAGCCCAGCGGGGGTGTCATCCTCTACAAGGGGCAGAATATACTGGATAGCAGCATGAACATCTATGCCTACCGGACCAAGCTGGGCATGGTGTTTCAGCAGTTCAACCTGTTTGAAAACCATAATGTGCTCAATAACTGCATTGTAGGCCAGCGGAAGGTGCTGAAGCGGTCACCGGAGGAAGCCCGGGAGATCGCCCTCAAATACCTCAAGGTCGTCGGCATGGACCAGTATATCAACGCCAAACCAAGGCAGCTCTCCGGCGGCCAGAAGCAGCGCGTGGCGATCGCAAGGGCCCTGTCCATGGAGCCCGATGTGGTGCTCTTTGACGAGCCGACCTCAGCCCTGGACCCGGAGATGGTCGGGGATGTCCTGGCTGTCATGAAGGAGCTGGCCCAGGCAGGCCTGACCATGCTGATCGTAACCCATGAGATGGAGTTTGCCAGGGATGTGGCTGACCGCGTCGTCTTTATGGATAACGGCGTGATTGAAGAGGAAGGGACTCCGGAGCAGATCTTCAATAACCCGGTTAAGGAACGCACCAGGGAATTTTTGAGCCGGACCTTGAGAAGATAAATACCAGAAGATTAGGGGTGCAAAATGGAGAATAAGAGAGAACACTATGGGCTTATTACAGCCACCGCAATGATAGTGGGCATCGTGATAGGCTCGGGCATCTATTTCAAAGGAGATGACATTCTCCTTGGCACGGGCGGGAATGTCCTGCTCGGCGTACTGGTTTTCTGCATCGGTGCATTCAGCATCATATTCGGCAACCTGACCCTGTCCGAGCTTTCGGTCAGATCAGGGAAAAGCGGCGGGGTCATAGGATTTTATGAAGGCTTTATATCAAAGCAGGTAGCTTCGGGATTCGGCTGGTTCCAGGCCACAGTCTACCTGCCGACCATAAATGCCGTCGTATCCTGGGCCGCGGGCATCTATACCTGCCTGCTCCTGGGCCTTGATTTCACGCTGGAAAATCAGATACTCATAGGCTCTGCCTATATGGTCCTGATTTTCGCGCTCAACATCCTCTCTGTCAAGCTGGGTGGCTACTTCCAGAACCTCGCCACGGTGACAAAGCTCATACCCCTCCTTGTGATAGCGGCCGCGAGCTTGTTTTTAGGCCCCCAGGACCCACAGATCCCTGCGGATGTCGAGGTAGTGACCAAAACGGATGTGGGCTTTAAATGGCTGGCAGCCCTTGTCCCCATCGCGTTTTCATACGATGGCTGGATAGTGGCCCTGAGCATCACCGATGAGGTCAGGAAGCCCAAGAGGAACATGCCCCTGGCGCTGACCATGGGGCCCTTGATCGTCCTGGGAGTCTACCTTGTATACTTCCTGGGGCTCAACAACATGCTCGGCGCAGAGTTCATAATGTCGATGAAGGACAGCGCCGTGAACACTGCCGGCAACATTTTGCTGGGCACACACGGAGCCACCATCATCAATGTGTTCGTCATAATCTCGATCCTGGGCGTCGTGAACGGCCTTACCCTGGGCAGCCTGAGGGTGCCCCAGACCCTGGCCAGCAAAAACATGCTGCCTGCATCGGGAAAAATCGAGAAGATCGATCAGAGGATCGAGCTCTCATGGGGCTCCTGCGCGATCTCCTTCGCGTTGACGGCCTTCTGGATGGTCATCCATTACATCACCCAGAAGCTTGGCATCCTGAGGGGAGACATAAGCGATATAGCCATAGTGTTCAGCTATGCGTGCTATGCCCTGCTTTATGTGAAGGTCATCAAAATGAAGCTGTCCGGTGAGATTAAAAGCGTGTTCAAGGGCATCATATGCCCTGTGTTCGCCCTGATGGGTTCATCCATCATCATAATTGGCGGCGTAGTTTCCAACCCCCTGTACGTGCCGATATTCATGGCGTTCTGCTTCCTCGTGGGCGTTATCGGCTATATGTACTACAACAACAGAATAAAGAATGAGATATAAGGCATACTAACTGCACCTGATAATGCTGAAATGCAAAAGGTGCGTCCTGAATGAGTGAAAGCCTTGTCGTACTGGTCAGAGCTGTAATTGGTTTCTTTTCCCTCCTGATATTCGCGCGGATATTGGGTAAGGAGCAAATCAGTCAGCTCACTTTTTTTGATTATGTACTGGGCATTACCATAGGCTCCATGGCAGCGGACCTGACTACGGACCTGTCCAGCAAGGCATGGCCCCACTGGGTCGGCCTGTTCACCTGGGCAGCCCTTGGCCTGCTTATGGAGGTAATATCTATGAGATGGAGGTCTGCTGCGAGATATCTTGAGGGCGAGCCGACGATCGTCATAATGAATGGCAAGATACTGGAGCAGGCCTTGAAAAAGATGCGGATCAGGGTATCTGATATCATGGAGCTGCTGCGCAACCAGGGGGTCTTTGACCCTGGCCAGGTGGATTTTGCGCTGATGGAGCCAAACGGACAGCTTTCCGTGCTGAAAAAGCCCGCCTTCCAGCCCCTGACCCCAAGGGACATGGGCATATCACCGCCTTTTGAAGGCATCAGCACCGACCTTATATATGACGGCATCCTGCTGGAGGAAAACCTGCGGCAGATGAACAAGGACAAGGCCTGGCTGATGGATCAGCTAAGTAAGCAGGGCATAAGGGATGTCTCGGAGGTTTTCCTGGCAACACTCAACGATGCGGGCAGCCTATATATCGACAAGTACGATGACCATATCAAAAAGGTCAGGGACATCTGAGACAATGATGGCATTTGTTAGGCGCGGAGGTGACCTGGTGTGAAGAAGCTTGTCACGATAGCTCTGCCCGTGCTGGCCATATGCCTGTTCATACTTGTCATGGTCAGCGGGAGCTTCCTGAAACGCCCCTTGGGCCAGGATGATGACGTGCCCGGCTCCATAGAACGCTTGAAGCGGATCGTCCTTGATGAGAGCTGGGACCAGGCCGATATCGCAGCCGATGAGCTTATCGCCGCCTGGGAGAAGGTGGTCCTAAGGGTGCAGTTCAGCGCAGAGCGGGACGAGATCAACAGCCTAAGCGATAACCTGGCCCGCCTGAAAGGCGCGGTCCAGGCCCGGGACAAGGCCGGTGCTCTGATGGAGCTTTATGAAGCCTACAGGCACTGGGAGGATCTTGGCAGGTAGAAAATAAATGAGGCAGATGACCTTCTGCCTCATTTTTGTCTTGTATTCGAGATTATTTTACGGATGCTGTCCTCCGACAGGTGGTACCTGTCTACCAGGTCTCGGATCCGCAGGCCCTTCAGATACAGGCGGTATATTTCCTGGTTGCGCATCCTGATAAGCTTGCGTGTACCGTTGTTCTCGCCCCAGCCTGCCCTGGAGCTCTCCTTTTTCGGCACATAGATAAGCTCACCCTGAACGTATTTCTGGATCTCCTTCAAAAGCTCTTCGGGAAGCACATCTCTCCCGTTTTTGTAACCCAATGACAACAACCTCCTTAATGCATGAAAGGGATATAGCGTTATGAAATCTGTATGTCATCCGGGTAACACCTCCTTCTTTTGAAAAATACAAGGGGTAAGTATAAAAAAGCCGTGGACAGTTAACCATCCGCGGCGTTTGGGTACAAAAAAAGCGCAAAACCATACTGCGCTATGGCAAAATAAAAGCGCAGCAGCCTGTTGCGCTATCCTTGCACGATTATTGCGTTTAAAATAAACAGGCGATGGTTACAGGAATAGCAGCTATTCAGTTGGTAAGATCCCTCCGGTTTGATCTGATAGTGTTCACGATCTGCACTCCTTTCACCTTAAATTTGGATATCAAATCCCTTTAGCCAGATTATATCCAGTATTAGGAACAATGTCAATAAAGCAAGCTGCTTCTATAGTCAGAAAGGGACGGGCTCGAACCCGTCCCTCTCCGGGTCTGCTAGTGGGCAGACCACCCTTCCGACATGATCAAAACTATCATCCCCCTTCCGTTGGAGAAGTGACCGGTCCTGGTATCATGATACATCCCTTCGATACGCAGGTTCAAAGGAAAAAACAATTAAATACATTCTTTCTGATGCCAAATGCCCTGTAAATCGGAGATGAAACATGATATACTCAGTATTGGACCGGGATTTCCAACAATATTTTACTTTGCGAAAAGGGGGTCTCAGATGAACACGATTTCCATGAACCGGATCAGATTTGAAAAGAACCTCAAAAAATGGCTGCCTGTCATCATCATAGCCCTGATCGCCGTTATACTTGCTTCTTCGTCCTTATTCATAGTCGACACAGGGCACGCTGTGATCATCACGCGCTTTGGCAGGGTCGACAGGGTGGTCCAGGATGCAGGCATCAACTTCAAGCTGCCTTTGATCGAGAAAGCAGTGAGTGTTTCGCTTGAGAAGCGGCATCAGATAGAATACGGCTACAGGACCAAGAACATAAACACAACAGGCACCTCTCCCGAATACTACGAGGTAGCCGAGGAGCAGACCGTTATAGTCGAGGCTGAAGGCGACAACAGCTCCCTGGTCCTGACTGAGCTCATAGTCGAGTACCAGGTGTCCGATCCCTTAAACTACCTGTACAAGGTGGACAATCTGGAAAGCACCATCCGCCTGGTGCTGGAGGATACCCTGAGAAACACCCTCCAGTCCGTGACCCTGAACCAGGCCCTGACAGACAAGCAGACCATAGACAATGAGATCAAGCCCGAGCTTCAGAGGGTGCTCAACTCCTATGAGGCCGGCATCCGCATAATAGAAGTCAAGACCCAGAACACATCCCTCCTGCCCTCGGTCGACGAGGCCTACAGGGAGATCGAAAAGGCCAACCAGTACCGCATGGCCCGCATAGAGGAAGCCCAGAAATACGAAAATACCGTGATACCCCAGGCTGAAGCGGAGGCAGCGCAGCTCATAGAGGAGGCCAAGGGCTACAAGGCTGCCAGGGTAGCCGAGGCAAGGGCTGAGGTGTCAGAGTTCCTGGCCCTGTATGAGGAGTACAGGAAAAACCCCTCGGTCATCAGGGAGAAGATATACACCGAGGCTATGCAGGCATTTTTAAGGAACAACAATGTAGTGATCGATACTACCTCAGGAAACGATATCTTCAAGTTTTACAACATGGGAGATGACTCCGCCAGGGTACAACAGCAGTTGCAGGCCATAACCGGCGGGAAGGGAGGCAGCGGCAATGACTGATAAGATAAAAAGAGCCCTGATAATCGGCATCATTGTCCTAGTGGCCATCATTCTCCTGAACGAGTCGATGTATATCGTGAGAGAGGATGAGGTAGCAGTCGTCAACCGTTTCGGCGAAGTAGTCGGGGTCACGATAAACCCCATGGATATGGAGGTCGTGGAAAACGGGCTGAAGACCAGGGGCATGGATGTAGCCATCAGGACGACAAAAGGCCTGGCCTTCAAGCTGCCCTTTATCGAGACCGTTGAGAAGTTCAGCTCGAAGTACATGACCTACAAATCAGAAACAGCGACTATAAACACCTACGACAGCAGGCGCATCGACCTGTCCATATATGCCCAGTACCGGGTGGTCAACCCCGCCTTGTTCAAGATGACCATGGGCTCTGTCTACAATGCCAACCGCCTGATGGATGACCGTGTGTATCCGGTCGTTATCCAGACGGCTAATACCTTGAGGTTCAATGAGTTCTTCCACAAGGACAAGGTGACCAATGCCCTGGAGTCCGGCAGGGAGGAGCTCAATAAGGCTCTGACCGCCCAATACGGAGTATATATCGTGGATATCGGCATATACCGCAAAAACTTCCCCCAGGCCAATATCGCTGCGATCGAGGAAAAAATGACCCAGGAAATACAAAAGGAATCGGAAAAGCTGATAGCAGAGGGCGAATCCCTCCTGCGCCGGAAAAAGGCCGAGACCGACCGCAAGAAGCAGGAGATCGTGGCAAATGCCGTGGAAGAATCAGCCATAATCAAGGCTGAGGCCGATGCTGAAGCTGCGCGTATATATGAAGAAGCCCTGAAAATCGATCTGGAGTTCTACCGGTTCATAAACCGCATGAAGTCCCTGAAGGAAATGAAGGATACCACCGTATTCCTTGACGAATCCAATGACTTTATAGACTATATAAACAACAGATAGGTTATGCCCACTTAACTGCCGGTTTTGCTCCGATCGGCAGTTTTTGCATAAGATACGAGATGATAAATATATAATTGAAAGGGTGGTTTATATGGCATTTATCCAATGCGATTTTTTCTCAGAGGTGCTGGGCCTGTCCTGCTCCATGAACGTGATCCTGCCCCAGGACCCAAGAGCCCGGCAGGAGCCAGGATCATCCAACGGCAGGTATAAGACTCTCTGGCTGCTTCATGGCTTGTCCGATGACCATACCATATGGATGAGGAGGACCAGCATCGAAAGGTATGCCGATGCCAAGGGCCTGGCTGTAGTCATGCCTGCGGTGAACCGCAGCTTTTACACGGATATGGCCAGGGGACTTAAATACTTTACCTTTGTGAGCGAGGAGCTGCCCCGGATTGCCCGGTCCTTTTTCCCGCTCTCTGACAGACGGGAGGACAATTTCGTAGCCGGCTTGTCCATGGGTGGCTATGGTGCCTTCAAGCTTGCCCTGTCCTTCCCCGACAGGTATGCGGCCGGCGCGAGCCTGTCAGGCGCAGTCGATATCGCAGAGGTGGTAAGCCGCCTGGACAATGGGGAGATGGCCAACATTTTCGGCGATACGAGCAAGGTGAAAGGCACGGAGCACGACCTCTTCTACCTGGCTGAAAAGGTGGCTGCCTCAAAGGGTCCCAAGCCTCGGCTGTACCAATGCTGCGGGACCGAGGACTTCTTGTACGCGTCCAATATCAAGTTCAGGGATTTTGTGAGCAGGCTGGATCTGGACTATACATATGAGGAAGGCCCGGGCGTCCATGAATGGGGCTACTGGGACAAGATGATCCAGCGGGTCCTGGACTGGCTGAACGTTTGACAGGACAAGGCGTTTTCATTCATACATGAGTAAGTGAAAGGAGCATCTATAATGACTGCTGATGTATACCGGATCGACTTTGAAACCCTGGAATCATTCATGACTGATGTTTTCATAGGTGTAGGTGTGCCGGAGAAGGACGCCCGTATCTGCGCTGATGTGCTCATAACCTCCGACAAGCTTGGGATCGATTCCCACGGGATCGGCCGGTTAAAACCCATATATGTGGACAGAATACGGGAAGGCATCATCGATCCTGTAACCAGAATAGATGTAGTGAAGGACGGGCCTACTACCGCTGTGCTCGACGGCAACAACGGCATGGGCCAGGTCATCGCCAAGAAGGCCATGGAAATGGCGATAGACAAGGCAAAGGCCTATGGCATGGGCATGGTGGCGGTGAGGAACTCCAACCATTACGGGATAGCCGGCTACTATGCGCTGATGGCTACCAGGCAGGGGATGATCGGCATCACCGGTACCAATGCAAGGCCTTCCATAGCCCCGACCTTTGGCGTAGAAAACATGCTGGGCACCAACCCGCTGACCTTTGGCATGCCCACGGACGAGGAGTTCCCCTTCCTGCTGGACTGCGCCACATCCATAGCCCAAAGGGGCAAGATAGAGGTTTACAATAGGCTGGGCAAACCCCTGCCTGAGGGTTGGGTAATCGGAGAGGACGGCAGGCCGAGAACGGACACTGCCCAGGTACTCAAGGACCTCGTGACAGGAGGCGCAGCCCTGACTCCCCTGGGTGGGATCGGCGAAGACCATGCAGGCTATAAGGGCTATGGGTATGCCACCGTGGTGGAGATACTCTCTGCAGCCCTCCAGGGCGGTGCCTTCCTCAAAGCCCTGTCAGGCATCGAAAACGGGAAAAAGGTCCCCTACAGGCTTGGCCACTTCTTCATAGCTATCAACGTCGAGGCCTTTACCTCTCTGGACGAGTTCAAAAAGACAGCCGGGGATATCCTGAGGGAGCTGCGGGCTTCCAGGAAAATGCCCGGGGCAGAGCGGATCTATACCGCCGGCGAGAAGGAATACCTGGCCTGGCTGGAGCGCAAGGAAAAAGGCGTGCCTATAAATGAATCCCTGCAAAAAGACATGCTGACGCTTAAAGCTGAGCTGGTCCTCACCAAATATCACTTCCCATTTGAATGATGCAGATCAAAAAGGAGGTTAAGCGCTTATGAAGATCAAATGGCTGGGTCATGCGTGCTTTCTCATCACGACTGCAGACGGGGTGAGGATACTTACCGATCCCTTTGAGGACTCGGTCGGTTACAAGGCGGTCGATGCAGAGGCGGATATCGTAAGCACCAGTCACAATCATTTTGACCACAACAATGTGAAGGCGGTACGGGGCAGCTTCAGTCACTATTCCAGGCCCGGCGCCTACAGCGAAAGAGGAGTGGACATAAAAGGCACAGCTTCCTTCCATGACGGTGAAAAGGGCTCGAAACGGGGCACCAACGTGATCTTCACCTTCAGGGCCGACGGGCTTTCGGTCTGCCACCTGGGTGACCTGGGCCATGTACTGACGGATGAGCAGGTAAAGGATGTGGGCAATGTGGATATCCTCCTGCTGCCAGTAGGGGGCACCTATACGATCGACAGCAAGCAGGCTCTTGAAGTCTCAAGGCAGCTTGGGCCAAAGGTGGTCATACCGATGCATTTCAAGACACCGGTGCTGGATTTCCCCATAGACGGTGTGGATAAGTTCCTCGAGCTGGCGGGTGGCGGTGAAAAAGCCGGAGCCCAGGAAGTCGAGATAACCAAAGATAACATCGATAAAATGCCGAAAATAATGGTACTGGAATACGAGTAAGAGCCATGCCCGGGATCTTCAGCCGTGATGGGTTCCTGCTTTTCTCCCACAGGGGAGGGGCAGGCCTGTTTCCTGAAAACACCCTCTATGCCTTTGAGCGATCCGTCCTGAGATACGGAGCGGATGCAGTAGAGCTGGATATACATATGAGCAGGGACGGAGAGCTGATAGTCATTCACGACGACACCCTGGACAGGACAACGAACGGCAGCGGGCGGGTCTATGAAAAAACAGCGGCAGAGATCAAAAGATACGACGCCGGATACCGTTTCACTAAAGATGATGGCAGGACATGGCCCTTCAGAGGCAAGGGCCTGACCGTCCCCCTGCTTTCCGAGGTGTTTATGCGCCTTAAGCCCTATAAGGCCGGGATAAACATAGATATAAAGGAGCCTTACCCGGGCATAGAGCAGAAGCTTTACAAGCTGATCACAGGATCGGGCATGATGGACCGGGTGCTGGTGAACTCGGGCCACCCCTGTGTACTGAAACGGTTCAGAATGCTCAACGAGGCAGGCATCCCGACAGGCGCCGATGCCCTGGACTGCCTGGGTGCACTTGTTTTGAGCGGGCTCAAGCTCGACAGGCTTTATGCTACTGCTGCCCAGGCCCTTCAGGTGCCCCTGCGCTTCAAGGGGAAGATAAGGGTCGTCACCAGGGATCTTATAAGGCTGTGCAGGGAAAAGAAGCTAAAGCTTCATGTGTGGACCCTGAATGACACAAGGGACATGGAGGAGATGCTCAGCCTGGGCGTTGACGGGATCATGACGGACTATCCCGACAGGCTCTGCCGGCTTGTAAAGAGGTAGCTGCAACAGATAAACGATTTGGATGGAGGAATACGAAAGTGGACATGGACAGGCTGAAAAGGCAGATAGATTTCATAGTGGAAATAGATAAGCTCAAGCATATATTCCGGAGGACCCTGCTCATGGATATGTCAAGGAACGAAAACGATGCGGAGCATTCATGGCACCTGGCGGTGATGGCGATCCTGCTGAAGGAATATGCCGCCCAGGAGGTGGATCTGGAGAAGGTCATCAAGATGGTCCTTGTCCACGATCTGGTCGAGATAGACGCAGGGGATACCTTCTGCTATGATGAGAAAGCAAACCTGGACAAGCGGGAGAGGGAGCTGTGCGCTGCAGAAAGGATCTTCAACATCCTTCCCCCGGACCAGGCTGCCGAGATCAGGGCCCTTTGGGACGAGTTCGAGGAGTGCTCGACCCCTGAGGCCCTGTTTGCAGCGTCACTGGACAGGCTCCAGCCCCTTTTGCACAATTACCATACAAAGGGGCATACCTGGAAAGGCGGCGTTACCAGCAGCAGGGTGTATGACCGCATGGCAAAGGTCAGGGAGGGGGCACCCGAGCTGTGGGCCCTTGTGGAAAGCATCGTCAGGGACAGCATCGAAAAGGGCTACCTGAAAGAGTGAGCGCTTGATGATCATATGGTATCAGGACGGACATAGCCTGATATCTTAGCGGACGCTGACATGCAAAGACCGGGATGGGGGTATGCCTGTTCCGGTCTTTTTTATGCTCTCCCGGAGCCACCGGCTTTATCGCACGTTCGGCTTTGTTGCCCATCCGGATTATTGCCCATCCGAATTATTGCATATCCGGTTTTATTGTACAACCGGCTTTATCACATCCAGGCACATATCGGGTCGATATTGCATCCCCTCAGGCTTGTCAAGCCTTTACGGTACCCTTATGTTTGATGAGGAATTTGGGACAATAATAAAATGTGGTCCGGACATTCGATTGAAGTCAGAAAGGGCTGATGATGAACCAATAAAGGATTGATGGCAAAATGGGCGATATACTTACTGTTGATGTCTTTATCGAGATCCCAAAGGGGAGCAGGAACAAATACGAATACGACAGAAAGCTGGGCGTCATCCGGTTTGACCGCATGCTTTACTCCCCGGTACACTATCCCTGCGACTATGGCTTTATCACCAGGACCCTGTCCGAGGACGGGGACCCCTTGGATGCGCTGGTGCTGGTGTGGGAGAGCACCTTCCCCGGATGCGTGATCGAATCCATCCCCCTGGGCATATTCCTGATGCGGGATGAAAAGGGCGATGATGAAAAGATCCTCTGTGTGCCAAGGCAGGACCCCCACTGGAACCATTTGGAGAGTCTTAATGACGTGCCCGAGCACCTCCTGGATGAGATAGAGCACTTCTTTTCCATATACAAGGACCTGGAACAAAAAGAAGTCACCATAGCCGGATGGCGGGATAAAAACGAAGCTATCGCCGCAATATTGGCAGCACAGCGCAGGTATGAGGAAATGCTTGGCCGGGAGGGGGCAAAATAGGAAAATAGAGTGGATTTCTGGATTGACTTTTTATTTATACGTTTATATTATACAATAGTAAGCTATTTATACGTATAATTTGCTATGAGTATCAGGGGGCGTTGTATTTTGCATCAAAAACTGAATGAGGTCAATCTTGACAAGTCGCAGGCCTTTCCGCAAAAGTGGAGCGAAAAGCTCCTAGATGTGATGAAGGCAGACGAGACACCGCTGATAGCGGTATCGACGGACTTAAGCCCGGAGGGCCGGTACGAGGTCCAGTGGGCTGTAGTGACCGACAAAAGGCTGTATGTGCTCTCAGGCAGCGGTGATGATGTAGGGATAGATGCATACGCCCTTGGCGACATAAACGAGGTAGCCGTCAGGGACTATTACGGTGCCGGGGCGATCGAGATCAAGACCGGTGACGGCACAAAGGAAATACTCAGGTACACCCGCCGCTACAGGAAGAAGCTCCAGAAGTTCGAACAGTATTTCAGGCGGGTCCTGGACGGGGAAGAGCTCGACATAAAGAAGCTGTTGGACGGCGCGGGACATGAGAACCTGCAGGGCGAGGACCGGTGCCCCAATTGCGGGACACCCTTTCGGAGGGGCACATCCTCATGCCCCAACTGTTCAAGCAAGACCGAGACCCTGAGAAGGCTCCTCACATATCTCAGGCCCTACAAGCTGAAGGTCGCATTGATGCTGCTGACCACGCTTATCTTTACCGTTTTGAACCTGGTGCCGCCCTACCTGCAGAAAATCATGATAGACAATGTGATGACCGTAGGCGGGTCAGGTCCCAGGTACGACCTCCTCGCACTTATAGTGCTCGCCATCCTGGCGGTCCATGTATTCAGCTCTGTGTTCATGGGGCTCAGGAGCTATCAGCTCTCCTGGCTCGGCCAGAAGATCATATACGATCTGCGGTCGCAGGTATACAAGCATCTTCAGACCCTGGGACTGGCATATTTCGACCGCAGGCAGACCGGTGCGATAATGAACAGGGTCACAGGGGACACCGCGTCCATACAGCAGTTCATAGTAAACGGCATCCAGGAGACCATCGTACAGATCTTTACCCTGGTGATAATCGCCATAATTCTCTTCACCCAGGACTGGCAGCTTGCCCTCATCGTACTCCTGCCGACCCCCTTTATATTTTACGGGACCAAGTATTTCAGCTACAGGATACACAAGGTCTATCACAGGATCTGGCGGCGCAGGTCCAACCTTAGCGCCGTGCTGGGCGGGGCGATCCCGGGCATCAAGGTCGTCAAGGCCTTTACCCAGGAGTACCATGAGACTCAGAAATTCGATGAAGCCCTGGACGACTACTTCAACGAAGAGGTAAGGGCCATAAAGTACAGGTCGGTGTTTTTCCCGCTCATATCAATGGCGACCTCCATAGGGGCCGTGCTTATCTGGGGCTACGGCGGCTACAGGGTGATCGGGCCTGCCGGGGACCTGAGCCTTGGTACCCTGACGGCCTTTATCGGCTACATGTGGCGCTTTTATCAGCCCATCCAGAGCCTCAGCCACCTGAGCGAGCAGTTTGAGAGCGCTACCACGGCTGCGGAGCGGGTATTCGAGATACTCGACCACAAGCCTGAGCTTGACAGGCTGGAAAAGGTGGGCGCAGAGGAGGATCTTAAGGGCGAGATAGAGTTTAAGAATGTCTCCTTCTACTACAATGTCGGGGAGGAGGTACTGAAGAACATAAACTTCCGCATAAGGGCAGGGGAGATGATAGGGCTTGTGGGCTCCTCCGGGGCGGGCAAGTCCACCCTGGTCAACCTCATACCCCGCTTCTATGAGGTCACCGATGGCGAGATATTCATAGACAACAGAAACATAAAGGATATGGACCTCAATGCCCTCCGGTCCCATATAGGGGTGGTGCTCCAGGAGCCATACCTCTTCTACGGCTCCATTGCTGAAAACATAGCCTACGGCCGGCCCTCAGCGACCATGGAGGAGATAATCTGGGCAGCCAAGGCAGCCAACGCCCACAAGTTTATCATGAACTTCCCTGATGGCTATGATACGATCATCGGCGAGCGGGGCATAGGGCTGTCCGGCGGTGAAAAGCAGAGGATCTCGATAGCCCGGGCCATACTTAAGAACCCGAAGATACTCATACTGGACGAAGCTACCTCGTCTGTCGATACGGAGACCGAAAAGCTCATACAGGAGGCTATCGACAGGCTGATAAAGAACAGGACGACTATAGCCATTGCCCACAGGCTGTCCACCCTGAAAAACGCTGACAGGATCATCGTACTGGAAAACGGCGAGATCGTGGAAGAAGGCACCCATGATGAACTGATGAGCAAGGAAGACGGATTCTTCAGGCGTCTGGTCGAAATCCAGGCGGAGATAGCCAAGGCCAAGGTCGTATAAGACAGGGGAGGTGCATAGATATGATCGATGCAGCAGTCGAAATGGAACTGAACTTCCTGGATCCGGAGGAGACAGAGCTCATGATAGACAGGTTTACGGGGCTCAACTACAGGAACAGGGCGACCGGGGAGGTTTATGAGGATGTCCAGGTAAAGCTGATGTTCCCACTGACGAACAAAAACCATTACCTGGTCGTATCCCATGAAGGCAGGGAGCTTGGCATCATCCAAAGCCTGGACAGCCTGGCCCCGGAGAGCCGGAGGGTGATCGACGAGGTACTGGAAAAGCGGTACTTTGTGCCGGAGATACTGCAGATACACAGAGTAGAGGAAAAGTACCGGCTCGTGCACTGGAAGGTGACGACCGACCGAGGGTCCATGGAGTTTTATACCAGGACCAGGAACGACATCATCGTAAAGGGCACCAGAGTCTACATCCGGGACATCGACTCCAACCGGTACTACATCAAGGACCACACGAAGCTGAGCCCCCAGAGCCAGCGTGAGCTAAGCTCGGAAATATAAACGCATTCATTGAAAAAACGCAGTGAAGGGCCTTAGAGCCTGTTGATGGAGCGAAGGGAAAAGCGCATCACATGTTTGAGCGAAGCGGGTTTGAGTAAAGCAGGATAACTACAGGACCTTATATTGAACCAGCTATGATCGCTAA
The DNA here is from genome assembly GCA_029549985.1 of Bacillota bacterium. Classification (GTDB taxonomy): domain Bacteria; phylum Bacillota; class Clostridia; order Caldicoprobacterales; family DTU083; genus JAKORJ01. The sequence continues at coordinate 27,501 of JAKPIB010000027.1, forward strand.
AGGTATAACGAATTGAGTTGAGTATATATTGAAAAAACGTAGTGAAGGGCATCAGAGCCTGTTGATGGAGCGAAGGGAAAAGCGCATCACATGTTTGAGCGAAGCGGGTTTGAGGCGCTCCGGAGCGAATCTTACAGGCTCTTTGGCCCGAAACATCAGTTTTTGATATATATACTCAACAACATATATACCAACAACCTATATATTCAACACCCTCTAAATCAACTTGGTCACTATGAAATTATCCTGGATCAGCAGCCAGTTCTGCGGGAACTCCCGGCCGAGCACCCAGTAGAAGAAGCCCCGGATGCCGAGCTCCTTCACGAGGTCGAACTTGGCCTGTATGCTCCGCGCATCCTCGAACCAGACCTCATGGTCCCTGCCCTGGTTATCCGTGTATAAGAAGAAGGGGGCCTGGGCGGTCGTATCATACTGTATATTGACGTTATATGAATCCGCCAGCATTATTGCCTCCTGGGGGCTTATGACCCTGGCAAAGGGGCCTCCCGGAACGAAGGGGAGGGTCCAGTCATACCCATACAAGGGTATGCCCATCATGATCTTGTCAGCAGGGACTACCGACAGGGCATATTCCATCACCCTGCGCACCTCGTTTATAGGCGACACGGCCATAGGCGGTCCCCCGGACCAGCCCCACTCATAGGTCATAAAAAAGATGAAGTCATCTATCTCGCCATGGGCTGCATAATCATGCCCCTCATAGAGGGTCCCCGGCTGGTTGGCCGATACCTTTGGCGCCAGGGCTGCCGACAGGAGGAGCCCCAGGGGGCGGAGCCGTGCGGCTGCCCTTCTCATAAACTGGTTGTACCTTTCCCGGTTTTGAGCTCCCAGATATTCAAAGTCCACGTCCATACCGCCATAGCCCTTTTCCTGCATAACTGCTATGGCATTCTCAAGTACTGTATTCTGAAGCGCTTCGCTGGAGAGGATGGCCGTGGCAAGCGCGTTGCTGAAGGTGCCCCCTTCGAAGTTGGTCAGAACCATGAGGGGCATGGCCCGCTGCCTGAATGCAGCCTGGATGCTGGGCTCATCCTCGACCGGCGTAAGGGATCCATCCCTGTTGACCGCATAGCTGAAAATATTCAGGTATGTCAAATGTATGCCCACCCTGTCAATTGTGGGAACCGTCCTGTCACCCGTAGCCCTGGGATCGATATAGGCCCCGGTTTCGATAGGAAGCCGCGGCTGTTGAGGTATGTAGAGCCTCAAGCCCACCGGCAGGTTGGCGGGATCGGTTATTCCGTTTATGCGCATCAGCTCAGTTACAGGTACGTCGTACATCCGGCCTATGGTAAAAAGCGACTCACCGGGCTGCACCCAGTGATAGCTGCCCCATATGGTGATCACGATCGTCTGGCCCGGGACCAGGCTTTCCGGATTCGGGATCTCATTGGATGCGATGAGTTCTTCAATGCTTATGGAATACATCTGCGATATCGTAAACAAGGTATCCCCCGGCTGAACTACATGGATCTGCATAAATAACACCTGCCTTTTCATATCCTATATTAACTATATTCCGGAGCTTGACTTTGGATAACATGAGGGCGGAAAATTTTAGCTCATGTTTGCCAGACTTATGTAATTGACGATAGATATAATCAAGGGCCGGTGATATAATAAATAAGGAAATCTGCCTGATTGGCTAAAGCCCGGGACATTACAGGGGAGGGGGAACAAGGATGCCTCATATCATCATAAAGATGTATCCGGGGAGATCGGAGAATCAAAAAGTCGAACTGGCTTCCCGAATCGTTGATGCCGTAATGGACATCCTGAAGGTAGACATAAGGAGCATCTCCCTGGGCATAGAAGAGGTCAAGCCGGAGGATTGGGCTGAGGAAGTGTATATACCTGATATATTGAAAAAGGGCGAGACCTTGTACAAGCGGCCGGGATACAGGCCGTAAAACGAGTATCCGCAGACAGGAGCCAAACCGGAGGTGTTTGTTTTGTATAAATTGAGAGTTGCCGTTATTTTCGGCGGCAGATCCGCAGAGCATGAGGTATCGCTGCAGTCGGCCAAAAACGTGCTTTCAGCCTTGAACAAGGAAAAATACGAGCCTGTACTTATCGGCATCGACAAGTCTGGCCGTTGGTTTTTGATAGAGGATACGAACGCTTTTCTGAACGATGATGATCCGAAGCACATAGCCTTGAGCAGGTCAACGAGACAGGTGGCGGTCGTCCCGGGTGGAGATGAAACCAAACTTATAGATATCAGCACAAATACGAGCCTGGGCAGGATAGATGCGGCCTTTCCGATACTCCACGGCCCCTTCGGAGAAGACGGCACCGTACAGGGCCTTTTGAAGCTTGCCAACATACCCTTTGTGGGCGCAGGCGTGCTGGGGTCAGCTCTGGGTATGGACAAGGACGCGATGAAAAGGATCCTGAGATCTGAAAATATACCGATCGCGGACTTTCTGACCTACAGCTTTACAGACCGGGACAGGATAAGCTTCAGCGATGTTGAGGCTGCCCTGGGCATGCCGGTTTTCGTAAAGCCTGCCAATATGGGCTCGTCCGTCGGCATCAGCAAGGTATCGGATAAGGAAGAGCTCAGAAAAGCTGTAGACGATGCCTTCTTGTATGACACCAAGATAATCATCGAGGAATATATAAAGGGCCGTGAGATCGAATGCTCAGTCCTTGGGAACGAGGATCCGATCGCATCGATACCCGGTGAAATACTGCCCCGGAGGGAGTTTTACTCCTATGAGGCCAAGTACATAGACGAAAACGGAGCAGTCCTTGAAATACCTGCAAAGCTGGATCAGGACGTGATAGAGCGGGTGCGGGGCCTGGCTGTGGCCACCTATAAAGCCCTGTGCTGCGAGGGCCTGGCCCGGGTGGATATGTTCCTCAAGGACAACGGTGAGATACTGATAAATGAGATAAATACCCTGCCCGGATTTACCAGGATCAGCATGTACCCCAAGCTTTGGGAGATCAGCGGGCTGCCCTATGACAGGCTGCTTGACAGGCTCATTGAGCTGGCCCTGGAGCGGTATGACCGGGAGCGCTCACTGGTGACTACGGTCGAGATTTAGGGAGAGCCGGGCCAAAGGCCTGGCCCGGAAGAGTACAGTGATACAAAGGAAGGAAGAAATTTGATGGCACCATCAAAAGGAAAAACCGCTTACTGGATCGGTGTACCCGAGGAAGCGTATCAAGCCACCGGAATAAGTGTCAGCAGGCGGAAAAATGAGACTGCCTATTTCAGGACGGAGTTCAACCTGAACCAGCAGGCAAGCTTGCAGTTAAGGATCAGCGCAAACAGCAGATACAGGCTCTGGGTAAACGATATACCAGTGAATTCAGGCCCGCTTAAAGGGGATAGATACTACCACTACTATGATGTCCTGGATGTATCCGAGCACCTGAGGGTCGGACACAACATACTGGCTGTCAAGGTGGTCGCATATCCTGCCTATGAATCAGGCGCGGCCAGGAATCAAGGACCCCTTTCGGTCGTTACCAACGGCGGCGGCCCCTGCCTCATGGTGGAGGGGGTCTGCAAGGCCCGCAACGGCCGGGCAGTGGCTGATATCACCACAGGCCATGACAACTGGACCGTAAGCCTCGACGAGGCCATCCAGTGGGCCGTTTTCAGCGAAACCCACTGGATGGGGGCTATGGAGCATGTTGACGGCAGGAAGCTGCCCTCTGGATGGACCAACAGCAAGAGCCCCGAGGGCCAATGGTTCAATGCCGAGCGCCTGTGGCCGGCTGCAGGCAACCCATCGGACAACGCCTATGGCATAATACCGCCATATCCCCTGCATGAAAGGCCGGTCCCGCTCCTGTATGAGACCAGGCGGCTTTTCAAGCAGCAAGTGCCCTCCAAGAACGCCGGGAGACAGGGAATATTCTTCCCATCCCTCGACAAGGAGAGCCCTGTAAAGCTGGCGGCTTCAAGCAAGTACCGGATCATCCTCGATGCCGGCGAGCTGACGACCGGCTATTTCAGGCTACCCGTATTCGGCGGCAGCGGCAGCAGGATAGCCATACGCTATGCCGAATGCTTTGTGCAGGACAAGGGAGGAGAGCTGGTCAAGGGCGTCAGGGATGATGAAAGCGGCATCATCCACGGCCATGAGGATGTTTACCTGCCCTCGGGAAGGGAGGAGATCTATGAGCCCTTCTGGTTCAGGACCTTCAGGTTTGTCCAGATCGACATCGACACCGGCTCAGAGCCTTTGTATGTAAAGCCTCCGGTATACCTGGAGACAGGCTATCCCCTGGATGTAAAGTCGTCGATCCATTCCAGCGATGAATGGGCAAACGGCATATGGGACATCAGCCTGCGCACATTGAAGCGCTGCATGCATGAGACCTATGAGGACTGCCCCTATTACGAGCAGCTCCAGTATGCCATGGACACCCGCCTGCAGATCCTGTTCACATACATGGTCAGCGGCGATGTCCGCATGGCCCAAAAGGCAATGAGGGACCTGCACAGCTCCTTGCTGCCCAATGGCCTCCTGCAGTCCCGCTATCCTTCCAATGAGCCCCAGGTGATACCTACTTTCAGCCTGTACTTTATCATGATGGTGGAGGATTATTACTGGCAGACAGGCGATACGAGCCATATAAGGCAATACCGGGCTGCCATCGACGGTATCCTTGAATGGTTCAGCGGCAAGATCGGACGATTTGGCATGATCGAGGATCTTGGCTACTGGCCCTTTGTGGACTGGGTCGAGGGCTGGGCCAGGGGTGTGCCAAAGGCAGCTCTAAAGGGGCCTGCGACGATACACAATCTTCTGTATGTAGCCGGGCTCCAGTCGGCAGCAAGGCTCAATGAGCTGACCGGCAGGACCTATATGGCGGAGGAGTATCTGAAGCGGGCCAGGGACATCCTGACCGCCATAGAAGAGAACTGCTGGAGCAACAGGCATGGCCTGTTCAAGGAAGGCCCCGGCATATCCGAGTTCAGCCAGCATACCCAGGCCTTTGCCGTCCTGACAGGGCTCGTAAAGGGCAAACGGGCAAAAAGCATACTCAAAAAGTGCTTTGCTGTGGATAATATATATACCTGCTCCTATGCCATGCGGTTCTACCTGCTGAGGGCACTGGAAGCAGCAGGGCTATACGAACGGAGCATAGGTGTCTGGGATAGCTACAGGAAGCTGCTGGAGGACCACCTGACCACCTGCCCTGAGGATGACATAATGGTAAGGAGCGACTGCCACGGGTGGAGCGCCCTGCCCCTGTATGAATTCACCCGCTGCATCCTGGGCGTAAGCCCGCTCCTGCCCGGCTGGGAGAAGATACAGATAAAGCCCCATACCCTGGATCTCAATGACTGCTCGGGCAGCGTAGTGACCCCCAAGGGCATCGTCAGGGTATCCTGGACCAACAAGCGGGGCGTGTTCTCCATACAGGGGACTGCTCCTGAAGGCGTCCCGTTGGAGCTCCATCTCCCGGATGGCACGACTCAGATCTACATAAACGGCGGCGCATTTGAATACTAGCGGAAACAAAAACCCCTCCCGGCTGCTTTATAAAAGCTGCCGCGAGGGGTTTTACCGGCTTGCGCCTGTTTCAGATCACCTGATTACTCCTCATCGTCATCGAATTCGACGTCAAAATCGAGGTCTGCGCCGTCTTCCTGGAGGAAGGCGACTATCTCATCAAGCTTGTCCTCGTCAACGGGGACGAACTCCTCGGTGTCACCGTCGGTCACGACCTTCATGATGATCAGCTCGACCTCTTCGTCGCATCCGCATTCGCCATCATGCTCATGGTCATGGGCACACTGCTCTGCGTCAGCAAGCAGGGCGTATTCTTCTCCTTCATACTCAAAGTAATCCAAAACCTCTAATGTAATCTCCTGACCGTTTTCGTCAGTGAAAATCAACAGATCTCTGTCATCGTCCATTGGAATGTCCTTCCTTTCATGATTAATAGCTCTATTGTATCTTATCTTTTCTCCCATTACAATGATTTACTCAAAAAAATGTGATATTATTAATACAACGAGCTATTCATACAAGGTGAGAAGGGGCCTTTGGACGGGCTTCTCCCTGTAGCAGGGATGGGGATAGACTATGTCCTGGGTGCGCCTGACGATGATCTTCTCAAGGGTGAAACCCTGATGCTTGCTGTCTCTGCAGTAAAAGCATTTGACGACATCGCCGTTTTTCAGGTCAAAGCGCTTGGGCTTGCTCTCATTTGGCGCATATGATTTCACAAGATAAAACTTGCGCGCAAAATCCGGACCGAGCTGGTCAAGCTCAGACTTCAATGAAAACTGGCAGATATAGACCCGCATGCTGCCGACCTTGCGGTACAAGTGCTTTACTGCGACATGATCGTACAGGACTCTCCTGTATTCCTCGTATATGTTAACCCATCTCACAACAGGTCACCCCTTGAATGGTATAATTGCTGAATACGTGATATTTTCATTATTGCCCGCGTATTTCCTTTTATTTCCCTTTGTGTTTTTTTGTTGAATATCGTAAAAAGATGATGTAATGGGTCTTTTGCTCATGACCTGAAGAAAAGGAGGACTGGTAATGAAAAAGCTGTATCGTTCCGACAGGCAAAAGGTCTTTGCCGGAGTATGCGGAGGCCTGGCCGAATACTTTGATGTGGATGTTTCGATCATCCGCCTCATCTGGCTGCTTTTGTTCCTGTTCTGGGGCACGGGGCTTTTGGCATACATCGTGGCTGCCCTGGTGATACCCAGGAACCCCTATCCCTTTGAGCCGGTAGAAGAGGGCGGGGGCATGATGGCCAGGAACAATGCGGTCATCCTAATAGGCATCGTACTTATCTTGCTCGGGGCTCTGGCCCTGTTCAACGTTATCGTGCCGGGCTTCCTCAAAAAGTTTTTCTTCCCCGGCCTGCTCATCCTGTCAGGCCTTCTGATCATCGTTTCATCCATCAGGGACCGCCGGTAGGCTCCGGGCTGCCTGGAAGGCATATTGTTCTTTCATTTAAGATGAGCATCTGACAAATTGATACGCTTTGAATGAACAAATACAAAGCAAATGAAAAGCACCGGTCAAGTTGGACCGGTGCTTTATATTTACATGCTTATATGCTATGGCTTAAGGGATCCGTAAACCTACTGCTACCATTGCCAGCCCTTGAACAGGTTTATGCTCCTGTTCTTCTGGAAGTGCCGCAGCTGGTTCTGCAGCCAGGGCATCAGGTAGTGGTCAACGCCCAGTACTCTGCCGCCGCCCGCAAACATCGCAAAGGAGGCCCAGATATACCACCAGTCATACAGGCCGGTGCTTAGCAGGAAGTTGATGTTCAGGCCTATTGAAACGATGGATGCCAGGAAGGTGAACAGTCCGAGCAGGAAGGCAACCGCGAGCAGGATCTCGGTCACGACGATTATCTGCTGGAAGATCATCTTGTTGGGCAGGACCACGTTTTCAATGACCCACTTGTACCAATCCGGAGTATACTGTCCCAGCAGGGGGACCCCGCCGCCGGCAGCGCCTGAAGCTGCTCCGGTAGCTCCGGAGGTAGCTCCGCTGGACTCTGCTGCTTCAAGTACGAGCATCGGCTTTGTCCACCAGCCGGACTCTATCTTGCCAAGGCCGGACATCAGCCACTTGTAGCCGAGGTAGATCCTCAAGGGGAACAGCCAGAACCTGAAGCTGCGCTCTCTTGCATGGCTGATGACGGACTCGAGGAAGAAGCCGTACTTTCTCTCTGTGTGGAACAGCTGGTGATTCAGGTATTCCCAGCACAGCTCCAGACCGCCTATGCCAAAGAGGTAGTGCATGTTCACAAAATGCTTCATCACGATCGCCAGGAAGCCGGACAGCCTCGGCACGCCCTTAAGCTCGGCCACGCCGTAGAGGGATCCGATCGAAACCATGACACCGTGGAGGTTGGATTTCAGCTTGTGCTTTTCCTTGCCGAGTATCTCGGCTGCGATGTTGGCCGCTGCGACCTCACCGGACTGCAGGGCAGTCTCTACGAGGGGTGGCAGAACCTCGCCGTTTTCTTCAACAAACTCCATGTTGTCGCCCACTGCATAGACGTAGTCGTATTCGACTGTCTGGCAGAACTGGTTGACGACTATGCGGTTGCGCTTGCCGACTGTGACGCCCAGCTCCTTGACGAAGCCGTTGGTCTGGATACCGCCGGTCCAGATCAGGGTCCTGGTAGCGATAGTGGTCCCGTCCTTCAGAGTGAAAGACCGGTCTGTAACCTCGGTGATAGGAGAATTCACGCGGATCTCGACACCGCGCTTTTCCATGTACCTGACAGCCTTTTTGATGGATTTCTCCGTCAGGGTCGGCAGGATCGTCGGCAGAGCCTCTACCACGATCAGCCTGACCTCGTGGCGGGCAACATTGTACTGACGGCACAGGGTCTTTGTCCATTCCATGAGCTCGCCCATGGTCTCGATGCCTGTAAAGCCGCCGCCGCCTACTGCAAAGGTCAGGAGCTCTTTACGCTTGTCCTCGTCCTCTTCCTTGGAAGCAAGCTTGAACATATTCTCCACATGATCGTGGATTTTTTTGGCATCCTCCAGGGACCACAGAGTGAATGCGTTCTCCTGGATGCCGGGGATACCGAAGTATGCGGGCTCGCTGCCCACACCGGTGATAAGGTAGTCGAATGCGTATTCAGCTTTATCGGAATACAGTTTTTTCTCCTTCAGATCAGCCTTTATGATCTTGTCCTGCACGAATTTGACCTTGGTATACTGAAGCACGTGCTCGATGGATACCTGAACGCCGCTGGGGCCTACCCTGTGTCCGGCTACTTCATGAAGCTCGGTAAGGAGTGTGTGGTAGTTGTTCTGGTCGATGAGCAGGATTTCAACATCATTTTGCTTTTTCAGTTTCTTGTGCAGGGTCTTTGCAGCTTCCAGGCCAGCGTACCCGGCACCTAGAATAATGATGCGCCTCATATAAAACCTCCTGTAATTTGATTTTGGCAGCCACCTGATCAATAGCTGTATAAATGCTATATATTTAACAAAAACATACAAATAATACAATAACTAAGCGGTATAGCTGTCCGTTGATATTTTATCAGTGCAGGGCGTAATTTGCAATGGTATTTGTGATGATTTAGACGTTATTTATCGAATGACCCTGATCTGCGTCAACTCTTTAACAAGTCCTTCACAATGCCGGGTCGATATGATAATATATTAGGGAAATTCGGGCCCAAAGGAGCTGTCTTAGGAATGTCATTCCACATCAAGCCAGGTGATGTGCTGGTATATTGTTTCGTTTTACTGCTGGTAGGCGGCAGCTTTTTTGGCCTTTGGAGCATGGGCGCCGGAGCTGACCGGGTCCGGATCAGGATCGAGCTGGACGGGGAGCTTGTCGGCACCTACGACTTTCCGGATGATGACGGGGTGACCGAGGTAAAGGTCGACGCAGGGGCCGGGCGATACAACCTGGTCACGATCACGAAGACCGGGGTCTACATCCGGGAGGCGAACTGTCCCGATCAGTTGTGTGTAAAATGGGGAAAGATATTAAGGCCGGGTCAGACCCTTATTTGCCTGCCACACAGGGTGGTCGTAAGCATAACTGGGGAGGAAGACGATACTTTGGACGGTATTTCGTCTTAAGACTGGTGGGCAAAGCATGAGCAAAACGAAAAAAATGGTATATGTGGCCCTGATAATATCCCAGGCGCTGGTACTGCACTATATAGAGAACCTCCTGCCCCCGCTGCCTGCCGGCGCAAGGCTGGGGCTTGCCAATATAATGACCCTGATCACCCTCAATATCTTCGGGTTTAAGGAAGCGCTGACTGTGACTGTCATAAGGTCGACCCTGGGCCCGCTTCTCGGCGGGAGCCCCACGGCAGTCATCTACAGTATGTCCGGCGGACTATTGAGCTGCCTTGTGATGTCGGCCATCCATTACTATGCCCCCGGACATTTCAGCCTGTTGGGGATAAGCACTGCGGGCGCGGTCTTCCACAACATCGGGCAGCTTCTTGCAGCATCGATAGTTTACGGGACAGCCGGGATCATATTCACCTACATGCCTGTATTGCAGTTTTTTGCGGTATTGACGGGTAATTTTACAGGGCTGGCTGCAAAGTATATATTGAAATATTTGAAAACCAATCCACTTGGATAACTAATCGGGGAGAGTGACCTGTTTTTATGCTGATATGGAAAAGGCATGTTGATATATACGATGAGCTGGCTCTGGTCGATACATGCATCAGGAGCAGCCTGAAGTCCAACCTGCATATCCTGAACGATACGCTGAGCGATCTTCTGGCCACCGGGGGCAAAAGGCTGAGGCCTGCCCTGGTCCTGCTATCGGCCCAGTTCGGCAGGTATGACAGGGACAAGCTGGTGCCGTTGGCTTCGGCCATTGAGATAATGCATATGGCAACGCTTGTCCATGATGATGTCATTGACGATGCAAGGCTGAGAAGGGGACGCCCGACGACCCGCAGCCGTTTCGGCAACAATGTGGCGGTCTTTACGGGTGATTTTTTATTTACGAAAGCCTTTACCCTGATCACCCAAAGCACCACGCCTGAAAACATGCACCTTCTGGCTCTTGCGATCAAGGCTATCTGCGAGGGCGAGATCGAGCAGTATGAATCCCGGTTCAGATCAAGTGTGTCCATCAGGCATTACCTGAAGCGGATAGCGAGAAAGACGGCCATCCTCTTTGAGCTGAGCAGCTATGTGGGCGCAGTGGAGGCAGGCTGCAGCAAGCAGACCTCCAGGCTGCTTCGCAAGCTTGGCTTTGATTTCGGCATGGCCTTTCAGATAACCGATGACATCCTGGACTTTACCGGCCAGCAGGCTGTGATGGGCAAGCCCCTGTGCAGTGATTTCAGGCAAGGCGTCTATACCCTGCCGGTCATCTATACCGCAAGGGATCCCAGGTACAGCGAACAGATGCGTGCCTACATGGTGAAGGACGACCTTACCGAGGAGGATATAGCCGGTGTCGGACGGCTCGTGGAGCAAAGCGGCGGGCTTGAATACGCAAAAAACCTTGCCATGACCTATGTGGGCAGGTGCAGGTCCTACCTGGACCAGCTCCCGGACAAGCCTGCAAAGGGCGCGCTCAGCGAGCTCCTGGAGGAATTGGTCGAAAGAAAATATTGATTCAAAATTCTTCTTTACAAAGTCCGGGGGATTGGCTATAATAATATTTGTCTTTGAAAACCTACGGGGGTATAGCTCAGTTGGCTAGAGCGCTTGACTGGCAGTCAAGAGGTCAGGGGTTCAAGTCCCCTTATCTCCACCAAATAACCGCTTGAACCGGTATCGGCAATCAGGCGGTTTTTTATTAATTTTTTATAGAAAATTCATACAAATTTCATATAATTTTGTCCCTATACCGTTATATAATGTATTTATACTTTAAATCTTTAAATGCACAAATGCACTTGGTTTGAAAATAAGCGTCTTTCAGCGGAGGTAAGGGGTTGATAAAGTGGAAGGATTGCTCAGCAAGCTTGAGCAGATCGATCGAAGATCGGAGCTTAGCGAAAATGAGATAAATACATACAGGCGTATTTTCCTGGCAGGGATCCTGCTGGCATTTGCCCTGGCAGCCTTCATTACGGCCAGCCAATCCCGCATCACCTTCATCGGGATATTCGCCTTGTCTTTATTAGCCTATTCCGCAGTCGTTTACATCCTGTCATCCAAAAATGATTTTGTGCGCAAAAGGATCGATTACTTCCTGTACAGCGCATTCTTCTACATTACCGCCTTTAGCGCCCATGTTTGGTTCGTGAATGATTTCGACGAGCTGGAATCCCTGTTTTACCTGCTTGTCGTCTTTTATATAATCATCTCCTTCAACAGTGTCCGAGGCCTTATAGCATACCTGCTCTTCACTCTTGCCATAACGCTGACCGGGCTCGTCTTCTCATTCCGGTACGACGAGGAGCTCAACGCGGTCCTGATACTGATAGTCCTGGTCACATATACGGCAATAGCCCTGTTCAACCTGTACAACAGGCTCAAGTACCACCAAAGACTGCTGAGCAGCTATGAGGATTACCAGTACCTCCTGGATTCCCTGCCGGAGTCAATAATCGTGCAGCAGGATATGAAGATCGTGTATGTGAACCCGGCGACAGTCAGGATGCTGAATAAAAACAGCAAGGAGGACCTCATAGGAAAGCCGCTTCTGAGCCTTGTCGACCCAAGCGAACGTGATGAGCTTGAAAAGATACTGGGCAATTGGACCGGGGACAAGCAGGGGATATTTGAGCGTTCGTTGAAGCTGGCTGACGGCAGTACGCTGGAGATAGAGTTTTCAGTCGCCTCATCGACCTTCAGGGGAAGCCCTGTCGTCCTTGTTATGAGCAAGGATATATCAAAACGCAAATCCATGGAAAAAGCCCTGGCCGAAGCGGAGTACAAATACAGGAGCCTGGTGGAGGGCTCACTGTCAGGCGTATACATCTACCAAAACGGTTCGATCATCTATGTGAACCCATATATCACGGATCTGTTCGGTTACGGCCTGCATGAGATCAACAGGACAGGCATGTCGAACATCTGCCATCCGGAGGACAGGCGCCTGCTGCAGGACATGATCAGGAGGCTTGAATCCGGCCTGTCCGACTTTGAGTCCGAAGAGCTCAGGATATTGACCAGGGACGGCAATATGCTCTACATCCAGGTCAAGGCTGCCAACAGCACCTTCAACGACAAGCCTGCGATCATAGGTACTGTGATCGACATAACCGAGCGCAAGATGTCAGAGGAAAAGATAGGCTATCTGGCCTACCACGACAGCCTGACCGGCCTTCCGAACAGGTATTTCATCAAGGGCTATATCGACAAGGTTATCGAGGAATGCAAAATAAGCGGGTCGACCTTCAGCATCATGTTCATCGACCTGGACCGGTTCAAAACCATAAATGACACCATGGGCCATGACTACGGGGACGAGCTTTTGAAGCTGGTAGCCGAAAGAATGAAAAAGTGCGTGCGCAAGGGGGATGTCATTGCCCGCTATGGCGGAGATGAGTTTGTGATCGTGCTTCGCAAGGTAACAAATGATGATATAAAGAAGGTCGCGGGCAGGATCCTGGAGGACACCGGCAAGCCCTTCGTGCTTGACGGGGCTGAGATATATGTCACGCCCAGCATTGGGATAAGCTCATATCCCAAGGACGGAGATGACGCCAATACCCTCATCAGGTATGCGGATACGGCCATGTACCTGGCCAAGGGCCAGGGCAAGAACACCTACAGGTTTTTCGTCTCAGACCCGCCCGTGGGGCTTTTTGGCAGGCACGGCTGAACCTTGAGGCTTAAGGCCTCCTCAAATACCAGGATATTGACATATAACACATAGGTGCCGGCAGGCATATCATGGTATAAGGTTCAATATCTTTGAGGAGGTCTGAAGAATGGCATATTACAACAGCTACTACTATACTCCCTGTACAAACTGTGGCAACACCTACCAGCCATATTCCCCGTCATACTCATATATGGGAGAGCCGCCCATTGTATCGCCTGAGCCGCCCTACCATTATCCGCCCGGACATAAACCCTATCCACCAAAGCCGGAGCCCTATCCGCCGAAACCCTATCCGCCCAAGCCCGTCTGCCCTGAGGTGATGAATGACTACTATACCTATCCTCAAAACCTCATTCCGGCCCTTGAGCTGATATGCGAAGCAGTTGCTGATGAGCGGCAGGATGAAATGTTCTATGAATATATGATCAAGCTCGCTCCGACCAAGGAGGAAAAGGAAATGATAGCCGGCATCCGGGACGATGAGCGCAAGCACAACAACCTGTTCAGGCACATATATTGCGAGCTTACCGGTGAAGTGCTGCCGGCAGCAACGGACGGAGAGCAGAAGCGGCCCAAAACATACTGTGAGGGTATCAAAGAGGCATTCATGGGCGAGCTGGCTACTGCACAAAAATATCGCAGGATACTGTATGCGATGCAGGACCGCCGTCATATAAACATGCTGGTGGAGATCATCACTGATGAGCAGAAGCATGCAGCCAAATGGGACCATCTCTTTGTGGTGAACTGCTGCTTTGATTGCCGCCAGGACCACAAGAAAAAATGTGACATTTAACTGATCTGCCACCGCCATCTCACAAGCATCGGGATGGCGGTTTTTCCTGCCTTGAAACAGGCGGCCTTCGTCCCATGATTGCGGCAGGGGAAAGGGGTCAGGAAATAGTTTCAGAAATACACCCATTCATTGTCTCCACATATACTGTAATATAGGGAGCATGCTAAAGCAGTATATATCCGGTACGTTCACCGATTTACCGATAGTGTGGCAGCATGGCTCCGTATCTTACCATATTAAAGGAGGTATAGGTGATGAGTTTCTTCAACAAGGACGATGACAGCCTCTTGTTCTTTTTCCTGCTCCTCGTCATCTTCTTCTGCAACTGCGGTTTGTTCAGGGATGGCAGCGAATTGCTGTTCTTCTTCCTGATCCTCGTCATCCTGTTTAGCGGGGACAGAGTCATCCGCGGCTTCGGTGCAGAGGCATAAGCTTGACACTTAAGCCGATAAAAGAGGGAGTCACGTAAAGTGGCTTCCTCTTTTTATGATCAAACTTCCACTGGATTCATATTTTCAAATAGTATAGAATAATATACAGGTAGAACAAGCTAAGGATCGGAGAGAAGGCTATGAAGGTACTGTTTTTGTCTGTGAATGCCGGAAACGGGCATAACCAGACGGCAAGAGCAGTAATGGAATGCTTGGAAGAGAAGCACATCGAATGCAGGATGATCGACACATTTGAATACATAAACCCTGTCATCAGCGAATCCATCAACAAGGGTTACCTTATATCCACAAAGCTGACTCCCGGATTCTACGGCAAGCTGTATCGCCTGGCGGAAAAGCTGGATAAAAGCGACGCAAAGCTCAAGCTCAGCAAATGCACGAACCTCATCTGGGGCAAAAAGCTCAAGGGCTTTATCGAAGGCTACAACCCTGATGTGGTGGTCTGCAGCCATCCCTTTGCCGCCCAGGTGGTGACCTATATGGAGCGTGGGGGTCATAACTTCCTGACCATAGGGATAGTCACCGATTTTACTATCCACCCCTTCTGGGGAGACACAAGGCTCGACTATTATGTGATCGCAAATGAGCTCCTTATGCATCAGGCTGAGATGAAGGGCCTTGACCCCAAACAGCTCCTGCCTACAGGCATACCCATCATGAAAAAGTTTGCTTCCCGTATACCGGCACAAGAGGCCCGGGCCGCCCTTGGCATAGAGGACAAAAGCACGGTGCTGGTCATGAGCGGCAGCATGGGCTATGGCAATATAGTTAAGATCATAGAGAAGCTGGACGAGATGGATCTGGACTTTCAGATCCTGTCCGTCTGCGGCCGGAACAAGGCAATAAAAAAACGGATAGACAATCTTGAAATGCGTAAAAAGATCTATAACTACGGCTTTGTGAACAATGTTGAGCTGATGATGGACGCCGCAGACTGCATCCTGACAAAGCCGGGCGGGCTCACGGTGTCCGAATGCCTGGCCAAGGGCATCCCGATGGTGATGGTCAATCCGATACCAGGCCAGGAGGACCGCAACGTAGAGTTTCTCCTGAACAACGGCGTCGCCATGAAGGAATCCAAGACCTTTACCGTTGATATGGCCGTGCATCAGATACTCACCGACCATGAGAACACCATGCGGATGAAGGAGAGGATAAGCAGCCTTGCGCGCCCCCATGCAGCCCAGGCCCTGTGCGATTTCATCCTGAGCCGGGAAGGGCTTGTGGAGGCGGCCAACGCTACGACCTCGGAAACCCACTCATAAGTCATACAAGTTACACCATATCATCCCGGCGAGCCCGGGATTTTTTCATGCTCCGGCCATTCCGCGCCTGCTCTCGGGCAAAATGTCAACAGGCATGTATAAAAGCATTGACAGAAAAAACATAAGGCGCATATAATATAAGTGAACATATGAACAATCGTTCATATGTAATGGAGGATGGAGGAAGGAAGATGTCTGATAGGGATATAGATACCTGTGATCTTCAGTGCATACATGAGGAGACGGTGAACAAGGTAAGAAAAGCCTTGTTGTCCGAAGAGACCATAATGGACCTGCAGAATCTCTACAAGGTCCTGGGGGATGGGACACGGCTTTCCATTATGAACGCCTTGTCCCTGGCCGAGATGTGCGTGTGTGATGTGGCAGCCGCCCTTGGAATGAGCCAGTCGGCGGTCTCCCACCAGCTCAGGGTGCTCAAGGCCGCACGCCTTGTCAAGTATCGCAGGGAAGGGAAGCAGGTATACTATTCGCTCGACGATGACCATATAACCCAGCTGCTCGCCGTCGGGCTGGAGCACGTAAGACATCAGTAGGAGGAGCCTATGCTTAAGATCGATACAAGCGAAAAGAAGCTGACAATGAAAGAACCGGGTTGTGCCTGCGCGCATGCCCATACCCATGATCACCATGAAGAAGAGGAGAGGGAGGCCTTCTTCAGCCTGGACAGGATCCTCCTCATCGCAGGCATGGTCATTTTCATAGGGGCACTGGTCATCCAGCAGGATGTGGCAAAGCTTATCCTGTTTCTGGCCGCATACCTCCTGATCGGCGGAGAGGTGCTCCTCAGTGCCGTAAGGAACATCATCAGGGGGCGGATATTCGATGAAAATTTCCTGATGAGCCTTGCCACGATAGGGGCTATCGCCATCGGTGAATACCCGGAGGCAGTGTCGGTGATGCTGTTTTACCGCATAGGCGAAGAATTTCAGGATGCTGCGGTAAACCATTCAAGGCGGTCCATCAGGTCCCTGCTCAACATAAAGCCCGACAGGGCCAACCTGCTCACGGACGGCCGCATCATCACGGTGCACCCGGAAGAGCTAAAGGCCGGCGATACCATAATCGTAAAGCCCGGTGAGCGCGTGCCTGTCGACGGCATCGTGCTTGAGGGCAGGTCAGAGCTGGATGTATCGGCCCTGACAGGGGAATCCCTGCCAAAGAGTGTACTGCCTGGCAGCGAGGTATTGAGCGGGTCCATAAATGCTGCCGGTACCCTGACCCTGAGGGTGCAGAAGGCCTTTGCCGAATCGACCGTATCCAGGATCCTGGAGCTTGTTGAGAATGCCTCCGGCAAAAAGGCGCCTGTTGAGCAGTTCATAACCAGGTTCGCAAGGGTCTATACCCCCATAGTCGTAGCCGCGGCTGCGGTGATCGCCTTCGTGCCGCCCCTGGTAGTATCCGGTGCGGTATTCTCAGACTGGTTGTATCGCGGACTCATATTCCTCGTCATATCCTGCCCCTGCGCCCTGGTCATATCAATACCCTTAAGCTTTTTCGGCGGCATAGGGGGCGCTTCCCGCAAGGGCATACTGGTAAAGGGAGGGGGCAGCCTGGAAGCCCTGAAGGATGTCGATACCGTTGTGTTCGACAAGACCGGCACCATCACCAGGGGAGATTTCAAGGTGTCCAGGATAATGCCCGCCAATGGCATCGGAGAAGCGGAGCTTTTAGGGCTGGCAGCCCATGCCGAGTATCACTCGAACCACCCGATCGCAAGGTCCATACTGACAGCCTACGGCAAGGAGATCTCCAGAGATGCGGTAAGCTCCCATGAGGAACTGACCGGCATGGGTATAAGGGCAGTGGTCAGGGGCAGCAGCGTGCTGGCCGGCAATACAAGGCTTATGATAAGTGAGAATGTAAGGCCTGCCTGGGATGCAGTACCGGCCGGACAGCAGGGCATTGCTCCACACGAAGCCGGGGATGACCTGACCCGCAGGATGTGGGACGATACGATAACCGAGCTGTCGGCCGCAGACGCAGCCGATGATACGATGGTCCATGTGGCCCGGGACGGGGTCTACTGCGGATACCTGGAGATCGCAGACGATCTGAAGGTGGGAGTGGATTCTGCGGTAAAGGAACTGAAGGCCCTGGGCGTAAACCGTACAGTAATCCTGTCAGGAGACCGGGAAAGGACTGTGGCCAATGCGGCGCAAAAGGCAGGCATCAGCGAGTACTATCCTGAGCTCCTGCCCCATCAGAAGGTCGAACGGATCGAAGAGATAATGAAGGGCAAGAGGAAAGGCAAGACAGCCTTTGTAGGTGACGGGATCAACGATGCCCCTGTGCTTGCCAGGGCAGATGTGGGCATAGCAATGGGGGCCATTGGCTCCGATTCGGCGATAGAGGCTGCGGATGTCGTTCTGATGACCGATGAACTGTCAAAGGTGGCCGAGGCCATAACCATCGCAAGGAAGACAAACAAGATCGTAGTTCAGAACATCTCCATGGCCCTTGCCATAAAGATCCTGGTGCTGCTTTTAGGCAGCGCCGGCCTGGCCGGCATGTGGGAGGCCGTTTTTGCAGACGTGGGCGCAGCCCTGCTGGCAGTGTTCAACTCCATGCGGGTGCTCAAATAGCGGAAGCTGCTCCCATCAGCCAAAGCTGTCCCAAAGCAAGCGCATTTTAGCTGACAAGAAAGCCTCTGCAAGTAACAACGGCATTATATAGCTCATAATATACAGCAGGATATATCCTGCTGTATTTTTTAAGCTGATTTTCCTTGCTGCATCTGTGTATCCTGTGCTGTATTAGGTAAACTGCTCATCCTGGACTGCATATGATACTAGATAGGAGGCTGGCCATATGCATGATCATCATATTTATCAAAACCGGAGGGTGCTCCGCCTTTGGTCACGGGGGCCGGATGTGGCCTACGTGCAGACCGCGCTGACCGGGGCGGGCTATAACGTGGGGCCCATAGACGGAATATACGGCCCCAGGACCATGCAGGCAGTCATCGATTTCCAATTGGACAACGGCCTGGTGCCCGACGGCATAGTAGGCCCGATGACCTGGGCCGCGATAGATGAGATCTACCCGTAGATCTCTGCTTTCATAGAGAGATCTGCTATCAGCGCTGATATGCTTGAGCCTGTATAACAGCAGGCTCTGTTTTTTGTATTATAGAAAAGCACATAAATATATGGTATTATTACATAAAATGGTTGGGAAGCGATCGAGGAGGTTGCACAAGCATAGGATGTGGCAGCATATCTCATGAAGGGATGGTGCGGGGATGAGAATAAGGAAACCTACTGATTTCAGGTATCTGCTTTGTACATTTTTATTGCTGCTGCCGGTAATGATCATACTATCATTTTTCAGCGCAGATACATATTCGATCATCAGGAACACCACGAGCCATCTGGGGGCACAGGGCGCACCCAATGCATGGATCATGAACATGACCTTTATCCTTGTCGGGATCTCATGCATACTGGAGGCCTGGCTCCATTTGAGGAGGTACTGGTTCCTGCTTTTATTGCTATGCATTTTCGGGCTGAACCTTGTCCTGGTAGGTATATTCAGCCATGCGCCAATAGTTGAAGGTGCCGTGTATGATGCCCTGGAGGACCGGCTGCATTCGATCTTCGCATCGATCGCGGGCTTTTCGTTCACTGCTTTTGCGATCTCATCAGCCTTTATTGAAAAAACGACAAGGCATCGGGCGGCAGATATGTCCGTCGGCCTTACCGCTGCGCTCCTGTCCTTGCTGATGGCATGTCTGCCGGATTACGCGGGACTATGGCAAAGAGTGCTCTTTACAGTCTCATTTATCTGGCTTATCCTGCTGCTTGAAAGGACAAGAGCTGCCTCATCATTGAAAAAGGCTGCCCATCAGGGCAGCCTTTCTTTACAGGACTGACAGCTATAGAGTCTGCACATATTCGCCTATTTTCCGGTCCATGGTCCTTATGTGATTGGTGATCCAGTCAACGACAAACTTGTTGGCATTGATTATGACCAAAGCGTTGCCGCCGGACTTTTCATACTCGCTTTTCAGCCTGGCGAGCTCATTGATAAAGTGCGCATGCGCCCTCTTTTGAGCCTCTATCTGAGGGTAGCCGATTTCCTCCATATAGGCTTCTTCATCACCAAAGTGCTGCTTTGTATATTCATCAAGGAAATCAAACATGGTGCTTATGTATTCCTTTGCTCTCCGTTCTTTTCCGGCCTCGAAAAGCTGATTGGCTCTTTCAAACAATATTTTGTGCTGGTCATCGATAAGCGAAACACCGACTGACAGGTTAGGAGTCCATTCTATCGGCATACAAACCCTCCTTATATACTGACTTGATATATAGATTTTATAGGTTTTGACATATATATTCAATAGCTTTTTGGAAAATATCGCTTTATGTCGGCAGTTTTCATGATTTTGCTTGCAAGCCCCTGCGGCATCTAATAGAATTAACATGATCATAAGCAAGGATTTTGTCAGATGGTCATGTAAATGGAAGAGCGGAGATGAATATACATATGAATATCCTGATCGCAGACGATGAAAATGACATCCGGAACCTAGTCAAATTAAGCCTTGAGGAAAACGGGTTCACCGTCCTTACGGCGCAAAACGGGAAGGAAGCCTGGGAGATATTTTCATCCCGGGATGTACACCTAGCCATCCTTGATGTGATGATGCCCATAATGGATGGATTCAACCTCCTGCGCAAGATCCGGGAATGCAGCACTATCCCGGTCATCTTCCTGACCGCAAGGGCGGATGACATGGACAAGGTGCTGGGACTGGGGCTCGGGGCGGACGATTATCTCGTGAAACCCTTTTCCATTGCCGAGCTGATAGCCCGTGTAGGCGCACAGCTGCGACGGAGCAATGAGTATCAGTCACCAAAGGAAAGCTCCGGTGCATGCATCACCTATGGAGACCTGGCCATAGACAAGGAGAAATGCTGCGCCTTCAAGGGTGGAAAACCGATCGAGCTGGGTGCAAAGGAGTACAAGCTCCTCCTGCATTTTATGGAGCACCCGGAGAAGGTTTTCACAAAGCGGCAGCTTTACCAGGCAGTATGGGACGAGGACTACTACTTCGACGACAATACCATAATGGTGCATATCAGCCGGATCAGGAACCGGATCGAGGATGACCCGCAGGACCAGAAGTACCTGAAAACCATTCGCGGCATAGGCTACAAGCTCCATTATACCGGTAACGGCCATGAGAAGTAAGCTTTCCAACCAGTTCCTAAGAAATTTCCTGATGATTTTCCTGCTGACGATACTGGATACGGTATTGGCTTTTGTGCTCCTCTCCTTTGCCAGCGGGCTGATAGCGGGATCTCTGGCTAAAAACCGGTATCCTGCCAGTGCCATCGTCAGAGATGATTACAATGAGATCGACGCTACTGCCGTCGTTGAAAACGGCGGAGGGGTGCAGGTGGTGGACAGGGACTACCGTGTCGTTTATTCCAGAGGCCTTGACACCATCGGAAAGGACAGGCTGACGGTTGAAGAGTTCACGGCTTTACTGACGGAAAGCAAGGATAAACCCTACCATTACGATATCCTCTATCATCCCGAGGGCGGGTTCTGGCTGATCGTCACCTTTCCTACCTCTATCCGGCTGGACTTTGCCCTGGTATACAACAAGGCGGCAGCAGCCGGTGATTATGCCCGGGCGGGAGGGGCGATCGCCCTTGTCGTCCTTATCTACCTTTCGGTCCTTGCTCTGTTCGCTTTTATCTATTCGAGGATCACGGCAGCGAGCATAACCGTTCCCTTGCGCAAGCTCTGTGACGGTACAAGGCTCCTGCGGGAAGGGGATTATTCGGTCAGGGTGGATCTGCGCCTCAGGAATGAGTTTGCAGAGCTTCAGAACACCTTCAACGACATGGCAGCCAGGATCGAGCATGAGATCTCCATGCGCAAAAGGTCCGAGGAGGACAGGCGGCGGCTGATCCTTGACATCTCCCATGACCTTAAAAACCCCATGTCCAGCATACAGGGCTATGCCGAGCTGCTCATCAGGAATCCGGGCATACCGGAGCAGGAGCGGGATGAATACCTGGAGACCATCCAAAGCAACAGCAAAAGGGCCAACCGGCTGCTTACCGAGCTGTTTGAGCTATCGCAGCTGGACAGCCCGGAGTTCTCCTTGAAGCTTGTAAAGACAGATATCTGCGAGTTTCTCCGGCAACTATGCGGTGAGCTCGTGCCGCTGCTGGAGCGGGAAGGCTTCAGATATGAATTCGATATCCCTGAGGACAGTGTTTTTGTGATGCTGGATCCCGACAGATTCAACCGGATCATTCAAAATCTGGCAAGCAATGCGATGCGCTACAATCCCAGAGGGACACAGGCCACGGTAAGCCTTGCGGTGCAGGATGACCAGGTCCTTATCGATTTCAGTGATGACGGGGTCGGGATACCGGACGAGCTTGCAGACACGATATTCAACCCCTTCGTCCGGGCGGATGATTCACGCAACTCAAGGACCGGCGGCAGCGGATTGGGGCTTTCCATAGCGAAGAAGATCGCAAAGGCGCACGGAGGCGATCTGGTGCTCCTCTCAGGCAGCAGCCGGGGCAGCACCTTCAGGATCACGATACCCACGATTTAAGATAGATTTAAGATACACATCAGCTGTATGAAAGGTTCGATCGCTACTATAGAGATGAGCCTGGAATTCAGCTGATTTTTTTATTGGAGGAGATGATCATATGAAGCTTATGCCTTATGGTAAGATGCTGCTGTTGACAGCCGCCATCCTGGCGCTCCTTACCTGCTGTGCGCCAAGGGGCAGCATAGTGATCCTCGAGGATCCGAGTGGTACACGAGCCATAATGGACTTTTGCGGATGGAGCTTAAAAAACAAGTGCGAGCTTTCACTTGACAAGGGCGATGTGCTGCAAGTGGAGGTCAACTGCAAATACGGGGATATCGCACTTGACATAAGCGGCAGAAAGGGCAGTGAGCCCTATATGGGGAGGAAACTGAAGTCAACCACCTTTACAGTTACGGTGTCTGAAACGGATACATATGCGATCCTGATCGCCGGTAAAAATGCGACCGGCAAGGTCCTGGTAAAAGCGCTGCCGGGTAAAGGGAATTGACGGGGCCATAAGCTGGCTGGGTTTAAAAGGACAAACACAGGAAGTTGGACAAGGCTTGCGGCCATTTTTGCTGCAGCCACCATCAGCCTGTCCGTACAGGTCATATTGATACACCTTGCTTCTTCACTTTTCATGATGTTCGGCTTGTACTGATCATCCAGGATTGCATGCTATGCAAACAGGTTCCCAACGAATCAAGGCAGATCTAAGGCTTATGTCAGTTGTATGAAAGGTCCTGCTGATATGCTGATTGTGGACCTGAAATACAGCCTGACCCAATCAGGAGGTGATGAACGATGAAGTATGGACCGACTCATCTGGAGATATTTTTGACAAGGCTGGCATTCTTCTTCTGCAGCAGATCCGTCTACAAAGCCTTTGCCGACCGCCTGCCCCTGACAGGCGGGGAGAAGGTGCTTGATTTCGGGTGCGGCATGGGAACGGTCGCGTACTATGCAGCCAAAAGGCTGCACCGGGGGCACCTGACATGCCTGGATATCTCCGAGCGCTGGCTGGATGCCTGTCGCAGGACCCTGCGGAAGTATGGGAATGTTGATTATCTGCTGGCAGGTTCACCTGCGCTCGCAAAGGAAATCTATGATGTCGTCTACTGCCACTTTGTTTTGCATGACATCACGGATGATGAGCTGGAGAGGGTCATCCCGGCGCTGGCGGGAGCCCTCAGGCCAGGCGGTGTGCTAGCATTTCGCGAGCCGCTCTGTGATACTGATAAAGTAAGCCTGATAAAAGACCTGGCAGAACGAAGCGGATTGTTTACCAGGGACAACCGCATAACCGATATACCGATGATGGGGAATGCCCTGGAATGCCTATACATCAAGAAATAAAGGAGGTTTAACCTTGATCTGGATAGTATTGTTTTTCATATTGATCGTCCTGGCAGTCGTTACGTTTGTCACACTCCTGGTCCGGACGGCGCATTGTGCCCTCATCGGCAGGAAAAAAAGGATCACCCCAAAGCATCTTGTTCGTCTGAAAAGGTCAATGATACTCTTTGCAGTCGCCATGATACTGAACGCAGGCTTGATCACCTTGTCCCAGCTTACCGCTTCCACGCCGCCCATCGTCGATGAAAAGGGCAATAGGCCTGAAAACAGCATAGCAGAGCTTATAAGGCTGGACCTGAATGGCAGGAAGCAGTGGATCAGTATAAGGGGCTGGGATAGAACCGCGCCTGTCCTGCTCTTTCTGGCTGGTGGCCCGGGAGGCACCCAGATGGCTGCGGTGCGGCATGAGCTGGCGGAGCTGGAGAAGCATTTTGTCGTGGTCAACTGGGATCAGCCCGGCTCCGGCAAGTCCTATAATGCCGAGAGGATCAAAAATATAACGGCCCGGACCTATATCCAGGATGGCCACTCCCTGACGGAGTATTTGAAGGAGCGCTTTTCCCAGGAAAAGATCTACCTGATAGGCGAATCCTGGGGCAGTGCCCTGGGGATCTTTCTGGTTGATGAGTACCCGGAGTCCTATCACGCATTCATCGGAACGGGGCAAATGGTAGACTTTGCCGAAACTGAGCGGCTCGACTACGCAAAGGCCATGGAGATCGCCATGTCCAGGGGAGATACCGGCCTTGTACAAGGACTCGAAGCCAATGGCATGCCGCCCTACTACGGAAAGGATGTGACCTGGAAAAGCGTAGTGTACCTAAATTATCTAAGCGCATACATGGCTGCCGACCCCAGGATCCAAAACCCCGGCTACAATACTCTTAGGGATATCGGGTCTTCCGAGTATGGGCTGCTGGACAAGATCAACTTTTTCCGTGGCATCATCAATACCTATAACCATGTGTACCAACAGCTGTATGACATCGATATGAGAAGGGATCATGCGAAGCTGGACGTGCCCGTGTATTTCTTCCTGGGCCGGCATGACATCAATGCACCTACAGTGCTGGCCGAGGAATATGCGCAGGTACTGGAAGCACCCGTCAGAGAGATCGTATGGTTCGAGCATTCCGGCCACAGCCCATGGATAAACGAGAGAGAGAAATTCATATATGAGCTGCTTGCACGCTTTCTGCAAAATGAAAAAGATAATAAGGAGGAGTAAAAATGCATCCGATCATTTTTCTACCGATGTTCATGGGCGTGCTTATATTTGTTGCACATTTCTTTGGACCGAAGGGCAGCATCGAGATCCTAAAGGACCCTGACGGCACAAGCTATCCCTCAACAAAGGTCATGTGCTGCAGATCGGGGTCGTCCATAAAAACGGGAAAATAGACCTTACTGTCACCAATGCTATATGAAGACCATTTGCATTCTGTTGAATTATGCTTTACTCCGGAGATTAAAGTTGCACCTGATAATGAATACGCACCCTTGGATCGAAAATGGATACGATGACCTCCACTATTTATGGTGCCTGTCCAGCCAGGCTTACTTCTGAATATAAAGGAAGACGATTCGAAGGACCTGAAATGGGGATGACAGGCCTGATTTACAAGGATGAGGATATGTTCAGTTTTATCTGTTTCCGTACGATAGTTATGAAGATGGTATAATATCGCTTGATGAAAGCGGGAAAGTAAAGGTGACAGTAATAAACCTTTACATAAATATACGGAGCATAAAGTAACCCCCGGAAGATTCAGCGGTAGCTATATAAATATTATACGACCTGGAAGATGTAAAACTTAAGGTAGTCAGTCTCCGGGACGTTCCACAGGATGGGATGGTCCGGGGCCTGCTGGCGGGCTTCGATCTGCCTCAATGATACGGCTGCATCCATTGCTGCTTCGGCCAGCACCTTGCGGAACAGGTCGTCCGTCATGAAGTGGCTGCAGCTGCAGGTGGCCAGGTATCCGCCCCGGGGGAGGAGCTTCATGGCCTTCAGGTTTATCTCCTTGTACCCCCGGGCCGCAGAGCGGACCGTATCGCGGGATTTGGTAAAGGCAGGCGGGTCAAGGATGATAAAGTCATAGTCCCGGCATTTCTTGTCTGCCAGATCCGTCAGCAGGTCAAACACGTCCTCGCACAGGAAATCCATTCTCCCGTCCAGCCCGTTGCGCATGGCGTTTGCTTTTGCCATGTCAATGGCCGATTGTGAGATATCCACGCAGGTGACATGGTCCGCCCCGCCCAAAGCCGCATTCAGGCCAAAGGAGCCGGTATGGGTGAAGCAGTCCAGTACCCGCTTGCCCCTGGCGATCCGGGCCACGGCTGCCCGGTTGTACTTCTGGTCCAGGAAAAAGCCGGTTTTCTGCCCGTTTTCAACATCCACCAGATATCTTACGCCGTTTTCGTTTATTTCTGTTATGGCTGACTCCGGCACAGGCAGGTGATCGGACCGGTACCAGCCCTTATACTCCGGCAGGCCTTCCCGTCCGCGCAAGGCCAGGTCGTTGCGTTCATAGATGCCGGTGATAGTCTCGCCCAGGCCGGCAAGCACCTCCAATAGGGCGCGGTATACCGTATCCTTGACAAGCTCCATGCCCAGGCAGGCGATCTGCACTGACAGGATGCTGCCATAGCGGTCTACTGTCAGCCCGGGCATCTGGTCGGCTTCACCGTGGATCAGGCGGCAGCAGGCGAAGTCTCCGCCCGGCATGACAGTCTTGCGGTATAACACGGCATACTCCACACGGCGGCGCCAAAAGCGGTCGTCGAATACATCGTTGGCGTTGCGGGAGATGAGACGGACTGTGATCTTGCTGGCGCTGTTGAAAAAGCCCGTGCCCATGAAGGCATTGCCGGCAAACACATCCACCAGGCCGCCATTTTGGGGCACGCCCTCTATATTGCGGATCTCTTCCCCGTATATCCATGGGTGTCCTTTTCTTACACTGCGCTCCGCCTTGGGGGATATCATGACTTTCGGATACTGCCGCTGCTGTTTCACCTGCGTCACCTTTCCTGAATGGATCTTTTCATGGGCTTGATTATACAACATTTTTACGCCGCCTACAACGAGGCATCATATAGTCCCGCTTATGACGATAGGGAAAAACTTATTGACAAACATGCCACCAAACAATACAATTTATGCGGATGAACAAAGGCGTTCATCATGCCGTGCTTTTTACATGGTATGATGAGCGCTTTCGTTTTTTGTGGAAGCCATTGGATAGCGAACATAATCGTACAGATTTTAGCAAATATAGGCTTGGAAGGCTTGGGTCTTGCAGCTATCAAACAAACAAGTTTAAGGGAAAATATGAAGACGAAGCAGCGCAAAGAAAGTATTGGAGGAGGACAGGCATGCGCAACAGATACGAAAACCCGCTCTGCGAAAGATATGCAAGCAGGAGGATGCAGGAGATATTCTCCCCCGACAGGAAGTTTTCCACCTGGAGGAAGCTGTGGGTCGCCCTGGCTGAGAGCCAGAAGGAGCTGGGCCTTGATATCTCGGACCGGCAGATCGAGGCCATGAAGGACCATATATATGACATCAACTACGATGTTGCGGAAGAGCGTGAACAAGAGGTCCGCCACGATGTTATGGCCCATATCTATGCCTACGGGGTCCAGTGCCCGGAGGCCAGGCCGATCATCCATCTGGGCGCGACTTCAAGCTATGTGGGGGACAACACTGATCTCATTTTGATGAGGGAGGCCCTTTTACTGATAAGAGAGTCCCTTGCCGGAGTCATCTTGGCCCTTGCCCGCTTCGCACTGAAATACAAATCGCTTCCCATGCTTGCATACACGCATTTTCAGCCAGCACAGCCCACCACTCTCGGCAAGCGTGCGGCCATGTGGCTGCAGGACCTGGTCAGCGATATGGAAACCCTGGAGTTTGTTATGCCTCAGATAAAGCTGCTTGGCTGCCGGGGAGCGACCGGTACTGCCGCCAGCTTCCTTGAGCTGTTTGACAGCGATGCTGAAAAGGTGGTCCGCCTGGAAAAGCTGATCGCGCAGAAGCTGGGCTTCGATGCTGTTTTTGATGTCAGCGGGCAGACCTATCCCCGCAAGCTTGACTACAATGTGCTGTCATGCCTGTCCGGCATAGCACAGAGCGCATGGAAGTTTTCCAATGACATCCGCCTTATGTCGCACCTGAAAGAGGTGGATGAGCCCTTCGAAGAGAAGCAGGTCGGGTCCTCCGCTATGGCTTACAAGCGGAACCCCATGCGGAGCGAGCGCATCTCCTCCCTGTCAAGGCATGTGATCTCTCTGGCCCAGGGGGCGGCCATGACCGCTTCCACCCAGTGGCTTGAGCGCACCCTTGACGATTCGGCGGCACGCCGCATCTACATACCGGAGGCCTTCCTTGCCGTAGACGGCATACTATCTCTGTACAGGAATGTGATAGGCAATATGAAGGTTTATCCGGCAATGATGAATAAGCATCTGGAAGATGAGCTGCCCTTCCTGGCGACCGAGAACATCCTGATGCACTGCGTCAAAAAGGGCGGCGACAGACAGGTGCTGCATGAGGCCATCAGGGAGATCGCAGTATCTGCCGCCAGGGACATAAAGGAGACCGGGGCGAAGAACGATCTCATCGAACGGATCCTGAAAGACGGCAGGTTCGGTATGACCCGGGCTGAAATGGAAGGCCTGTTGAGTGCAGATAGGTTCACCGGGATGGCAGAGCGGCAGGCAGAAGAATATGCCAATAAGATCCTGGACCGCTTTGGGGGAGAAAGGACAAGCGAAGAAGCTGAGATCAATGTATAAGGAGCTGAGTAAACATGCTTACGGCAATAGTCGGAATAAACTGGGGTGATGAGGGCAAGGGAAGGATGGTGGACCTGCTTGCTTCCCAGTATGATATAGTGGTGAGGTATCAGGGCGGCAACAACGCCGGGCATACGGTGGTGAACGACAAGGGTAAATTCATCCTCAACCTGCTCCCCTCGGGGATCCTGCATCAGGGTACCGTGAACGTCATGGGCCCTGGCATGGTGATAGACATAGAGCACCTTTGCAGGGAGATAAACAGTTTTGTCGAAAAAGGGGTAGAGATCGGTCCGGAAAATCTGAAAATCAGCCACGGAGCCACGATCTGCTTCCCCTACCATGTACGCCAGGACATCCTTGAGGAAGAACGGCTGGGGGACAGAAAATACGGGTCCACCAGGCGCGGCATCGCACCTGTGTATGCCGACAAATACATGAAAAAGGGCATGCGCATGGGCGATCTGCTCTATCCTGGCACCCTGAGAGACAAGCTCGAAAATATCGTGGAGTGGAAAAATCTGCTCATCCACAGGGGCTATACGGACAGAAGCATCGATACCGATGATATGCTCAGGTGGCTTAAGACCTACGGCGAGCCTCTCCTGCCCTTTATCTGCGATGTTTCGGAATACCTTGACAAGGCGGCCGGAGAAGGCAAAAACATACTGTTCGAGGCCCAGCTTGGGGCCCTGAGGGATATAGATTACGGGATCTATCCCTACACGACCTCATCCACCACCCTTGCCTCCTTTGCGACCACCGGTGCAGGCATACCGGGTGCAAGGCCGGACAAGGTCATAGGGATAATGAAGGCATACTCCAGCTGCGTCGGTGAAGGCCCCTTCGTAGCAGAGCTGTTCGGTGAAGAAGGCAGCAGGCTCCGGGAAGCAGGAGGGGAGTACGGGGCTGCGACCGGAAGGCCGCGCAGGGTGGGCGCCTTCGACGTCCCCGCGTCACGCTACGGCATAAAGGTCCAGGGTGCAAATGAGATCGCGCTAACGAAGCTGGATGTGCTATCATATATGGAGAAAATACCTGTCTGTGTAGCCTATGAGATCGACGGGGAAAGGACGGACCGTTTCCCGACAGGGGACAGGCTGCTCAAGGCAAGGCCCGTGTTTGAGCGTGTGGACGGCTGGCAATGCGATATATCTTCCTGCCGCAAAAAGGAGGACCTGCCCCCTGCAGCCGCCGCCTATATCAGGCTCATCGAAGAGATGACGGAGTGCAGGATCCGCTATGTATCGGTGGGGGCACAGCGGGACGCATACATCGAAATGGATTGAGAGGAAAACAAATGAACAACGAACTGGTATTGATACTGGACTTTGGCGGACAGTACAATCAGCTGATCGCCAGGAGAGTAAGGGAGCTTAATGTATATTGCGAGGTCGTGCCATATACCATCCCAGTAAGGGAGGTAAGGGAGCGAGCCCCCAAGGGGATCATCTTTACCGGCGGGCCTGCCAGCGTATATACAGATAAAGCGCCAAGATGCGATGAGGAGATCTTCACTCTGGGCATACCGATCCTGGGTATCTGCTATGGGGGCCAGCTTATGGCCGAAGCCCTTGGCGGCAGGGTCAACAGGTCCAAAAGCGGGGAATACGGCAAGACAGCCCTCAGGGTAAACGGAGCATCCCCCTTGTTCAAGGGGCTGGCGCAGGATTCCGTCTGCTGGATGAGCCACAGGGACTACATAGAGAGGGTACCTGAGGGCTTTGTGACCACAGCTTCCACCAATGGCTGCCCCGTAGCAGCGATGGAGGATGAGGACCACAGGCTCTTTGCGGTCCAGTTCCATCCTGAGGTGGAGCACACTGAAATGGGGAGGGAGATCCTCAGGAACTTTCTCTATGGGATATGCCACTGCACCGGAAGCTGGACGATGAGGTCCTTTATAGAAAAGGAGATCCAGGCCATCCGTGAAAAGGTTGGGGACAAAAAGGTCCTGTGCGCCCTGTCCGGGGGTGTGGATTCTTCTGTGGCGGCTGTGCTGGTGCACAAGGCCATAGGCAGCAATCTGACCTGCATCTTTGTGGATCACGGGCTGTTGAGGAAAAACGAGGGCGACTGGGTCGAAGACCTTTTCAGAAACAAGTTCAACATGAATTTCATCAGGATAAACGCAGGCGAGCGCTTTCTTGGCAGGCTCAAGGGAGTCGAAGACCCGGAAAGGAAGCGGAAGCTCATAGGAGAGGAGTTTATCCGGGTATTTGAAGAAGAGGCCGGGAAAATAGGCGAAACAGACTTTCTGGTCCAGGGGACCCTGTATCCGGACATCATCGAAAGCGGTACAGATACCGCTGCGGTCATAAAGAGCCATCACAACGTCGGCGGCCTGCCCGAGGACATGCAGTTTGAGCTGATCGAGCCTTTGAGATACCTGTTCAAGGACGAGGTTAGGGCGGTAGGGTCAGAGCTGGGCCTGCCTGACGAGATCGTATGGCGGCAGCCCTTCCCGGGGCCGGGCCTGGCAGTCAGGGTACTGGGCGAGGTAACGGCAGAAAAGCTTGAAATCGTCAGGGAAGCGGACGCCATCGTTCGTGAGGAGGTCAGGAAGGCTGGGCTGGAACGCAGCATCTGGCAATATTTCGCAGCCCTGCTGAACATCAGGAGTGTCGGAGTCATGGGGGATGAAAGGACCTATGCCAACACAGTCGCCATCCGCGCCGTGACCAGCTCTGATGCGATGACTGCCGACTGGGCCAGGATACCCTATGAGACCCTGGACAGGATCTCCGTAAGGATCGTCAATGAGGTAAAAGGCGTCAACCGCGTCCTGTATGATATCACCTCCAAGCCGCCGGCGACTATCGAGTGGGAATAAACGAGTTCGGGCCGGAAACCCATCCGCGACGAGGGTTTTCGGCTTTTTCTATTTTAAACATGCATTTCACCTGGTTGATTACCCGATAGAGTTGACATGTTTGATATGTTATAATTTATTAATGATAGCAAATCAAGCATAAGTATGTTGATTCCTGTAAATCAAACGGCAACCATTGAGCACTTCGTATGGAACGGGGAATGGAGGGGATCGATTGAACAAAACTACAAGGGGACATGAGGCGAATGCACTTCCCGCATTGAAGGCCAAAAGAGAGCTAAGACGCGGTGTTCTCATGCTTATAGCAGCCCTGATCATATCATTGATGTTCATAATTCTTGGTATTGTTCTACGGAAACACTCAGCCGGCGCATATGATCAAACATTAGATATACTGCTTGCTGTAGCTTGTGTTGTATCGGTCCTGCTGCTCCCGATAAACATACTAATGAAGAACAAGTATACCGCTAAGTGGAATGTTATGAAATTATCGGATCTGCAGCAATATTTCCTTTCTCATCGGGAGGATGCAGGAAAGACGTCAGCGCTTAAAATGAAGGGATGAAATATATATTGATGCTGACGACTAAGTGATAGGTGTATATGATCAAAAGCGGGAATGTATGGACTTATAGAGATGCGTTTTGAAGGGGAAATATATATGATGATAGAGAAAGTCACCGCAGAGGATGCGTCCGAGCTGCTTTCTATATACGAGCCCTATGTCCGGGATACTGCCATAACCTTTGAATATGATGTGCCGACCCTGGAGGAGTTCCGCGGCAGGATAATAAGCATTTCTTCAAAATATCCCTACATAAAGGCCGTAGAAAACGGCGAGATACTGGGCTATGCATATGCTCATGCCTTCAAGGACCGCAAGGCCTATGACTGGTCAGTGGAAACGACAGTTTATGTAAGGCAGGGCAGGCATGGAAGGGGCATAGGCAGGCTGCTCTATAACGAGCTGGAAAAATCGCTCAAGAGCATGGGGATACTGAACATGAATGCCTGCATAGCCGTTCCGGAGAAGGAGGACGAGCACCTCACGGATGACAGCTATCGCTTCCACCTGAAAATGGGGTTCTCTCTTGCGGGCAGATTTCATAAGTGCGGATACAAGTTTGGCACCTGGTACGATATCGTCTGGATGGAAAAGCTGATCGGAGAGCATGACAGCCATCCGCCTGCTGTGCGTTTCGGGCAGTGGGCTATCAATAGTGATGATGCATATTGATCAGAAGATCAATGACGGCGGGGAGACAAATGTATGTAAGGGGCACATGATCAGGTGTGCCCCTATTCCAGCCGGGTGATGTCTTCCTTGATGTCATTTGGCTGCATGGACAAGCGCTGTTTGAGTTTGGTAGTATATTGGCTAGGGTAGGAAGGCATCACTTGTATCCAACAAGGCAACTACAGAAGTCCAATGAGGTGGGAATATGGTGTTTGATATCAAAACAACGAAGGATCAGCAGTTCATAAACATAACCAGCCATGTAAGGAAGGCTGTCAGCGACAGCGGGGTGAAGGACGGCATCGTGACAGTCTTCGTACCCCATACTACAGCCGGTGTGACGATAAACGAAAACGCCGACAGTGATGTGGTCGCGGACATACTGTCTGGGCTGAACAAGGCATTTCCCCTACATGGTAGCTATCTGCACTTTGAGGGCAATTCTCATGCCCATATAAAGGCATCCCTCATGGGCTCATCATGCACCGTAATCATAGAAAATGGCGCCCTGAAGCTAGGCACCTGGCAGGGTATATATTTCTGTGAGTTCGATGGCCCAAGGAACCGTAAGGTATACATTAAAATC
>JAKPIB010000024.1 GCA_029549985.1 Bacillota bacterium
CAGGTTGGGGCTGGTTGATGAATACACAGAAATACTTGGAGTAAAGCTTCCGAAGGTCGATCTTCCCGTAAGGCCGGGGCGAAACCTGGCAATCATTGTGGAAGTCGCAGCCATGAACTGGAGACTGAAGCATATGGGATATCATGCAGCAAAGGAGCTTGATCGCAGATTGAATGCTCTGATCCAGAAAAGCTGCGAAGACTGATTCGTTTTGGTCAAGATGGACTTAAGGTAAACCAGGATGGCATACTCTCCCTAGCTTATCAATATAATTGGATTAAGCAGTGTTTTAGGGGGATATGCATGAAAAGCTCAAAGTTCAATCCCGCCTTCTTCATAGCCCTTTGCTTATCTATCGTTTTTCTGGTCTCCGCTCCGCTGTTTTTGCCTGGAAAGCTGGCTGACAGAAACTTACCTGTCCCTGGCAGCATGGAAAATGAAGGCTGGACGGGAATAATCTCGTTTTGGTATGTACCGTCCGTGGAGACAGGCAGGGGAAGTCAGGTCCAGTGGCTGAACAGGTATATAAGGTCCTTTGAAAAGCAGCATCCTGGAGTCTTCATCGACATGAGGATTATGACTGTCGAGAGGATGGCCATGTATTTCAGTGGAGCTCCGGACCCGGTTCTGCTTCCTGAACTTATCACATTGGGATTCTATGAGCAGTACGTGCCATACGATATGCTGCTTGATCTCAAGCCGTATTTCAAGGATGACGAGCTGTCTGCTGTGCGCAAACCTGCATTGGACAGTGTCATGCTGGAAGAAAGATTGATAGGAGTTCCCTGGATGATGGGAGCATACGGCCTGTATGTAAGCAACTCACTCAAGGCTGAGCAGGACCTTACATCATGGGAGGACCTGGAGCATCTTGACGCTTTGAATAAGATGGCAAATGCCATGTCATATGAAAAGAAAGCAGGCCGCAAGACCATAAAATATTATGGATTTTGTACCTATACAACGCCTTCAAGCCGGCCACTGCTTAGTATTATTTACAATAATGAAGGCAAAATAATTAACAATAAGGGATATGGCCTGATTGCGGAATGGTATAAAATTGGCAATATATGTCCGCCGAACATGACAAGTTTTTCATACCAGCAGGCATTCGGGCTTTTCGCCATCGAGAAGCGAGCCGGCATCATGCTTGGCTCCACCAGGGTGCTTTATGATCTAAGAAAGTTGACCGAATCAGGAAAAGGGATCGATTATTCCGTGTACCCTGTGCCGACAGAAGGTCACGACGGTGTATATCACGACCAGATCGCTGCCATAGGCATACTAAAAAAGACGCCTGATGAGATAAGGGCATTATGCATAGAGTTTCTAAAGGGTCTCTTGGATGTTGAACACCAGCAGACCCTGGACGAGCTTGGAATGTATTCTGTGCTTCAGTCGCTAAGGCTTTACAGCGATGATGACGATATGAAAGCACTGGAAAGTTCGCTCGACAGGATAACTGTTATGCCTGCGGGAAGCAGCAGGGATGATGTCAATAAATTCTGGGCTGATTTCCAAAGCATGTTGAAGGTCATGCAATGAGCCCTATTAACATTATGACAGGAGCCTTATATGAATATCGATAAAGCGTTAGAGGAATTCAGACAGGTGATACCGCCTGAGCTTATCAAAATCAATGAAAGCATGAAAAACCATACTTCCTTTAAGATAGGTGGGCCTGCAGATATACTGTTAGTGCCCTCCGAAACAAGCCAAATAATAAGCGCCGTCGAAATATCCAAACGCCACTCGGTGCCTTACATGGTCATGGGCAATGGTTCCAACCTTCTGGTAAGGGACGGAGGCATACGGGGCGTTGTCATTAAATTGGCAGATAAGTTCAGCAGAGTGGAGATGGTGGACAATACTGTCAAAGCACAAGCAGGCATACTCCTGGCGGTCTTGACCAACAGAGCTGTGAGAGCCGGTCTGGCCGGTCTGGAGTTTGCAAGCGGTATACCGGGTACTGTTGGCGGGGCTGTAGTTATGAACGCAGGAGCTTATGGGGGCGAGATGAAGGATGTGGTGCAGAAAGTGACAGTGCTAGATGAGAGCGGTACTGTTATTTCACTGGACAAGGAAGAGATGGCATTCGGTTATAGGACAAGTATTATACAGAACAGCCCTAAAATCGTGCTAGAGGTCGATCTCCTGCTTGAGTATGGTGACTATGAGGAATCCAGGGCTACAATCGCAGAGCTTGCAAGAAGGCGAAGAGAAAAGCAGCCTTTGGAGTATCCTAGCGCTGGGAGCGCGTTCAAACGTCCTGTGGGATATTATGCCGGCAAACTTATTGAAGATTCTGGTTTAAAGGGCATGCGTGTAGGCGATGCCCAGATTTCAGAAAAACATTCGGGTTTCATTATAAATCTGGGCCATGCTTCAGCCGGGGATGTCATCGAGCTTATAGAAAGAGTAAAACAGCGGGTAAAGGAACGGTTTGGGGTAGATCTGCAGCCTGAGCTCAAAATAGTCGGCGAGGATTAAAAATACTTCGTTTTACCAGGAGGCATTTTGTACAATATAATAGCTGATTATCACACTCATACAATATACAGTCACGGTAAAGGTACGATCCTGGACAACGTGAATGCAGCCAGAGAAAAGGGACTAAGAAGAATAGCCATCACTGATCACGGATTCAGCCACATAGGCTTCGGCCTGGATAAAAGCAGCCTGAAAAAAATGAAAGATGAGATCAAGCAGCTAAACGAGATGTTTGAAGACATTGAGGTACTGCTTGGTATAGAATCCAATCTGATCGGCATGGACGGTGAGATCGACATACCAGAAGGCCTGCTGGACTCCTTTGATATCATATTGATGGGCTTTCACAAGGCCGTATGGCCTCACTCCCTGAAAGATGGCTGGGATCTCTTTGCAAGAAATGCCCTGGCTGCAATGAGGACAGGAGCAAATGAACGTTTGAGGCATGCGAACACCATGGCTATGATAAGGGCGATAGAGCGTTATCCTATTGACATCATCACACATCCCGGCGCCAAGATCGACATAGATACAAAGGAGCTGGCCAGGGCAGCAGTCAAGAGAAATGTTGCATTGGAGATCAATGCAAGCCATGGGTTCATGACTGCAGATTATGCCAGGGTTGCTAAGGAAGAAGGTGCACTTATCGTTATAAGCAGTGATGCCCACACGCCTGACAGAGTGGGGGTAATGGATAGAGGTCTGGAGATCGCAAAAGCTGCAGGTCTACCTCCTGAGAAAATAATAAATACCAAGGAATACGATGAGCTTAAGAGGAATTGGAAGTGATCATTTGCGGTTCGTTATAGTAACTGGTTTGTCTGGCGCCGGTAAGACGCTGGCTATAAGATATCTGGAGGATATGGGCTTTTTTTGTATTGATAACCTGCCGCCGATGCTGATGCCCAAGTTTGCAGAGCTTTGCTATCAGTCACAGGGAAAGATCGAAAAGATAGCTATTGTGATAGACGTCCGTGGAAGAGGCTTTTTTGACGAGCTTTTTGAGAGCCTCGACAGAATGAGCGAGGCCGGATTTACATATGAAATAATATTCCTTGATGCTGACGATAAGGTCCTGATCAGCAGGTATAAGGAGAGCAGAAGAATACACCCCCTGGTGAAGGAAGGCACGATATTACAAGGTATCAGGGAGGAGCGGGAAAAGCTTAAGAAGCTAAAGGACTGCGCCACCCACATCATAGATACGAGCAATCTGCACCCAAAGCAGCTTCGGGAAGTGCTGGAGAGCCTGGTCAGTGAAGAAAATACCAAGGAAGGCCTGATAATATCGATCATATCTTTCGGTTTTAAGCATGGTACCCTGCTTGATGCTGATCTCTTGTTTGATGTGCGTTTTCTGCCGAATCCCTTTTATATTGAGGATCTCAAGCATCATTCAGGAAAAGAGCCGGTCATCAAGGAATACTTGTTCATGTTCCCTGAAACCCAGATTTTTCTTGCCAAGCTCAACGATATGCTGGAGTTCCTGATACCCTATTATATCAGAGAGGGCAAGAAACAGCTGGTCATCGGGATTGGATGCACCGGAGGGATGCACCGGTCCGTTACCATAGCAGATGCCGTGTATGCCATGCTTCGCAAACAAGGGCACCATGTTATACTTGAACACCGGGATATCAATTTGAAAGATGAGTGATCCGATGGAAGTCATATACGATCGCCCAACGCAATACAGGATAGCGGCCATAGGCGGTGGCACGGGGCTGTCAACGCTGCTTAGAGGACTGAAAAACTACAGCGAGAACCTGACTGCGATCGTCACGGTCGCAGATGACGGAGGCGGTTCGGGGAAAATAAGGGAAGACTTTGGAATACTGCCTCCCGGTGATATAAGAAACTGCATATTGGCTTTGGCCAACGCAGAGCCTGTAATGCAGCAGGTGCTGCAGTATCGCTTCAAGGAGGGTTATCTCAAGGGGCAGAGCTTTGGCAACCTTCTTATAGCAGCCATGACTGATCTTTGCGGAGGTTTTTTGCTGGGAGTAAAGCAAATCAGCAATGTATTGGCTGTTACCGGTAAGGTTTTGCCGGTCAGCTTGGACAATATTTCCTTATGCGCAAGGCTTAAAAATGGTACCATTGTAGAAGGGGAATCCAGGATACCAATGGTCCAGCAGGAGGAAAAGAGCCCGATCGAAGAGGTTTTTATCAAGCCCGCGAATGCCAAAGCATTGCCAGAAGCCATCGACGCAATCAATAATGCCCAGTGCATAGTCATGGGCCCAGGTAGCTTGTATACAAGCATCCTCCCGAACCTTATGCTGGAAGAGGTCAGAAATGCTATACTTTGCTCAAAGGCCCTCAAGATATATATAGCCAATGTAATGACCCAGCCAGGCGAAACCACAGGCTATACACTGAAAGACCACATTGACGCCCTGATAAGGCATGGAGGTGGGGAAAAGCTGATAGATGCTGTCATTGTCAATAACAGTGTGCCACCGCCATCCATACTGGACAGGTACCTGAATGAGAACTCAGTACCAGTCCTATACAGACAGGAAAACGAAAGTATCGGCTATGCAGTCATAGAGGATGACTTGCTAGATTATTCATCAGGGTACATTCGGCACAATCCCAGAAAACTGGCTAAAAAGGTAGTGGAGCTAATTGAGTCAGGTCTGAGATAAAAACCTAGACTGGGGGAATGAACATGTCTTTTTCATCTAAAGCCAAGGGCGAAATCTGCAGGACCTCTCCCGGCAAAAGCTGCTGCAAGCTGTCAGAGCTTGCGGCTTTGATCCATACAAGCGGTACCATACACCTTGAAGGAAAAGGGCAGGTCAATATAAAGATCACCACTGAGAACTCCTTTATAGCCAGGCGTTTATTCATGCTGATCAAGGATCTGTATAATGCTTCTGCAGAGATCCTTATCAGAAAGAACAGCAGATTGAGAAAAAACAACAGCTACATACTCCATATAGCAAAGCCGGGGTTATCAGCCCAGATCCTGCGAGATACATTCATCCTCTACAGTGACAGGAACGGAAACACCAGGATCAATTCTGACATATCGGAAGAGCTGGTCAAAAAGAAATGCTGCAAAAAGGCATATCTTCGCGGGGCATTTCTTGGCGGAGGTTCGGTCAGTGACCCGGAAAAAGCCTATCATATGGAGTTTGTCGCTCATTCTGAGAAATACGGCGAGTCCTTATGTTCCCTGCTAAACGAGCTCAATGTGAACGCCAAGCTTATCGTGAGGAAGAACAGCTTTGTCGTTTATATAAAAGAGGGAGAGCACATAGTGAAGCTGTTGAGCCTGATAGGAGCTCATACTGCGCTGCTCAATCTGGAAAACATCCGGATATACAAGGATATGAGAAACAATATCAACCGCATAGTGAACTGTGAGACTGCAAATCTGAGCAAAACAGTGAATGCTGCTGTAAAACAGATAGAAAATATAGAATACATCAAGAACAACATAGGTCTTTCAGCCCTGCCCGCCTCTCTGAGGGAGATAGCGGAGTTGAGACTCAGGTATCCGGATGCCAGTCTCAAGGAATTGGGGGATATGACCAGGCCGGCTGTTGGGAAATCTGGTGTGAACCATCGCCTGCGAAAGCTTGAACGCATCGTGGAGGCACATAAAAAGGATCGCCGGGGAAGCTGAAGTCCGGCAAGAAGCTATGGTATTATAAAGGGAATGTAGAAAATACTGATAGAGTATGATATACTGTAGAATCAGAAAGATAGATGGAGGGCAGTGGTTATATGAGCAAGGATTTCCGGGAGACAATAAAGTTCAAACTGGAAAAAGAGCCTACTGACACCCCAAAGGATATTTTCAGAAAGGTATTCAAAGCTCTTGAGGAAAAAGGCTATGACCCTATCAATCAACTTGTGGGCTATTTTATATCCGGAGACCCGACATATATTACAAGCCACCAAAATGCACGGGCTATCATCAGAAGGCTGGAAAGAGACGAGTTGCTGGAAGAACTGGTCAGGTTCTATATGGAAAATAACGACTTGAACGGATGATAATTCTTGAGATACTTTACGTTGGGAAAGACAGGTATTGTTGTTTCGCAGATATGCTTTGGGACTTTGACCATCAGTCCGCTGCAAAGGAATATGTCCCTCAGGGACGGTCTTAATGTACTGGATGAGGCTATTGACAGCGGGATAAATTTCATTGATACTGCTGATATATATGACACTTACCACTTTATCAAAGCCGTGCTCAAGAGAAATAAGGACCTTGTTATCGCAACCAAATCATATGCGTATGACAAGATGACAGCTCAAAGCACCTTGGAGCGAGTTCTAAGAGAAATAGGCAGAGATTATGTTGACATATTTCTTTTACATGAACAGGAAAGCCCCCTCACGCTGAAGGGTCATGAGGAGGCACTTAATTTTTTTATCAAGCAAAAGGAAAATGGCTATATCCGTAGCGTTGGCATATCAACTCATTTTGTCAAAGCAGTACATGCTGCATCGGACATGAAAGAGATAGATGTCATACACCCAATTCTAAACTTAAGAGGGATAGGGATAGTAGACGGGACCAGGGAGGATATGGAACATGCCGTTGCATCAGCTTACATGAATGGAAAAGGTATATATATCATGAAAGCCTTAGGCGGTGGACATTTGCTTAAGGAAATAGAAGCGGCCTATAACTATATATTGAACTTCCCTTTCATGCATTCAGTAGCTATCGGTATGCAGCGGGTAGAAGAGGTGGCTGCAAACGTTTCTTATTTTACGACCGGAAAGGTTCCGGATATCTTATATAACAAGCTCAATAATTATAAAAGAGAGTTGATCATCCAGGATTGGTGCCAGGGCTGCGGCAGTTGCACCTTGAGATGCAGACAGGGAGCTCTGGATGTGATTAAGGGGAAAGCGGCCGTTGACAGCAGTAAATGCATTTTATGCGGATATTGCGCATCTGCTTGCAAAGAACTGGCAATTAAGGTAATATAGCATTGTCGCACTTTGTAATAAAAAACAGGGAGGAATGTGCTTTTTGAGGATAATTGCCATGGATGTCGGGGACAAGCGTATAGGCATGGCAGTAAGCGATGCTTTGGGGTGGACTGCCCAGGGTATCGCTACCCTTGAAAGACAGGGAGACAGGCATGACTTCGAAAAGTTGGCCAGGCTGTTGGAAGATCATAAACCCGACCGAATTGTGATCGGACTGCCTAAAAACATGAACGGGACCCCGGGTCCGCAAAGCCAAAAGGTGAAAGATTTCGGCGAAAAGCTTCAAAAGCTTACTGATGCTGAAATAGTCTACTGGGATGAGCGACTGACCACGGTAGCAGCTCATAAAGCCTTGATCAGCGCTGACGTGCGCAGAGAAAAGCGCAAGCATAAGGTGGACCAGATAGCTGCAATGCTGATTTTACAGTCATATCTCGATTTTATCAACAGAAAGCAGGTATGAAAAATGGACGAGTATATGTATGAAACGGTTGAATTGCTCGATGAGAACAACAATCCTGTGACATTCAGATATGTCATGTCACTGACACTGGACAACAGGGAATCGGAATATATTGTACTTTCCACCCTGGAAAATGAAAAACAGGATGATACCGAGGACGAGCTGGTTATCCTAAGGGTAGAGCAGGATGAAAACGGGGATGATGTTTATGTAAGCATTGAAGATGAAGAAGAGCTCAACGAGGTTTTCGAAGCAGTTACAGAATTATACGATGAATTATACCCAGGCAGTTGATTGAAGGAATAAATAAAGTTTTGTCGAATAATTAGTTATACCTTGACATAGTCTATCGCTTATGAATGTGGGGGTATGTAGGCAAATGTCCAAAAAGATTATGATCGTTGATGATGCACTTTTCATGAGGATGATGATCAGGAACATTTTGACCAAAAATGGATATGACGTAATAGCCGAAGCGGAAAACGGCGCAGTAGCAGTGGAAAAATACAAAAATACCAATCCCGACCTGGTCATTATGGACATAACTATGCCAGAAGTCGATGGTATTGAGGCAGTGCGGATGATCAAAAAGATCGACAAGGAAGCTAAGATCATCATGTGTTCTGCTATGGGCCAACGTGAGATGGTTTTCGAGTCGCTTCAGGCAGGAGCGAGGGACTTTATCTTAAAGCCGTTTCAAGCAGAAAGAGTGCTTGATGCAGTTAAGAAAGCAACAAGCTATTGAAAAGCTTGGGCCAATCGTCGTATAGGGGGGAGCTGCAATGGATACTAGCGGTTACATGTCACTGTTTCTCGAAGAGAGCAGGGAGCACCTGGACAATATCAACAACAAGCTGCTTATGCTGGAAAAGGATAATCAGGATTCCGGTATAATCGATGATATATTCAGGTCAGCCCATACGCTTAAGGGCATGGCTGGCACCATGGGTTTCAACTCTATTTCTTCCCTGACTCACAGCATGGAAAGTGTGCTGGATGAAGTTCGAAAAAACCAGTTGTTTTTATCTCCCTTAGTGATCGATCTTCTGTTTCAATGTTACGACTTCCTGGAGTTATGTTTGAAGGATATAGAGCTGGTGGGCGATGACAGCCAGCGCGATCCAACAGAGCTCGAGGAAAACCTCAAGCAGCTCATCTCCAAAAATACCGCCAAGAAAATTCGTCCTGCCAAGTCTGATGAACAAGAGTCTAAAGGTGTAGAGCCCAAGGCATCCACCATGGAGCTGGATGAGTATCAGAAGGATATTATCAGACAGAGTGAGATGCAGGGATTTAACACATATGAGATCAAAATAGTCCTTGTTTCAGACTGCTTGTTGAAATCAGCCCGGGCATACATAGTATTCAGAGAGCTAGAAACACTGGGCGAGATCATAGCGTCCAGACCTAGTGCTGAAGATCTGGAAGATGAGACATTTGGCAATACATTCAGTCTGATACTTGTCACATCGTCAGACATAAGTTCTGTAAGGCGTGTTCTGGATCAAATTACCGAGCTTGAATCGATCGAAATCAACCAAATCGAAACAGGAAGCTACAAGCAAGTGGAGCAGGATGCAGGTGCTGCAGCTAAAGAAAACGATGATGACAGTTCGGTCAAGCGTAAAATCGGCCAGAGCATCAGGGTCGACATCGAACGGCTGGATCTGTTGATGAACCTTGTCAGCGAGCTGATCATCGTAAAGAACAGGATACAAAACGAGAATTATTACAGACAGGATAAAAGTATCTCCGAATCAGTTGAGTATCTCGGCAGGGTAACTAATGATCTGCATGATGCAGTGATGAAAGTCAGGATGGTGCCTGTAGAAATAGTTTTCAACCGTTTCCCCAGGATTGTCAGAAGCCTGGCCAAGGAGACAAGCAAATCGGTCGAGCTCATAACCAAGGGTGCGGGCACCGAGGTTGACAGGACTATAATCGATGAGTTGAGTGAGCCGCTGATCCATTTGATCAGAAACTCAGTAGATCACGGCCTGGAAACACCGGAAGAACGTGTAGCCAGTGGCAAGCCTGAGACAGGTGTAATTGTACTGAACGCTTATCATGAAGGCAACAACGTTGTAATAGAAGTAACGGACGATGGCAGGGGAATAGACACTGAGAAAATACGAGAGCAGATCATCAAAAAAGGGCTTGCCTCAGAGGAAGCAGCCGTGGAAATGGATGA
Source organism: Bacillota bacterium (assembly GCA_029549985.1). GTDB lineage: Bacteria > Bacillota > Clostridia > Caldicoprobacterales > DTU083 > JAKORJ01. Next base: position 10,107 of record JAKPIB010000024.1, read on the forward strand.
AAGCCGTCTGATTTCGTATATATTCAACCCTGGCTTTACAACATCAGAAAGCGTGTCAAATATATCAGGCCGCGGAGTCGGGCTGGATGTGGTAAAAACAAGTATCGAGTCACTGGGTGGAGTTGTCGAGGTCAGCACTGCTTCAGGCAAAGGTACGAGTTTCCATATAAGGCTGCCGATCACTCTGTCGATCATCAAGGCTTTACTGGTAAAAGTTGCTGATGAGAAATATGCATTGCCCTTTGGCAATGTAATAGAGCTTATGGAAGCCCGAGAGTCGCAAATTACAAAACTTAAAAAACAGGAACTGATCAGGTTCAGATCTCACCTTATCCCTGTCATCAGATTGGACAGACTCCTTGAATGCCCCAGAAAGACCAAGAACGATTCCGACCGGATGATAATGGTGATTGTCAAGAAGGGCGACAAGACCTATGCCCTTGTTGTGGATGATTTGATCGGTCAGCAGGAAATAGTGATCAAATCCCTCGGAAAGTATCTGTCCGATGTACAGGTAGTATCAGGAGCAACGATACTTGGAGACGGTAGCATTGCCTTGATACTTGATATGAACCATGTAGCATAGGAGGGACTTGCAATGGAAGTAGGGACGGTTTTCAATACACAAAAGCAGTATGTCATATTCAAACTGAACGAGGAATACTATGCTGCAAATGTAAGCTATATTGTATCGATAGAGAAATATATGCCTGTTACAAGGGTGCCTATGGCGAGGAAATCCACCTTGGGTATAATCAATCTCAGGGGTGAGGTTATTACTATTGTCGATGTAAAAAGCATTCTAGGCATTCCTGATAAGCAGGCAAGCGGTTCCCGAATAATGATCACAGAGATTTCAAACAGCAAAATAGGCATGGTAGTGGACAGTGTAGTGGAAGTAGCTGAAATCACCAGCAGCATGATGCAGGATAACGTTATGGTCTTTCAGGGGAAAAACAGGGAAGCTATAACCGGTGTGGCCTATGTAAATGATAAATACGTCATGGTACTCGATATGGAATCATTGCTTTGGGGAGATGTTGTAGAATGTCCTTTGACGTAGAAAATCTTTCCGTGATCGACCTTGATAAGTTTAAGGAAATAGGCAACATAGGTGCAGGTAATGCTGCGACATCTCTGTCCAAGCTGCTTAACAAACGCATAAACATGAATGTCCCTGAGGTCAAACTGATCAATCTTGAAAATGCAGTGGATATAATCGGTGGCGCTGAAACGCTTGTTGCGGGAGTGTATGTTGACTTTAAAGGAGACATACAGGGTACTATCCTGTATTTGTTAGACAGCACTTCATTAAGCAAGCTTCTTGAGCTGCTGATGAATAAGGAAACGGATACTCAGATATCGGAACTTAATGACATTGAAGCATCAGCGATCATAGAAGTGGCAAATATTATGTCGGGTTCATATCTTATGGCCTTGTCTTCATTCACAGGCCTAAAGGCAGTTCATTCTGTTCCCAACCTTTCTATTGATATGGCTGGAGCGATTTTATCAGTACCTGTCATAGAATATGGCGCTTATGGCGATAAAACATTGTTTATAGAGTCGCAGCTGACAGATGGAACAGAGCAGATCAACAATTACTTCTTCCTGATCCCGGGAATTACCACCTGTCCTGTACTACTAAAGGCCTTAGAGGTTGGCACATGAAAAGTACGACGCGTGTTGGTATGGCAGAGCTTAGAATTGTAAAAAATAATGAGATCCTGGTATCTATGGGCATAGGCTCATGTGTAGTTGTAGCATTATATGACGGAGTCGAGAAAATTGCGGGGCTTGTGCATATTATGCTGCCGTACTGCAACAGGGCAAGAGATAATCCAAACCCGTTGAAATTTGCAGATACAGGTATTGAAGAGCTTATCAGACAGATGGTGGACGCCGGAGCGGACAGAAGACGTCTGGTTGCCAAGATCGCAGGGGGGGCGCAGATGTTTTCAAGTCTGAACAGCTTCAACAAGGAAATCCTGGCAATAGGAGATCGAAATGTGGAAGCTGTTATCAGGACCCTTGATGAAAATGGGATAAGGATCATAGCCCAGGAGACCGGCGGGAATTTCGGAAGATCTATAGAGTTCCATTCTGATTCAGGCATAATGTTTATTCGTACTGTTGGTCATGAAAGCAAGCAGATTTAGCGAATTTGCTGGAATAATTCCTCAGCTTTCGTATTGATAAATAAAAACGATTGTGCTATACTACTTGTCGTGATTACACACTTCTGGCGGACTGCCCTGCCGGTGCCTTGTTCAGGTCGCAGAGCAGGTTGATGCAGAAGGAGGAACAACTCAAGGAGGTGAATTAGTTATGGCAGTAGTTTCGATGAAACAGCTTCTGGAAGCAGGCGTTCACTTTGGTCACCAGACCCGCAGATGGAATCCCAAGATGGCTCCTTACATCTTCACTGACCGCAATGGCATCTATATCATTGACCTACAGAAAACTGTCAAGAAGTTTGAAGAAGCATACAACTTTGTAAGGGATCTTGTTGCCAACGGCGGGGATATACTGTTTGTAGGCACTAAAAAACAGGCTCAGGAATCAATTGAAGCTGAAGCAAAGCGCTGCGAGATGTATTATGTTAACCAAAGATGGCTGGGAGGCATGCTGACAAATTTCAAGACCATCCGTCAGCGTATAGACCGCCTGAACGAACTGAACGACATGGAAACCAACGGGGCTTTTGATGTGCTTCCCAAAAAGGAAGTAATTAAGCTGAAGCTGGAGCGGGAAAAGCTTGAGAAAAACCTGGGCGGCATCAAGAACATGAAAAAGCTGCCCGGTGCCTTGTTCGTAGTAGATCCAAGAAAGGAACGCATAGCAATTGCTGAGGCACGTAACCTGGGCATCCCTGTAGTAGCCATCGTTGATACCAACTGTGATCCCGATGAAGTTGACTACGTTATCCCTGGTAATGATGATGCAATCAGAGCAATCAAGCTTTTTGCATCCAAAATTGCCGATGCTGTTCTGGAAGGCAAGCAAGGCGAGCAAATGAGCGAAGAATGATCAACAGGCAGGGGAAGAAGGGGGATGATCCCCGTCTTCCCTTTTCAATTATATGCTTGGATAAGGAGGAATACATATGATTTCTGCAAATACAGTCAAAGAATTAAGAACGATTACCGGAGCAGGCTTTATGGACTGTAAGAAAGCCTTGGAAGAAGCTAACGGCGACATGGAAAGGGCTATAGAGCTTCTGCGCGAAAAGGGACTGGCTGCAGCCGCTAAGAAAGCAGGCAGGATAGCAGCAGAAGGCATTGTTGAGTCTTACATCCATTTAGGTGGCAAGATAGGTGTTCTCGTCGAAGTCAACTGTGAGACAGATTTTGTTGCAAAGACACCTGAGTTCAGGGCTTTTGTAAGAGATATAGCTATGCATATTGCTGCATCAAAACCGCTTTACATGTCCAGAGAAGAAGTACCGGAGGAAGTTATCGCAAAAGAAAAAGAAATTTTACGGGTACAAGCTCTAAACGAGGGTAAACCTGAGAAGATAGTGGACAGGATGGTAGAAGGCAGGATCGAAAAGTACTTCCAGGAATTCTGCCTGCTGGAACAGCCCTTCGTGAAGGATCCGGACAAGACGATTAAGGATCTGGTGAATGAAAAGATAGCGACTATCGGAGAAAACATAAATATCAGAAGATTCGTGAGATATGAAATGGGAGAAGGCCTTCAGAAAAAGCAGGATGACTTTGTGAAGGAAGTTATGGATCAGATGAATGGCTGATCAAAAGAAGGGGAACACAAATGTGTTTCTCTTTTTTTAAAACTAAGAAGGAGATTTTTAGCCAGTGTAGAAAAATACATAAGAAACGGAGGTTTCCGAATGATAGAAAAACCGGTATACAGCAGAGTAGTACTCAAACTGAGCGGTGAAGCACTGGCCGGTAAGCAGGGACACGGTTTCGATCACGAAGTGTTGAGCCAGATTGCTGATGAAGTTATCGAGATCTGCAATCTGGGTGTTCAGGTAGCCATAGTAGTAGGAGGTGGCAACATCTGGCGGGGCCGCAGCGGCATAGGCATGGACAGGACGACTGCAGACCACATGGGCATGCTGGCTACAGTAATCAATGCCCTTGCGCTTCAGGATGCCTTGGAGAGCAAAGGCATGCAGACCCGTGTTCAGACAGCGATTGAAATGAGACAAATAGCCGAGCTATACATCAGAAGACGGGCTATCAGGCATCTGGAGAAAGGAAGGGTAGTGATTTTTGCCAGCGGGACCGGCAATCCTTATTTCTCCACTGATACAACAGCAGCATTGCGAGCAGCGGAAATAGAAGCTGATGTGATACTCCTGGCAAAAAATATAGATGCAGTGTATGATGATGACCCCAGGAAAAATCCAAATGCCAAAAGACTCAGCAAATTAAGCTACATCGATGTACTCAACAGAGGGCTGGCCGTTATGGATTCTACAGCCATAACATTATGCATGGACAATAAAATACCGATCCAGGTATTCGGCCTTGAAAGCAGAAACAATATAAAAGCGGCTGTTCTAGGCAAAGAAATAGGTACAATAATCAAGGAGGGTTAACATGATACAGGAAGTATATAATGAAGCCCGCAATAAAATGGGCAAGACAATAGAGGTACTGAAGGCAGAGCTGGCCCGTGTAAGAGCCGGGCGTGCCAATCCCCATATCCTGGACAAAATAACTGTGGATTATTATGGTGTACAGACTCCTATAAACCAGATCGGCAATATCACATCACCGGAGCCGAGGTTGCTTGTGATATCATTGTGGGAGCCCAAGATGATACCTGCTGTGGAAAAAGAGATCATGAAGTCCGATATCGGGATCACACCAGTAAATGACGGCAAGGTAATCCGCCTTGTGTTTCCTGAGCTAACCGAAGAAAGAAGAAAAGAACTGGTTAAGCTCGTAAGCAAAATCGGCGAAGAATCAAAAATAGCAATACGCTCGGTCAGAAGAGACGCTAATGATACATACAAAAAGATGAGAAAACAATCAGAAATAACCGAGGACGAGCAGAAGATAGCGGAAAGCGACATCCAGGAGTTGACCGATGAGTTCATCGATAAGATCGACGCCCTGGTCAAAGAAAAGGAAAAGGAGATAATGGAGTTTTAATGGATGCTCCTAACCTATTAGGATTGACACTTGCAGAAGCCAGGTCTGTCGCACGAGCTGGATATCCCGATGTAGTTTTAAATATCATATACTACTCTTCTCCGGTCAGCAAAAGCAGCTTTACTGTCTGCAATGGTGTCTACAGGGTGGTCAGACAGAGATTATGCGGATCTAATGAGCTAGAAGTAACAGTTTCGTTATTTAGGACCGAGCCTCAGAAAAACCATTGAGACGGTTCCAATCTCTTATACTGTATATCAGGTATATGCTTCGATATTAGTTGGTGTCTTATCAGCATTAGAGAGAAAAGCAGCATTTTGCTGCTTTTCATAGTAATAATTAACTTGCATATGAACCGGGACAAACTAGTGTTTGACAATGGGCTATTTAAGGGTAAAATAGGATAGGATGCATTATATGGTCCAAGCATTTGTCAGGGTGGAGTTATGGAAAAAACATATGACTATTTATATGCGCTTGTTAAATCCAAGCCTATACCGGTTCATGTTGCTATAATCATGGATGGCAATGGAAGGTGGGCAAAAAAGCACAAACTTCCCAGAATAGCCGGGCACAGGCGGGGAGTGGAGGCCTTAAGAGATATCATATCCACTTCCTCTGAGCTTGGTATCAAGTATCTGACTCTCTATGCGTTTTCCACAGAAAACTGGAAAAGACCCAAAGATGAGGTCAATGCTTTGATGTCACTTCTTGTGGAGTTCCTCAGAAAGGAAGTAGCAGAGCTTCACAGAAACAGCGTAAAGATATATGTACTTGGCGATATCGGAAGGCTGCCTGAGGCTGCAAGGACCGAGGTCCAGCATGCCATGGACCTGACCAGGGCCAATAGTGGCTTGCAGGTCAATATAGCCCTGAATTATGGAAGCAGAGCTGAAATATTGAAAGCTATAAAATCGATTGTTCAGGATGTGACATCAAAACGCCTGGCTTTTGATGATATCACTGAGCAAACCATATCGCAGTATCTTGATACCGGAGGGATACCGGATCCTGATATGCTCATCAGGACCAGCGGTGAATATAGGATCAGTAATTTCCTGTTGTACCAGATTGCATATACAGAGCTGGTGTTTACAGATAAAAACGTATTTTGGCCTGATTTCACCAGGGAAAAGTATCTGGAGGCTATAATCGAATATCAGGGCAGGGTACGTAGGTATGGCGGTTTAGATACCGGAGAGGATGACTAAGGTGTTGAAGGAAAGATTGATATATGGTGCCTTCGGCGCATGCGGCCTGGCATTTGTTTTGTATATTGGCGGATGGCTGTTCAATGCGGCTGTGCTTTTTTTTGCCCTGGTAGGAATGCACGAGATATACTCGGCTTTTAAGTTTAAGGGATATAAGCCTGTGCGATGGGCCGGATTTGCAGCCGTCGCAGTCTTCTACATACAGCATTTTTACTTTGGCATGTATACAGAACAGGCCAGGGCTCGTATAGTTGGCGGGCCTTACGACTTTTTATTTTTGATGGCAGCCATTTTGGTAATAACTGCTCTTCCGGTATTTGCACGGAACATAAAGCCGATCGATTCGGCCTTGACTATCATGGGTTGCATATATCCGGGCATCGCTTTTATATTTGCACTTATGTTGAAGCACCAGACAATATCCGGCGACTATTTACTGATAATAGCGATATTCGCGACCTTTTCAACTGATACCTTCGCATATTTCACAGGCAGGCTGATAGGGCGCAGAAAGCTGTGTCCGGATATCAGCCCAAACAAAACGATAGAAGGCTCTGTCGGCGGTATATTGGGAAGCATTGTCGTTACGTCTGTAGTCGGCTTAGTTATAAATAATATATATAGCATTGATGTTGTTCCTGTTCATTTTGCTGCTATCGGTCTGTTATGCGGGATCGTGTCCCAGATAGGAGATTTGTCTGCATCTGTTATCAAGAGGTATTGTGGTATAAAGGATTTCGGGCGGATATTGCCAGGCCACGGTGGTATAATGGATCGGTGCGACAGCCTTCTCTTTACCATGCCTGTTTGCTATATGTACTATGTGCTTTTTCTCGCATAAAGGAGAGCGCCATGAAAAAGATCGCGATTTTAGGGTCTACGGGGTCAATAGGTACCCAGGCCCTGGATATAATCAGAAGAAATAAAGCATATTTTAAAGTATCTGCACTTACTGCCTATAACAACATAGAATTGCTTAAGGAACAAATCGAAGAGTTCAGGCCTGAGAGAGTCGGAGTCGTAGATGCGGAAAAAGCAGAAATCCTGAAGAAAGAGATCCCGCAGAACGTAGAGGTTCTGGCCGGCCATGATGCGTTGAAAGAACTTGCTTCGCAGTCCGATATAGACATGGTGCTGGTGGCTGTCGTCGGTATTGCCGGGTTGGAAGCTACCATGGCCGCCCTAGAGTCAGGTAACGATGTCGCTCTGGCCAATAAGGAGACACTTGTCACGGGTGGGCAGTTGGTCATAGATGCGGCTTCCAAAACGGGGAGCAGGATCATCCCGGTTGACAGTGAACATTCTGCGATTTTCCAGTGCTTGCAGGGCGCTGACCACCAGGATGTCAGAAGGATAGTGCTGACTGCATCCGGCGGACCATTCAGAGGACTCACACCGGACAGGCTGGTGCATGTAAGACCGGAAGATGCACTTATCCATCCGAATTGGAGCATGGGTAAAAAGGTGACGATAGACAGTGCTACATTGATGAACAAAGGTCTTGAGATAATAGAAGCCAAATGGCTTTTCAACTTGAGCATAGGGCAAATACAGGTCATCGTGCATCCGCAAAGCATCATTCACTCAATGGTGGAGTTCAAGGACGGATCAGTACTGGCGCAGTTGGGGATGCCTGATATGAGGATCCCGATCCTTTATGCCTTCAGTTATCCAAGGAGGTTTGAGTCTCCGGTACAGAAAGTCGATTTTGCCAAAATAGGCATGCTGACCTTTGAAGAGCCTGATACAGAGTCTTTTCCATGCCTTAATCTGGCGATAAAGGCGGCGCAAATCGGCGGAACGATGCCTACGGTCCTCAATGCAGCAAATGAAGTAGCCGTGGACCGGTTTTTAAACGGGGAAATCAAGTTTACGGAAATATCCTTGATGGTCCAGAAAGCCATGGATTCGCATCAGGTTATACCAAGACCTACGCTGGCGGACATTCTGCGAGTCGATAAGGAAACCAGAAGAATGCTTACATGAAGGACGGTGTTTATTACGACAATTCTATTAGCTTTGATCTTCCTTAGCATAATCGTCATGATACATGAACTGGGCCACTTCCTGGTAGCCAAAAGCGTGGGGATATATGCCGAGGAGTTTTCTATAGGGATGGGTCCCCGCCTGCTTAAGATACAGGGCAAGGAAACCGAGTATTCATTGAGACTGCTTCCAATCGGAGGCTATGTAAAGTTCAGGGGCGAAGACGAGGAAAGCAGTGATCCGCGGGCATTCAGAAACGCCAAGGTATGGAAGCGTATGGCTGTCATCTCTGCAGGACCGATAATGAACTTCGTGTTGGCAGCTTTATTGTTCACGATCATGCTGATGGCCTGGGGATATATAGTACCGGAAGTCGGTGAGGTGATCCCGGACTCACCGGCGTATCATGCAGGCCTTGAGCCGGGAGACAGGTTTGTAAGCCTCGAAGGAACGGACTTGTCGGCACTTACCAGTGGTGAAGCAGTAAATGTCATAAGGAGCAAAATCTTAAACAGTGAAGGCAGACCGATCGATGTGATCATCGACAGAAACGGGTCTTTGCATACCCTGACCGTCACGCCTAAGCTGGTTGAAGAAGATGGGCAAAAGTACTACCAGATTGGTTTTGTGTTCGCCACCAGCAAACCGGGCTTGTTTAGCGCGATTGGTATGTCAGTCAAAAGCACCGGAGTTATGCTGGTAAATATGATAGAGCTATTGGGCGGCCTGTTTTTCAAAGGCCAGGGCGTAGGTGATATAACAGGGCCTGTGGGTATCGTAAGAGAAGTGGGGCGTGCTGCTCAGGCAGGCATTGATCAGATAATCACCCTAGGGATAGTAATAACGGCTAACCTGGGACTTATAAACCTGATACCCTTCCCTGCATTGGATGGAGGCCGACTTGTACTTTTACTGATAGAAGGGCTTAGGGGCAAGCCCATAGATGCCCGCAAGGAAGGCTATATTCACCTGGTAGGATTTGTCGTGCTTATACTACTTATGCTGGTAGTAACCTATAAAGATATATTTGGTTTCTAAACGAAGACAAGGCCTTATGTATGCAAAGTATCTAGAGATTAGGATGTGGTTATGTGGGAGTGTCTATCATTATCCCGGCTTATAATGAAGAGGGCAATATTCATCAGGTACTGAGCATTGTGTCTGACATGCCGGACATCGATGAGGTCTTGGTCGTAAACGATGGTTCAAGTGATGATACTTCAGCGGTCGCATGCTCGTACGGGGTCAGGGTCTTGGACCTGCCTGTAAACAAAGGTAAAGGGAATGCCATGTATCAAGGTCTTATGAAAACAAGCGGGGATATAGTGGTATTCCTGGATGCTGATCTAGTCGGGCTCACGAAGGAGCAGGTAATAGGATTATATAAGCCCGTTTTAGATGACATAGCTGACATGACACTTGGAATATTCAGCGCCGGCAGGGGAGCGACGGATCTGGCCCAAAAGCTGACTCCTTTCTTAAGCGGTCAGAGGGCAGTCAAGCGCATGTATCTTCAAATGCTTGATGAAGAGGAGTGGACATCCGGCTATGGGATCGAAGTCGCCTTGAGCAGGTTCGCAAATAAGCACGGCCTCAGGGTGATGAACGTACCGCTCGTAAATGTGACTCATCCGATGAAAGAGGAAAAGCTGGGTTTTTTCAAAGGTGCTGCTGCCCGGATGAAAATGTACTGGGAGATCGCCAAGGAGCTAGTACGAATATAATATTCAGTTCAATAGTGTTTCAACACCTGGGGGTAACGGGATGCCAGACATAAAAGACAAGACTTTGAATGGGCTGTTTGAGGATCATCTCAGACAGCTTTGCCCTGAGCTTGATGATGTCAGGTTGGTCAAAACAAGGGTCTTTGCAAAAAGCAGGATCTGGGAGATCAACCTCTGTAGCAGCAGATACATTACCAATGAAGGTATAAGGATCCTGGAAGAAAAACTCAATAAAGTTTTTACAGAAATCCCGACTTTAAAGTTGAAGTTTACATACAGCATAGATATGCAGGGTTTGGCTCGTGGATTCGATCAGATCTGGAATGATCTGATCGAAGATATAAAAGCTCAAATGCCTGCTATGTCAACAATCCTTAGCATGTGCAAATATAATTTGGACAAAAACGAGCTCATCATATCAACAAGTCGGGCCTCAGATCAGGAAATATTGTATGGCAGATCAGTGCATCATCATATTGAAGAATGGCTTTCACAGACATTTGATCTTTCTGTGAGGGTCCGCTTTCAAGCTGACATCTCAGATAGTACAGACACCAACGAAGATTACCTTGCCAAAAAGCAGAAGGAAGACCTTGAGCTTGCCAGGGAAGTCGTGAAGAGTTCATTGCCGGCAAACGGTAGCAAATCCAAAACAATAGGCGGCGATGCTGCCAATAGCGATATTATCTGCGGAAAAGCAATAAAGGACACGCCGGAGATGATCGGGAGCCTTACGGTAGACAGTGGCAGGGTCACCATAGAAGGTAAATTGTTCGGTCTGGAATTTAGAGAGCTTAAAAACGGTAAAAAGCTAGGTGTTCTAGATATTACTGACTATACCGGCTCTATAACCGCCAAGCTGTTTTTAGACAACGATAAGGCCGAAGCCGTCAAAGAAAGGCTGATCCCGGACCGTTGGTATAAAATAAGGGGAGATTGCCAGTATGACAGTTATCAGCGAGAGATCGTGCTGCTGATAAACGACATCAACATTGCGCCTGACAGGCTCAGGCTAGATAATGCCCCTGAAAAAAGGGTGGAGCTGCACCTGCATACTCAGATGAGTGCTATGGATGGAGTGACTTCAGCAAAGCAGTTGGTTGACAGGGCAGCCTTATGGGGACATGAAGCAATAGCGATAACAGACCACGGTGTGGTGCAGGCTTATCCTGAAGCATATGCTGAAGGCAAGAAAAAGGGAGTAAAGATACTCCTGGGAGTAGAAGCCTATTTGATCAACGATTATGTTCCCATAGTTCACAACAGCCGTGATATAGATTTTAACCAGACATATGTCGTATTCGATATAGAAACAACAGGCCTTAACGCCAAATTACATGAGATAATAGAGATAGGTGCCGTTAAGATCAAGGACAGAAATATAGTGGCATCTTTTTCGTCATTCATAAAGCCGGAAAAGCCTGTTCCTCAGAATATCACGAAGCTAACGGGTATAAGCAACGAAATGGTGTCGGATGCACCAAAAATTGACACCGTACTTCCTGGTTTTATCGAATTCTGCGGAGATGCTGTACTGGTTGCCCATAACGCATCTTTTGACCTTGGCTTTATAAAGGAGTATGGCCAAAGACAAGGGATGACTATAGACAATCCGGTTCTTGATACCCTTTCTTTATCCCGGGAGCTGCTGAAGGATCTTAAGAAGCATAAACTGGATATAGTAGCAGACCATTTGAAAATAAAACTCAAGAATCATCATAGGGCTTTAGATGACGCCACTACTGCAGGGGAGATCCTGATAAAGCTGCTGGACAAGCTGGAGAAGATGGGCATAACAAGCCTTAACGAAATCAACAATGCCTTGAGCAGGAGAACGAACCTTAATAGCCTTACCAGCTATCATGCAGTCATTCTCGTCAGGAACGAGCAAGGCCTGAAAAATTTGTATAAGCTGGTTTCCAAATCACATTTGGAGTACTATTACAGGAAGCCCCGTATACCCAAAAGCCTGCTTGCATCCCACAGGGAGGGGCTGCTCATAGGTACAGCCTGTGAAGCCGGGGAACTTTACAGGGCTATCCATGACGGACAATCGGATGAAGTCCTGAGTGAAATAGTCAACTTCTACGACTATTTGGAGATCCAGCCCTTGAGCAATAACGAGCACCTTATTCGAAGCGGTCAAGTGGCTGACAGGGAAGCCCTCAAGGATATTAACAGAAAAATACTTGAGCTGGGAGAAAGCCATGGCAAGCGGGTAGTTGCCACAGGGGATGTTCACTTTCTTGATCCGGAGGATGAATACTTCAGGCGTATCCTTATGAGCGGGCAGAACTATGATGATGCTGATATCCAGGCCCCACTCTACTTCAAAACGACAGAAGAGATGCTAGAAGAGTTCTCTTACCTGGGAGAGTCAAAAGCCTATGAGGTCGTAATCAGTTCGCCGCGAAGCATTGCGGCTGAAATACAAGAGATCAAGCCTGTTCCGGACAGGCTCTATCCCCCGGAGATACCAGGTGCCGAAGAAGAAATCAGGAGCATGGCCATAACGACAGCCAAGGAGATATATGGAACCCATTTGCCCGAGATAGTTGAAAAACGGCTCAACAAAGAGCTTGATTCCATTATTGGCAACGGCTTTGCAGTTTTATATCTTATTGCCCACAAGCTCGTTAAAAAATCACTCAGCGATGGATACCTGGTTGGGTCGAGGGGATCAGTGGGTTCTTCATTTGTTGCGACCTTGACTGGTATCACTGAGGTCAATCCGCTGCCACCCCATTATATCTGCCCAAAGTGCAAGCATTCTGACTTTGATGTCGATACGGGCGTGTATGCCTGCGGTGCAGACCTGCCTGATAAGGCCTGTCCCAAATGCGGAGCAGCTTACAATAAAGCCGGATATGATATCCCCTTTGAGGTCTTCCTTGGATTTAAAGGAGACAAGGTACCCGACATCGATTTGAACTTTTCAGGCGAGTATCAGGCAACAGCTCATAAGTATACGGAAGAGCTGTTTGGGGAAGGTCATGTCTTCAGGGCAGGCACGATCGGTACGATAGCTGAGAAAACAGCATACGGCTTTGTAAAAAAATACCTGGAAGATAAGCAGCTAGTGGTCACGAATGCCGAGATCAAAAGGCTGGTTGCCGGCTGCACCGGTGTAAAAAGGACAACGGGGCAGCACCCGGGTGGGATCCTGGTCGTGCCTAAAAGTATGGAAATATTTGATTTTACGCCGATCCAATATCCTGCTGATGACAAGGAATCAGGCACGATAACATCACATTTTGATTTCCATTCGATCCATGACACCCTGGTAAAGCTGGACATACTTGGACATGATGATCCGACGGTCATCAGG
>JAKPIB010000036.1 GCA_029549985.1 Bacillota bacterium
GGCGGTGATCATTGCCCGCGCTTGCTACTGAAACACGCAAAAGGTCCTGATACTCATCCACAGCTTTGATCACTGCTACAAGGAAAAGTAGAAACTGCGCATTTTCACAGGGCGTATCGCCCGGCTCCAGCAGATTGACCCCGGTGTCTGTGGATATGGACCAGTTGATATGCTTTCCGCTGCCGTTTACTCCTGCAAAGGGTTTCTCGTGCAGCAGGCAGGCCAGATCATGCTTTGCTGCGATGCTTTTCATAAGCTCCATTACCAGCTGGTTGTGGTCTGTAGCTATATTAGCTTCAGAGTAGATGGGGGCAAGCTCATGCTGGGAGGGAGCTACCTCATTATGCTCGGTCTTGGCCAGTACACCCAGCTTCCACAGCTCCTCGTCCAGCTCGCGCATAAAGGCTGAAACCCGCTGCTTGATGGCCCCGAAGTAGTGATCCTCCATTTCCTGGCTCTTTGGCGGCCTTGCACCGAACAGGGTCCTGCCGCAATATATCAGGTCGGGTCTTTTCAGGAACGTGTCCTTGTCGATCAAAAAGTATTCCTGCTCAGGACCTACCGAGGAAAGGACCCGCTTTGCATCAGTGACTCCAAACAAGCGGAGGATACGCAGAGCCTGGTGGCTGAGCGCCTGCATGGAACGCAGCAGGGGCGTCTTCTTGTCCAGTGCCTCGCCGCTGTATGAGCAAAAGGCTGTTGGGATATAAAGCGTGTTATCCTTTATGAAGGCATAGGAAGTCGGGTCCCAGGCAGTATATCCCCTGGCTTCGAAAGTGGTGCGCAGTCCGCCAGAAGGGAAGCTGGAGGCATCGGGTTCACCCTTTACAAGAGAGTTGCCCGAGAACTCCATAATGACCCGGCCGTTGCCGTCAGGAGCTATAAAACTGTCATGCTTTTCAGCAGTCACGCCAGTCATCGGCTGGAACCAGTGGGTGAAATGAGTAGCGCCCTTTTCAATTGCCCAGTCCTTCATAGCGCATGCGACAACATTAGCCACGTCCAATTCCAAAGGGGTACCATCTGCGATCGTTTTCTTGAGCGCATTATAGATATTCTTTGGCAGGCGCTCCTTCATGACTGCTTCATTGAATACCATACTGCCGAATATATCTGATATTTTATTATTGCTGTTCATTTTCTTGTCCTCCTTACAACAATTCTATTCCTGCTTCTTCACAGCCTGTAATCGTGCTTTGGTCCCATACAGAGACCTGGACCTCGCCTATGTGCGCCTTTTGCAGCAGGAGCATGCACAGCCTCGACTGTCCTATCCCGCCGCCCATGGTAAGTGGCAGCTCATCATTCAACAGCATCCTGTGGAACAGCAGACTGCGGCGGTCATCACATCCCGCTTTACTAAGCTGCTCATCCAACGACTCCTTGTCGACCCGTATCCCCATGGAGGATACTTCATGAGCACACCCCAGGATGTCATTCCAGAACAGGATATCGCCATTGAGCTTCCAGTCGTCATAATCAGGCGCCCTTCCATCATGCTTGATGCCTGACTTCAGCAAATCGCCTATCTGCATGATGAAGGCGGTCTTATGATCCTTTAGATACTTGTCTTCACGCTCCTTTGGCGAAAGGGCAGGATACATATCCTCAAGCTCCTGGGTCGTTACAAAGGAAACTTCTCGTGAGAGTTCTACCGAAAGCACCGGGTACAGCTTCTTTATTTCCTCAAGGGTATCGCATATGGCACCGACGATTTTGACCACAGTGCTTTTGAGTGTTTCCAGGTTCCTGGTGTCACGATCGATCACCTTTTCCCAGTCCCATTGGTCGACATAGATCGAATGCAGATTATCCATATCTTCATCGCGGCGTATGGCGTTCATATCAGTGTAGATCCCTTCTCCTACCGGGAAACCATACTTGTACAGGGCCAAACGCTTCCACTTCGCAAGCGACTGGACGACCTGGGCCTGGGAACCGTCTTCCTTGATACTGAATTCCACGGGCCTCTCTATACCGTTCAGGTCATCGTTGACACCGGTGTTGGCCAGGACAAACAACGGGGCTGAAACTCTTTTCAGGTTCAACGCTTTGCTTAGATTGTCCTCAAAGATCCTCTTGATTTTACCTATGGCGCTTTGGGTATCATAGAGGCTCAACAGCGGCCTATACCCTTTTGGGACTGTCAACTTGCTCATGTTCTCATACCTCCTTGCGAAATAAAAAAGAAAAGGTGCCGCGGATCATATGATCCACAGCACCTTTGCTGCATGCAAAGAGTATAGCACCGGTTCAGACGAATGTCAACTATGTATTTATAAATTTTTTATAGGACTTTGCAACAGAAGACAACCAAACTTGCAAAACAACGTATAAAAAATGTGAAAACCAAATTAAAACTATATTTTCCTGCAATTTTTATAATAGCATTATTCATAAAGCTATTGACTTATATATTGGTTTATAGTACCATATAAATGTGAACAAAGGCGTTCATCAGATAGTATCAGGTAACGAGCCGGGATGGCTTGCCGCCGTATTGTTGGTACTATGTGATGAACGCCTTATTTTATGACAGGAGGTTGACCGGTGAGGGAAGGGATGTTTCGCAATCCGTCAGGATGTGCTATATCGGGTATCTTTTCAAAGTCCGGAAAGCGCTTCTCCGGCAGACAGATAATCGAGTCCATAGCTGTGATGCATGAGCGTTCCAACGGGCTGGGAGGGGGCTTTGCAGCATATGGGATCTATCCTGAGTTCAAGGATCATTATGCCTTTCACATATTTTATGATGACATATATGCCAAAAGGGAATGCGAGGAGTTTCTGGAGGACCATTTTGACATAGTCAGCTTTTCACAGATCCCTACGCGCAAGCTACCTGAGATAAAAGATACGCCTTTGATCTGGCGATACTTTCTTGCTCCGCTGCCTGCAAAGCTGGCTGACAGCCAACAGGATGAAGGTGAGTATGTGATCAGGTGTGTGTTCAGGATAAATACAGGGATCAAAGGCGCATATGTCTTTTCCAGCGGAAAGAACATGGGAGTTTTTAAGGCAGTTGGCTTCCCTGAAGACGTGGGCAGGTTCTATCGACTGGAGGAGTATGAGGGATACTGCTTTACAGCCCATGGCAGGTACCCTACGAACACTCCCGGCTGGTGGGGCGGTGCCCATCCATTTGCACTCCTGGATTTTTCCGTTGTCCACAATGGCGAGATATCTTCCTATGATGCCAACAGGCGCACCATTGAAATGTACGGCTATAAATGCACCTTGCAGACAGATACTGAGGTCATCACGTATATCATCGACTACCTCCACAGGAAGCAGGGGCTTGACCTAAAGGAGATCTGTTCAGTTATCGCCGCCCCCTTTTGGTCGGTCATAGCGACCAGGCCTCAGAAGGAAAGGGAAGAGCTTGAGTACCTGAGATGTGTTTTCGATACATTGCTGATAAACGGGCCTTTTTCGATAATCGTGGGCTTTGAAGGCGGGATGATGGCACTGAATGACAGGCTTAAGCTCCGCAGTATGGTGGTGGGGGAGAAGGACGATATGGTTTACGTTGCAAGTGAGGAGGCCGCCATCAGGGTCATACAGAAGGATCTTGACAGGGTGTGGTCGCCCAAAGGCGGCGAAGGAGTCATAGTAACTTTAGAGAAAGGGTCGGCATAATGGCTGCATTTGATATATATCCGGAATATGAAATAGTGAGGAATAATGAACGATGCACCAACTGCCGGGTGTGTGAAAAGCAATGCGCAAACGGGGCACATATATTCCTGACTGACAAAAACAGGATGGCTGCTGATGATGACAAATGCGTAAACTGCCATCGGTGTGTGGCTATGTGCCCTGTAAGAGCTTTGAAGATCGTAAAAACCAATCACACCTTCAGAGAAAATTTATACTGGACCGGCAAAAGCATAAAGGAGATCAAAAGGCAGGCAGAAAGCGGGGGCGTCCTTTTATCCAGCATGGGAAACCCGGAAACCTATCCCGTATACTTTGATAAAATACTGCTTAATGCCTCCCAGGTCACAAACCCTTCAATCGACCCTTTGAGGGAGCCCATGGAAACCAGGGTCTATCTTGGGTCAAAGCCAGACAAGGTCGTAAGGGACGAAAAAGGCCGCATCAAGATCGACCTGCCGCTGCATATAAAGCTGTCTATGCCTGTCATGCTGTCGGCCATGAGCTATGGATCGATCAGCTATAACGCCCATGAAAGCTTGGCCAGGGCCGCAGCGGAAGCCGGTATCATGTACAATACCGGAGAGGGTGGCTTGCACGAAGACCTGTATAGATATGGCAAGAATACGATCGTACAGGTCGCTTCAGGGCGTTTCGGCGTACACAGCAGGTACCTGAGCAACGGAGCAGCTATAGAGATAAAAATGGGACAGGGCGCAAAGCCTGGTATCGGCGGCCACCTGCCCGGATCAAAGATCGTGGGGGACATTTCAAAAACCCGTATGATCCCAGAGGGCTCTGATGCCATATCCCCGGCCCCTCATCATGATATATACTCCATAGAAGACCTGAGCCAGCTAGTTTATTCACTAAAGGAGGCAACAGGCTATACAAAGCCCATTATAGTCAAGATCGCAGCAGTCCACAATGTCGCTGCGATCGCAAGCGGTATAGCACGAAGCGGAGCTGATATTATTGCCATAGACGGCTTCAGAGGCGGTACAGGTGCTGCTCCTGCAAGGATACGTGACCATGTGGGCATCCCGATCGAACTGGCCCTGGCCAGCGTTGATAAGCGGTTGCGCGATGAAGGGATCCGCAATCGGGTGTCGATCGTGGCCGGAGGGGGCATCCGTTCCAGTGCTGATGTTGTAAAAGCGATAGCGCTTGGTGCTGATTGTGTATATATTGGGACTGCCGCCCTCATAGCCCTGGGCTGCCACATGTGCCGGAGCTGTCATACCGGGAAATGCAACTGGGGCATTGCTACCCAGAGGGAGGACCTGGTGAAACGTTTGAACCCTGACTGGGGATACAAGAGGCTGGTGAACCTCTTGAATGCCTGGAAGCATGAGATAATGGAAATGATGGGCGGTATGGGCATAAATGCCATAGAAAGCCTGAGGGGCAACCGGCTTATGCTCCGCGGCGTAGGCTTAAATGAAAAAGAGCTTGAGATATTGGGCATCAAGCATGCGGGAGAATGAAGCAAATCGCTTTGCGATGCAGTTATAAATATGCAACCGGGGGTAATATAAATGAATGTATCAGCTCGCAGGCTGGGAAGCCGGATATTGAACGATGAAATAAGAAGGGCGGAAGAAGATATAATAATCGAAGACTGCTTTGGTGAACGCTACATCGGGAGCTGTGCCTCATCTATAACAATTACGATCAATGGCACGCCTGGGAATGCTATGGGAGCCTATCTTGACGGAGCGACCATAATTGTGAACGGCAATGTGCAGGATGCTGTCGGAGATACGATGAATGACGGAAAGATAATCATACATGGCAATGCCGGTGATGCGCTGGGATATGCCATGCGTGGCGGGAAGATCTATGTGAAAGGTGATGCCGGCTACCGGACCGGCATCCACATGAAGGAGTATAAAGACAAAAGGCCTGTTATCGTAGTGGGTGGAAGCACAGGGAGCTTCCTGGGTGAATATCTCGCCGGTGGGATGATAATAGTTTTGGGTATGGAGTCTGAAGCCTGTCCTGTAGGTGACTTTACGGGGACCGGCATGCATGGCGGCCTGATATTCATAAGGAGCAGCACACCGCCGGCCAATCTACCCAAACAGGTGACTGTAAGCCTGGCAGACGACCTGGATATGGGATCGATGAACGAATACCTGATGGAGTATGCAGATACTTTCGGGCTTAGCATAGATGAAATATTGCGCAAACCCTTTTACAGACTTGCCCCGAACGCCAAAAACCCATACAAGCAGCTGTACACCATATACTAGGTTGATATAATTCAATGAGTATAAGGAGTTCGTGGGTCGAATCAGAAAATAAGAAGAGATAAC
The DNA here is from genome assembly GCA_029549985.1 of Bacillota bacterium. Taxonomy (GTDB): domain Bacteria; phylum Bacillota; class Clostridia; order Caldicoprobacterales; family DTU083; genus JAKORJ01. The sequence goes on from JAKPIB010000036.1 coordinate 5,976, forward strand.
CGTTTTCAACAGGATCTATGTGATGATAAAATGGACATAAAAGCTTTATCGCTGGAAAAAGGAGGCTGGATGCTTTGAATCATACTGCCAGTGAAGTGCTGGAGTTTGTCAGGGAGAACGATGTTAGGTTCATCTGGCTCAACTTCTGCGACCTTTTTGGGGCTCAGAAAAGGATCTCTATAATGGCTGATGAGCTGGAATCTGCATTAGAGCACGGGGTATCCTTCGATGCTCATGCTGTACAGGGGTTTAAGGATGTCACCCAGTCCGATCTGTTCCTCTATCCGGACCCTTCAACCTTGATGGTCATGCCATGGCGCCCTGGCCCGGGCAGGGTCGTACGTTTTTACTGCGACATAAGGAATCCCGATGGGTCAGTGTTCGCCAATGACAGCCGGTATATCCTGAAACAGGTCACCGGCCAGTGCGAAGGCAGGGGGTATGTTTGCAAGATAGGGCCTGAATGCGAGTTCTACCTTTTCAAGACCAATGAGGATGGCGAACCTACAGATACACCGCTTGACAGGGGAGGATATCTGGATATGCATCCTCTTGACATGGGCGGTGATATACGACGTGAAATATGCCTTACACTTGATGAAATGGGAATTAAACCTGAGACATCTCATCATGAACAGGGGCCGGGCCAGAATGAGATCGATTTTAAATTCAGTGATGCCCTCTCAAGCGCGGACAACCTGCAGACATTCAAGGCTGCTGTCAAATCCATAGCTGCCCGAAACGGCCTTTACGCGTCATTTATGCCAAAACCCATACCAGAGGCTCCGGGCAGCGGCATGCATGTCAACATCTCGCTGGCCAAAAACGGGCTGAATGTTTTCAAGGATATCAAGGAAGGCCAATCCAATGCCGCTGAAAGCTTTATAGCTGGTATACTAGCGAGAATACCGGAGATCACTATCTTCCTGAACCCTATCGCCAATTCATATGAGCGGTTCGGAAAATTTGAAGCACCGGCATATGTTTCATGGTCACACCAAAATCGTTCTCAGCTTATAAGGATACCCGCAGCTAACGGAGATAAGGTAAGGATGGAGCTGCGCTCTCCTGACCCCTCGATGAATCCATATCTTGGCTTCGCGTTGATAATCGCAGCGGGTCTGGAGGGAATGGAAAAAGGCATGGCTCTGCCTGCCGCAGCCAATGTGGATCTGTATAAGGCGGATGAAGCTTTGATAAAAACCTTGACACCACTTCCATTAAGCCTGGATGAGGCAGTAAGGCTTGCTGAGGGCAGTGACTTCGTTAAAAGCGTTATTGGAGACGAATTGCATCATAAATATATCGCTGCCAAGATAAAAGAAGCGGGGGACTTTGCGGCTGCAGACGATAAAGCGGTGTTCTACAAAAGAAGATATTTCGGAGTAATTTAAATTTGTGGCGAAAGGCAGCACGGGTATGGAATATGTTTTGATTGTTTCTAATTCAGAAAAAGGAGCGGCATTGATTTCTGAACTGCTAAACCCGGCGTACGTCTGCCAGATCATCGCTGTCAAAACCTGTGGCGAAGCGAGAAGACTCCTGCTGGAACGGGATTTCGATCTGGTGATCATCGATGCTCCGCTGAAGGATGAGACCGGCGAAAGTCTTGCTCTGCATGCAGCCTCGAGGGAGATGACACAGGTCATCCTTATAGTTAGGCGGGAGTTTTTCGAAGCTGTGTCAGCCGTATGTGAAAAAGAAGGGATACTGACTATTGAAAAGCCGGTCAACAGGTATATTTTCATGTCTGCGCTATCGCTTGCCCGATCAGTTTACAACAGGATGAAAAAGATACAGACCGAAAATGCCCAGTTGAGGAAAAGGATAGAGGATATCCGCATTGTGGACCGCGCCAAATGTATTCTGATATCCCTTATGAGCATGAGCGAAAAGGAGGCCCACAGGTATATTGAAAAACAGGCAATGGATATGCGCATCACGAAAAGGGCGGTGGCTGAAAGGATTTTAAAAACCTATGAGGATCTATAATTCAGATATTGCCACGTTTCCAAAATGATGGAGTGAACAGCAGCATGATCGGGTAAATCTCTAACCTCCCGACGATCATACACACTGATAATACTAATTTACTCAACACTGACAGGTCGGCAAAGTTCCCCATTGGCCCGACCGATCCCAGGCCCGGCCCAATATTGTTTAGGGTGGCAATTACTGCTGTTGTTGATGTGATTAGGCCTTTTCCTTCCAACGATACTATCAGAACTGACAGGGCAAAAATCAGCATCCAGAAAAAGAAAAACGCCATGATGCCGGACAGGGTTTCCTCATCTACGATACGTCCATTTATTTTTACTGTTTGTACAGCGCTTGGATGATTGATCTTTGCGATCTCCCGCTTTATAATCTTGGCGAGAAGGAGTATGCGGATGCATTTAAGACCTCCTCCGGTGGACCCGGCGCTTGCTCCTATAAACATCAAAAGAATCAGAATAACCTGACTGAATGTCGGCCAGATACTGAAGTCAGCGGTTGAATAGCCTGTTGTGGTTATAACTGAGCTGACCTGAAAAGCAGCATAACGTATAGATTCACCTATAGTGCGGTACACTGTGCCGCCAGTATTAAGAACTATGAGTATTATGGCTGTAAACACTATGCCAATATAAAAGCGCAGCTCTTCATCCCGCAACAAAGTTTTAAAATTCCTCTTGGAAACCATATAGTATAAAGTAAAATTCACGCCGCATAAAAACATGAAAATAGTGATGACTGTTTCTATATAGACGCTGCCATAAGCAGCTACACTGGTGTTTTTACTTGAGAAACCGCCGGTACTTGCTGTTCCGAATGCATGTATCAAAGCGTCGAACAGCGGCATCCCGCCTGCCAGCAACAATACTACCTGGATCACTGTCAGCACTATATAGATAGTGTACAGGATCTTTGCTGTTTCGCTGATTTTAGGCACGATCTTGCCAGGTGACGGGCCGGGAGATTCTGCTTTCATAATGTTTATAGTACTGGCATTCACAGACGGCAATATAGCGATCATAAGAATGAGGACTCCCATACCGCCCATCCAATGGGTGAAACTTCTCCAAAATAAAATACTTTTCGGAAGTGCTTCAACATTTTCTAGTATACTTGCTCCTGTTGTGCTGAATCCGGATACGGATTCGAAAAACGCATCGATGACAGAAGGGATCGAACCACAAAGAATAAATGGCAGAGCGCCAAAAACAGATATATGGATCCAGCCCAGCGCTACGATAGCGAAACCGTCGCGAGAGTACAAACGTGATATTGGCGACTTTATGCTTAGTAGTGCAAGGCCTGCCACGGCAGTGATGAGCATGGACACTATAAAGGGTACTGTTGTAGCTTCCCGGCAGATAAAAGCTACCAAAAGGGAAGGGAGCATACAAGCCGCTTCAATGCATAATACTGTGCCGATGCTTTTGGCAATCATTCTGTAGTTCATATTTAAACACCCGGCTCAACAATGTCATTTAAGTCCGTTAGTTTTGTATCCTTAGCAATGAGGATGACTTTGTCATCGGCCTTTATCACATCGCTTCCATGTGGGATTATTATCTCGTTTTTTCTGACGATAGAGGCAACCAAGATATCTTTGACTATTTTCAGATCCTTAAGCGGAATATCAAGGAATTTCGTATGCTCATTAGCTGTAAACTCGATAGCTTCTACACGGCCGTCCATGATCCTGTAAAGGGCATCTACCGGATCACCCATTGCGTTTTGTAAGCCACGGACATATCTTAGTATATGGTTAGCTGTTATAAGCTTGGGTATCACCACACTATTGATCCCCATGTTATTTATCGCAATAGTATAGTTTGCCCTGTTGATTTTTGCTATGACTTTCTGAACTCCGTTTTGCTTTGCCATCAAGGCTGCTATGATATTTTCCTCATCTTTGTCAGTTACGGAAACAAACGCGCCCATACTGGTCAGATTTTCTGAATGCAGCAGGCTTTCATCAGTACCATCGCCGCATACGATCAAGGCTTTAGGGAGAAGCTCGGTGAGCTCAATGCAGCGTTCGCGTTTGATCTCGATTATTTTGACCCTGATATCCATCTCATCCAGATATTTGGCTAGGTAGTATGCGATCCTGCCTCCACCCATTACCATGACGTTTTTGATCCTCTGCACATGAATGCCTATGCGCTTGCAGAACTGTACGACCTTGGATGGCTGGCCGACGATGTATATGGTATCATTTCGTTTGATTACAAAATCGCCATTCGGGATGACAACACTTCCATCCCTTAGTACACCGCCGATTAGAATACCTGCGTTGGTCCATTTGGAGATATTATTAAGGCTCATGTTGACTATGGACATGTCGGGTGTTACCTTCATCTCCATCATAACGACCTGGCCCTTTGAAAATGTTTCAATGTTCAGGGCTGGAGGGAATTCGATCAGGCTGGCGATTTCACTGGCGACTGCCTGCTCGGGATTGATCACCATGTCCAAATCAAGATCTGCTTTCAGTTTATCGAGTTCGTCAGCATATTGCGGGTCCCTGATCCTGGCGATCGTGTGTGCAGCTCCCAGCTTCTTGGCTGTCAGGCAGCATACCATATTCGTTTCGTCGCTGGCTGTGGCAGCTATTAGAAGATCAGCTTCCTTAATACCTGCTTCCAACAGGATCTGTGTACTCAGGCCATTGCCCTTTATGCACATAACATCCAGGTATTCGCCGGCTTTTTTCAATGCCTCGGGATTTTTATCTATAATGGTAACATCATTATTTTCCTTAGAAAGATTTTCAGCCAGGTTATATCCCAGCTTGCCATCACCTATAATGATAATTTTCATTTATGCCTCCTGTAAGTTGTTATAAAGCCTATTTTATATTATCCGCAATTACATGATAATACCTCGTTGACAAAACCGCAATAGTATATACCGATTGCTGGTGGTCAAAAGCGGGGAAGGATCCGCAAAGTACGGGTTGTGTGGCGGACTTATTTAGCATTTCAATGTTTTTCTTATCCTGAACATTAAAATCCGTCATCCGGAGTTATGATGCCCGAATAGAACAAGGCAAAAAAAAACCCGCCTTACTGCAAGAGTAGCTATGACTTAAGTGTATCTAATCGACATGCAGCAAAGCAGGATAAAGAGAACTGAAGAGATCAAACGATCTTTTCTATATCTCTCCTGTTCCGTATGATATATTGCAGCATCCTGCGGTTTATCCTGGCCAACTCCTTGTACTTGTCCAGACTTTCAAAATAGGCGATGCAGATCATCTGAACGGAGCAGATCACATAAAACACTGCCTGTTTCTCCTCAGAGGTGAGCTTTCCTACACGGTCATAGCCCTCTAGGATCCCTCCGAGTATATCCAGCCACTTTTCATATGCTTCATCACTGCCCTCTGACAGGATCCCAGTTGCACAATAGCAAACATCCCACAAGCGTATATGCTGCGTTTATAATTATTGTAGTCATGATAAGATACAGTCACATAAATGAAGGAGGTAGTTTTCTATGAAAAAGTCTGGTATCTTAGTACTATCGGTCATCATGGCGCTTGTGCTGATCTTTAGCCTTGCCGGCTGCGGCAAAGAGAAGGTCACGCTTTCAACGAGGACGGTCTATGGCCTGAAATTTGAAGTTCCGGATGATTTTGGAGAGTTTGAACCAAACCAGGATGGGATCATGCTGGCTGCAGATGAAGATTCAACAGCTAGCATAACAGTATCCGATATTACTGTTGCATCGGGGCATAGAGCAGGCAGTTGGACCCAAGAGTCATACCAGGAGGCAATACTCCAAGGTCTGACGGATATCAAGCTTATAGAGTTTGACAATAATGTGAAAATATCATATCTGACAGCTGTGTATGCTCATTTTACGGCTAAGAACTCTAAAGGAGCAGATGTAGAAGTCTACAACTACCTTATCTACTGGCCGGAAGAAGACGGCCAGGCCTTTTACCAAGGCATATCCTTCAATATGAACAAGAATGCGGATACTTCCCTGAAGGATAATATTGAAGTGATACTGGAAAGCTTGTCGACTGAATACTAAGCAGCCTGATGCCGGTGAGCCGGCAGCTATTCTGTCGGAAACAGGCACTTACCGTACATACGGTCCCCCTGCTGGCATAAGCCACAGGGGGTATTTGATTACAGCTCTGATCGGCTGATATAACAGCAGACTTCTATCCTTTAACTTGTAATATGGTAAACAGGACAGCAAACCGACTTAAGCCTTCGTATACCCAATGACGGTTCAGGCTCAGTGAAGTAACAGTCCACCTATAGGATACATACATTAGCATATAAAGCAATATATCTCTGGGGGGAATGGTCGTGCTTTCAAATGCTGAGTATGTTAGTCAAGCTCTTGGACTGCACTTGTTTTTTGCAAGGATAATGAAGGAGCATTCGCTTTTTCTCGAGCTTGGATTTACACCAAGGGACACCGAGTTCGCCCAGGAGGTGGATGCCTTTCGAAAGGAGTTTGATGCGGTTTTAAGAAATGCCGTCAAGCTTTCTGGTGGTGTTGTCAGCCCTGTAGTGCTTTTGTCAGGTGAAGTGATAACTCCTTATACGTTGAATACAGAAAAGCTGACTTCCTTTTATACGGGAATCAGGATACCGACCGATATTACGAAGGCGGAAACCGAGTTGACAGGCGGAGATAGTTGCAATGTCAACCCGGAGCTTGTAGATAAGGTCTATGCATTAAATCAGAAGGCAATAAAGCTGACCGCGGCCTTGATCAAGTTTAAGGAAAAGATACTGTCCAATGTCCTGTCCTGCAAAATGTTCACGTTCAATTATCCTTTGCTTATCCTCCATATTTTGCGTGAGGCAAAGCTATACCTGTCGAACCTTCAGAGACTGCAGAACAGGGAGGCATTCAATCTGGAAAGGGAGGCTTATGAGCTGGAGTTTTTCTGGAACAGGCAGATGGCAGAGCATGCGAAGTTTATCCGGGGCTTGCTTGACCCGACGGAAAATGAGCTGATCAATACTGCAAATGATTTCGGAAAAGAATTTGATCAGCTGACTGCTGAGGCCAAGGCAGCAATGGAATCGGCTATACCCATAGAAAAGGTCACGGTGGACAGCCTGAGGGCTACGCAGAATCTGCGGGACTTCAAGGCGCAAGGCACGCAGGGATTGCTTGCATGCGAAATCAGATCCATCATAGTGCCTCTGCTTGGTGACCATGTGTTGCGTGAAGCGAATCATTATCTGCGTCTCCTAAGGATGTTTGAAGCAATAAGATAATAATCAGAAAAGGCAAATAGCAAGACCTATTTGCCTTTTAATATTTGCTGTACAGCCAGTACCAAAAACATAAAGTGCGAAGAACCGCCTCCCAGGACATATTCCGTCTGCTGCCAAAGGAAGGGGAACTCCAGCAGCTCCGGGAAGTCGGGCCGTATGAGGGCAGTACCTGAAATCACTCCACCAGGGATGTATGACCAGTCGGCGCGGTTCAGCCCATAGCCTATGGTTGCTGATTTGGCGCCGATCCCCGAAGCAAAGGACATGGTGTTGGACCCGGGATGGCATCCCAGGACAAAGTTCAGTGAGTTGAATAAAAGCTCTGGGTCAAAGATCCCGGGATAAGCTTTATGGAGGAAGTAATATTCAAAGCCCAGGCGCTGGATTTGCCAGCCTGCTCCCCATATATGAGGGCGATAGGGTATCCCGTAAGGTGTTTCAGCGCTCTGCTTAACCAACCGTTCTTTCAGTGCCGGCAAGGAATCCCGGATAGCTTTGGATAAAGCGGCATCATTCACTGCCTTTTCTGCCCGGACTATAAACCAGCCTACCCTGTCAATATTGCCGGCTATAAAATCGGTCTCATTCAGCAGGTAGTCCTTATATTTCTGCTCGCCGGTGGTCAGAAGCAGCTCTGAGGCTGCATGCAGCTTTGCCGCCCTGGCACGACCAGACCCGTCGGTACCGTCAAAAATCTCACAGGCGGCCTGCAAGGCCTGATCGCTCAATGGATCATTGAAGCCATTAAGAGCCCGGGCGGCAGCGGCCAGGTGGGCAGCTACAGTCAACTCCCGCTGCGGATTATCTTCGGTGAACACCCACCGGTCGTCGGCATTGCCCTTAATACCGTCAGTTATAGCCGCACTATCGCCTAAGTGCACATATTGTCTCAGGCTGCTTTCGATAATGCCCCGGTAAAGCCGTCCCAGGGCCTGATATGCGCTGACTACGGACAGGACGCCATGCTCTATCTGCTGGAGGATGTCGTTTTTGCCGTCCGGCTGGTGGATCTCGGTTATACGCCTAGCCTGATCTATGGTAGTCACATCGTACCAGATATTAAAGGCTTCGTATGCCAGGGTCAGTATGTAAAACTCAGCGGACTGGGACTCCACACGGAGGTCAAAATCGCCGGCATCATGCCAGCCACCGACATTCAGCCCTGGGACTATATCTCCGGGCCTGTATTTGGTCAGTGTGGATGCTCCTTGCCTGTATCCGTCGAAATGCAGATAATCTGTCGGAGCCATCCGAGCATCGTCATCATGACAAAGGCCATGCCAGACCCGGTATTTTTCACTGACCCGCATATGGCACATCTGTACGGGGAGGAAGTACTCCAGGACCGGTTGCCAAACGCCCCGGTCATATACATCGCAGGCTATGCGGAAAACAGCCGACTCTGCAGAACCATAGCGGACCTTGTACAGGCCTTCTTCTTTGATAGCTGAAAAATCAAATATCAAGTAGTTGTAGCGGAGGAACTGCCCCCACACCTGCCCGGTGCCTGAACAGACTTCCTGCTCGCCGATTTCAGTTATCTTGACGAGAACTGCCCTTTCGCTCCTGCTGTCACGTTTGTCCAGTTCAATGACTGCTATTTTCCTTTGATTCGGGTGGTATCCTACCTGGGATGTCTGAATGACGGGAGGATAGATCCAGTCATCAACTACATTTGGGGTGATGATCCACTCGACAGCATTTGCAGTCGCTCCTGAAGGCACTTCACTGCTGATTACAAACCAGCCGTTGTTGTGGTTCATGCGCCCGTCATAGAGCTTAAGGTCTGCACTCTTGCTCTCTATGGTCAGACGACGGTATGGGTCGTCGGGACGTACTGTAAAGCGTTTGCCAATGGCATAGGGTTCAGCTATAATGTCATCAGCGATGATCGGACTGTATTCCCTGTTCTCGCCGGACAGCCGTTCCATATCTGCTCTTGCGTCAGGAAGGCCGAAATCTCCCGTGTGAAGATAGTTGGGCTTCTGTTTCAGGACAGGCCCGTTGGGCTGGGGTGGAAAGATGCCCTGCTTGTTGTCCATGATCCAGGGCTTTCCAAAGAGCGCGCCCGGGAACAGCTCCAGATTGAAGCACAGCTTGCCTGCGAACTTGTCAGGCACCGGCCTGTCCAGGTCAACACTGATCCTAAGCGACCTGCCTTCGCCTTTGACTGAGACCGTGTAGCTGAATTCAAAATCCGGATAGATCATCGGGTTGAAACCATTTAAATGCCTGGCTCGATCCGGATAGCTGAGAGTAGTGGTGATGGTGTTAGTCTCCGTATCCAGCTCTCGCTTGCCGGGCTTTGGCACGGGCTGCCACTGCCCGGGCGTCTGTTCGAAGCGCAGATCGCCGTTGGAAGCGACACGGTTGCCGTGCATGATTATGCTTATGCCGGATTGATGGCCCTCCGGGTAGATATCATCGAAGGCCATCACATCTACGCCCATGCATTGGAAATAACCGCTGCCGGTCAAACAGAATCCCTGGTCCCTGCAGGAGGTGCTTTTCTTTGCTTTTAACATGCCTATCATACTCCGATCCTTAACAGCTAATAAATATACTATATAAGTCAAAAAGAAGAAGCAACCAAAATATTAAGCTCGTCAACTTTTGGTTGTAATTTTTCGGCATCTTATATACAATTGTAACATATATAATGGTCCCTGAATGCCCTAAGGCAGCATTTCGTATCGCAAAAATCCATTATGAGAGGGAGTCTGGATGAGGGAGCTCTTGTTAAAGCGAAAGTCTAAATTTGTCCTGTATTTGATTGCAACCTTTATGTTCATCATTGAACATTTTGGGCAGATGGTTATGGCTGCCCTTATCCTGGGTGCTATCCAGAAAGCTGATATCAATTATTATAAAAATATAGTTATCGTGACGATCATATTTATCATCTATTCACCATTGAACTTTTTGATCTCAAGATTGCTGCGCATCCGCTATATGAGGGATACGATCCTGGATGTCAGGAAACAGGCCTTTGATAAGATCATCAATATGCCTTTCAAGCAGTTTTCCCAGAAATCCAAGGAGATTTACATATCCAATTTGATAAACGATATCAATACCTTTGAGAGCAAGTTTTTTATCAGCCTGTTGAACTTTTTGATCAACATCGGGATGTTTATCTTTTCTTTACTTATCCTGGCTGTTCTGGACTACAAGCTGGCTGCGGGGATGCTGGTATTTTCTGTCCTGTTGTATATCCTTGCAAGCTTCTTTTCAAAGAAGTCAGTTTCACTGGAACAGGAGATCTCAAGTGCCAATGAGACATTCACAACCGATATGGCCAATACCTTCGCAGGGCTTGAGATCCTGAAACTGAACAACATAGAAGACAAATTCCTTTTGAAAAGCATAGGCACTATCAGCCGGGTTGAAAAGAGAAAGTTTGCAGCCAATGTCTTTACCGATATGCAGCGCGATGTTATACGGATACTGGCCTTCGTGGTTTCGGTGATCGTTCTGATATACCTGGGGCCCAAACTGCAGCAAGGGCTTAATTTGGGGATGGCCGGGTTTATTTTCTCACTTTGCAGCTCCATCAGCAACTATCTGATCAGCGCTTTCCCCATGTGGAATCAGATGAAGGCCTCGATCAGCATTTATGAAAAAATCGCAAAGCCGGAGGAGTACAGGGTCAACATCGGCAGGGGGAGCAAGCCTTTTGTATTCAATGAAAAGATAGAGGTATCCAACCTTAGCTTTGCCTTTGGCAGCAAGCAGATTATCAAAAATGCTTCCTTTGTTATAGAAAAAGGGAAGAAATACCTTATAAAAGGTGTAAGCGGAGCCGGAAAGACTACCCTGCTGAACCTGCTGGCCATGGTTTATGATGATTTTGAGGGGACCATTAAAGTGGACGGGACAGACTACAGGGACATCGAGGAAAAATCATTCCACGATAAAGTCGCCTTTATCTATCAGGATGTATTCTTGTTCGAGGATACGATAAGGAATAATATAACCTTGTACAGGGATATCCCCATGGAACAGATCGATTATGCCGTCAAGGTCAGCGGCCTGGAATCCCTTCTGGAGGAGAAAAAGGAAGGATTGAACGAAAGGCTGACTGAAAACGGCAAGAACCTGTCAGGCGGACAGCGTCAGAGGATATCGATAGCCAGGGCTATTGCCAAAAATACAGAGCTCCTCTTTGTTGATGAAGGCACCTCCAGCCTGAATGAAGAACTGGGCAAGGAGATCGAAAGGGTATTCCTGGAGCTTGACAATACGGTCATTGCTATCAGCCATCGGTATTATGAAGGTGTTACCGAAAATTATGACTATGTGATCGAAATAAAGAATGGTGAGGTCAACTGCTTTCCTGCCAGGGACTATTTTGACGAGGTGATCACATGCTGAGAAAATATGCAAAAGTTATCCCATACTTGCTGTTGGCAATCATTGTGTCCTCAGTGTTCACCGTATTTTTCGGCTATGTGACACTTCGCATGATGAAGCTGCTGGATCTGGTGCTGGACGGACAAATCGACCTCTTGAAGCAGACTGCTCCATGGATCATACTCATGGCAGCCCTACTGGTGCCCCTTGGCATACTCACTACCGTGGTCGCAAATCATTACAAAAAGGTAGCGAACGTCGCACTCAAAAGATACTATGTAACGAAGGTGTTTGGCAAGAATATCGCCGAGTTCCAGAAGGAAAACAATGCCAGATACCTGTCTGCCCTGACCAATGATTTCAACACCCTGGAGCTGAATCTGATCCATAGCATATATCTGGTATGCGATGGGGTGGTCAACTTCCTTGTAGGCATATGGCTGCTGACGACGGTTGATCCGAGGATGATCCTGCTTGCCTTTGTCATCATCATCATCAACCTGCTTATTTCGATTTTCACCACCAAGCCAACCAACCGGGCTTACAAGGAACGCAGCGACATGTTTGAGGGTTACACCTCTTATATCAAGGAGATCCTGTCAGCGTTCCACATCGTGAAGAATTACAATCTTCAAGGGAGGGTCACTGAGGACTATTACAGGAAGAGCGAGGCTATCCAGCAGAAAGGCTTTATAATCGAACGCATGCTCTCATTCGTTTTCAGTATCCAGCATTTTTTCATCAACGGGTCAATGTACGGGGTCATCTGTTTTGTTGGTTATTATGCTGTGTTGAAGAAGGTTACTGCAGGGGGACTGCTGCTGGTGGTAGAGGGCATTCAAAGGATGATGTTTCCCTTGTTCAATATAAGTGAAAATCTACCAAAGCTGTTCACGACCTCCGACCTCATAAAAAAGATAGAAAAGACCCTGGAAAACTCCTACACATATGAGGAAACCGTAGATCTGCCCGATTTCAGGCGTGAGATAGAGTTCCATAATGTTGAATTCCAGTATGAAGATGATGACCAGCTGATACTGTCGGATATCAACCTAAAGTTCAGGAAGAACGGGAAGTACCTTATAGTAGGTCCCAGCGGGGGCGGCAAGACGACGCTGTTGAAGCTTGTTCGCAAATACTTCAACCCTACATCAGGGAGGATACTTATAGACGGGTATGATCTTAAGGACATAAAGCGGGATCAGTATTACAAGCTTATTGCGAATATAGAGCAGCAGGTGTTCATCTTTGAGGATACGATCAGGAACAACATAACCCTGTACAAGGATTATTCCGAAGAGGAGATAAATAAGGCCGTTGAGGCTGCGGGGCTGGCTGGCTTTGTGGCAAGCCAGCCGGATGGGCTGGACACCATGATCTATGACAACGGCAAGAACATTTCAGGCGGAGAGAGGAGCAGGATCGTAATAGCCAGGGCTCTGCTAAGCAAGGCCAGCATCCTGCTCATGGATGAAGCCTTTGCTTCACTGGATATGGAGCGCGCCAGGGAAATCGAGAAAACTATCCTGGGGCTAAAGGACCTGACGGTCATAAACGTAAGCCATGTCATTTTCAAGGACACAAGAGAGCTATATGATCAGGTGATAACGATCAGAAAGACGGCTTGTTGATCGATAAACCCGGCTTTCGGTCTCCTCGATATGGCCCGCTGGCATATCGGGGGATTTTTTTAAAATTTGACCAGGGTCAAATGTTTTTCAGTGAACCTATGCTAAAATCCAGGTACAAGGCAGATAATCTGAATGAGGGACAGTGTAGGACCTGCCGGAGGGTAAGCAGAATGCCGGCTGAGATCTACCGGCTGTCAGTATAAGAGAGATTATAGCATAAGAAAGGGGAAGAGGAGCATTTGTTTATCCTGAAGCACAAGAGCCTGATCACAGCAATAGGCGGCATCCTGATAGTTTCTGCATTTATAATCAAATGGACAACAGGTGATGAAACGCTTTTTGCCTGGCTCATGGCAACAGCTTCCGTCTCAGGCGTCTTGCCTATTGCCATTCAGGCTTATCAGGCCTTGCGTGTCAAGGTGGTCAGCATCGATGTGCTTGTTACGATGGCGGTAATAGGGGCCTTTGTTATCAGAAACTTTGAAGAATCAGCGATAGTCACCTTCCTGTTCCTGTTCGGCGCATATTTGGAGCAGCGTACACTGAGCAAGACCCGGTCAGCTATAAAGGAACTGACCGAAATGGCGCCGGAGAGCGCCTTGAAGCAAATGGATGACGGAGACTTCGTAGAGGTAGATGTGGATGAGGTCGATGTTGGAGACATCCTGCTTGTGAAAACCGGCGCAAAGGTCCCGGTCGACGGTACGGTCATAAGCGGGGAAGGAAGTGTAAACGAGTCTGCTGTTACAGGCGAGTCCATCCCGGTGGCCAAGGAAAAGGGTTCAAAGGTATTTGCTGGTACTATCTTGGACAACGGGACCATACAGATTGTGGCAGAACGGGTCGGCGAAGACACGACATACGGAAAAATCATCGAGCTGGTAGAGGAAGCCCAGGACTCGAAATCAGCAGCTGAGCGCTTCATAGACCGGTTCTCGAAATACTATACGCCTACGGTCCTTGTGCTGGCTTTAACGATATGGCTGATCCGGCGTGATATTGAACTGGCGATCACCATCCTGGTCTTAGGCTGCCCGGGAGCCCTGGTGATTGGCGTGCCCGTATCCAATGTGGCGGGAATAGGGAATGGCGCTCGAAACGGCGTACTGCTAAAGGGCAGTGAAGTGATCCGGGAGTTAAGCAGGCTGGATACTATAGTCTTTGACAAAACAGGCACACTTACTGCAGGAAAACCTTCTGTAGCTGAAAAGCTGTACTATGGCAGTTATACAAGCGAAGCTCTGGAGTACCTTGCCAGTGTTGAGCGTGAATCAGACCATCCCCTGGCAAAAGCCGTACTGGATGAAATCGGCGAGAGGGCTGTATATCCGGTAGAAGGTACGGAAGTTATAAAGGGCGAGGGGATCATTGCCTATGTCAGAGGTCGAAGGGTGGTTGTAGGCAATATCGCCTTGATGGAAAGAGAGCAAGTCCTCCTGAACGATGCTGTAAGGGCTGATGCAACTCGTCTTGAAGGAAATGGGAACTCCCTTGTGTTTACTGCAGTCGATGGAGAACTCATGATCCTGATGGGCATTCGCGACCAGATACGCCCCGGAGTCAAAGAGGGCCTGTCCAGGCTCAGGAAGTTGGGGATAAAAAATCTTATAATGCTTTCAGGCGACAATCAGGGGACTGTCGATATAGTGAGCCGTGAACTGGGCCTGACTGAAGCTCATGGAAACATGCTGCCCGAGGACAAGTCAGCTTATATTAAGAAGCTGATCGATGAAGGCCGGATTGTTGCCTTCGTAGGGGATGGGGTAAATGACAGTCCGTCACTGGCTCTGGCCAATATCGGTATTGCCATGGGAGGAGGTACAGACGTCGCAATCGAAACATCGGATGTGGTTTTGATGAATTCGGATTTCGGCAGACTGCCCCACGCTCTTGGTTTGGCAAAGGCTACAACCAGAAACATGATGCAAAACATCGTCATCGCAGTAGGAGTTGTTTTAATGCTGATGGCCGGTTTAATATTCAGTGAATGGGTGAACATGTCGATAGGAATGCTGGTGCACGAGGGCAGCATCCTGGCAGTCATCCTGAACGGCATGAGGCTATTGCGGTACAGGCTGAGATAGGCATTGAATTTTAAATATTCAAATGTATAATATAACAAAAAGTGAATGATTCAAGATCGAATCAAACGACGAAAGGAGAATAATTATGAAATCAGCAACGATCCAACTGGAGACCCTGACCTGCCCGTCATGCATGATGAAGATAGAAGGGGCGCTTATAGGGCTGAACGGTGTTGAAGGGGATACAGTGAAGGTATTGTTCAACTCAAGCAAGGCCAAGCTGGAATTTGACGAGGAGAAGATAACATTGGCTGAAATAGAAGCCGCGATCACCAGGCTGGGATTCAGCGTTGTCAAGTCTACGGTCAGGTGACCGGCCATGAACACGATGATAGTACCGTTACGCAAACAGGATCATATGCTTTACGATGGACCTTTCCGTTAAGGGAAAATAACAACATTATTTGTTGACGGAGCATGGATAAACCAATAAAATAATAGATGGGAATCCGCAGGGAAGAGATCCAACCAGATGCGGGCGGGTTTGCTGTTGCCATGGAAGTCTATGTTATGACAGTCAGGCTGTATGCCCCCTGGGTTCACAGCCTCAAAGAAAAAAGATCGATAGTAAAAGGGCTTCAGAGTAGGCTTCGCAACACATACAATGTGTCTGTCATCGAGAGCGGTGCGCAAGACATCCATCAGACGATCGTTCTGTCGATTGCTTACCTGGCAGACAACAGGTCTATCGCAGACAGCATACACGAGAGCATTTGCAGCTTTATTGAAAGCAATACAGATGCGGAGATCTTGGAGATCCGGGTCGAGGATTGTCTTTTCTGATACTTGATAATATCAGAATATTGTGGCAACATTATACTGTATGCGAATAAATGCTGGCTGAGTTCTCAGTAAGCTTTAGTGAAGCTGTCCATGGAGGAGTGTAGCCATCTTGAGCAAGCAGCACAAAGAGGATAAGCAGACCAGGAACAGTAATGAGTTTTTGCGCGCTTTGGCTTACTTCTCCCAAATTGGAGTGACTATGGCGGCATCGGTAGTGATCGGAGTCCTGCTTGGCAAATTCCTGGATGACAAGCTGGGCACAACGCCCTGGCTGTTGCTTGTATTTTCCTTATGCGGTGCCGGGGCTGCGATCAAGGTGATGTTCGAC
>JAKPIB010000050.1 GCA_029549985.1 Bacillota bacterium
AACGCTCTGTTCGTGCTCCTCAACCTTGAATCCCGGTTCACAGCATAGCTCGCCTATCTGGTAAATGTCCAAAAAGCCGCATTTCAGTGGTCTGGCCCAGAAATCATTGTCGAAATGAAAGTACTTGCCAAGCGCATCGGACCTTTTCATTGCATCAGCCTCTTTCTTTATAAGGGGAGCTTCACCCAGGTATCCGGTGTCGTCATGGCCAGTTTCCCGTATTCAAGAATGGTTATGACCTGCAGGGTTTCCTCCGGAGAAACCTTTGGAATGCCGTCATCAAAGAATTCAACCAGCTTAAGTATGAATTGATGATAAAAGTCGGAAGCACCCTGGATAACGACAGCATGATCGCCCCTGTAATTGATGGCCAGGCCGAAATCGCATTCCCAGCCAAGCTGGGCCATCGTAGCGCATCGCCCGTCCTTATAGCGCAGCACGAAAGCAGGAGTGCTGCCAACGCCTGTATACATCAGCTTATCCAGATCAGGACCCATTAGGCAGATGATCGGTTCTATCTGATGTATGGCATAATTGTCGAACGATCCGGGGCCGCGGCTGCTGATGAACTCAATGCCTTCCTTCTCCAGATTCACATATTCACGGGCATAGCGCAGGGCTGATGTCGAAAAGAAAGGCGTATGCCCTTCTTCAGCCATACGGATAATCCTAAGCGCGGTTTCTCGGTCAGGAGCAAATGTTTTATCTATGTAGGTAGGCTTACCGCTGGCCAGAGGCAGGCGGCAGAGCTCCTCATGCATCTCAGGGTTATCTGGTGACATCACTATCAGGCAGTCGCTCTTTTTAATGACCTCCTCGATGGAATCCAAGAGCTCGACATTGGTTTCCTTGCAGCATTGGCTGTTTGGCTTTCCACCGGGCTTGTCGATCTTAGCCCAGGCGTATGCTACCTGCATTTCGCCTTTTGAAGCTTCCTGGATCCAGTTTGGATAGTTTTCTGCATGATACTGGTCTAGGTAATAATCTATCAATCCGATCTTTTTCATGTGACAACCTCTCTTTTCCGCAAAGCTATATCGAATGCTGCCAGGCAAGCTATTTCAATACTATTTCCCTAGCTTTTTCAGAGGAATCATAGATAGCCTGCATTATCTGTGAAGTGATTACTGCATTATCTATGCATGCAACATTATCGTTCCTGGTTTTTATGCATTCTATAAAGCTGTTTATTTCATTTTCATACATGTTGGTCATCGTAAATTTTGGGGTTATTTCAAGCAGAGCCCCGTCTTTAGCTGTATACATCTTGAATCCAGCGCCGTACTGCAGGCGTATGCCGGCTTTGTCGCCCATGAAATCTATGTACATTTCATCAGTGCCGATGTTCTGCGCCCATGCACCGTGCAGAGTGATCGTCGGCCCTTCTGTCCTTATAAGCGCAGTGACTGAGTCATCTACATCATATATGCCGTCGAGCTTGGGCGGCCCGGCCCACATATCGGTATAGGTGTAACCCTTTATGTCCCTGCCGAGCTTGCTGAATGCTTGGCCGGAAACTGTGACCGGTTTCGGATCCCCGCAGCAGTACATCACTATGTCCAGGAAGTGCACACCCCAGTCGATAAGCGCTCCGCCTCCGGCTACTGCCTTCGTCGTAAAATCTCCGCCCAGCCCGGGGATCGAACGGTGGGCACGGAAGCTTATATAAACATGATAGATTTCTCCCAGCTCCCCGCTATCGATGAGATCCTTTATTTTGTTGACGCTGGTGTTGAACCTGTTGCATACGCCGATATTGAGTATCCCGCCTGTCTCATGCCGGACCTTTTGCATCAAAAGCGCATCTTCATATGTGCGGGCTGCAGGCTTTTCGCACAGCACGTCTTTTCCTGCCTTTAGAAAGTCTATGGTTATCTGGGCATGCACATTGTTCGGCGTACATACCGATACTGCATCTACCTTGTCGCTATGCAGTATGTCATGATAATCCACAACCGCTTCACCCACGCCATAGCGGCGGACTGCCTCTTCAGCCCGCTCGGGCCGGATATCGCAAAAATAGACTATTTCCACCTCCGGGTTTTTCAAGTATGCCGGGATATGGGCGTTGTTTGCAATAGTACCACAGCCAATGATAGCTACACCTATTTTCTTCATATCTGAACTTCCTTTCGATAAGAATCTACATGACCATTATAAGCAATCGCAGTACAAGGTTACAATGTTTATAGTTCGGATTTGTGTTGTCCCAATTTGTGTATATTGCTCACAGGACATCCGGCCGCATGATTTTATGCATGCATTAGCTATGTGATTTGCATATTTTGAACAAATTTTATAAGATACATTTATCTTTCTTCATAGTTATTCAGTGATTTATGACCAGGCAAAATCCGGCTTTTTTCAGGCATGTGCCCTAAAATTGATTCAGCTAATATAATATACCTCAAATTAAGACACATGACAGTATAAACAGGTGTGGAGCATGCCCTGGGCTGATCTAATATATACAAAATTACTCCCATGAGAGGCGTACAAAAAATTAAGCGAGGTGCATGCACCCCGCTCATGTTTTATATGTAGCGTTATAAATTAAATAATGATCAGCAAGCATATCAGAACAAGCCGGAAATCACGCCCGACGCATCTACATCGATCTTTTCCGCGGCCGGGACCTTGGGCAATCCGGGCATGGTCATTATGTCGCCGGTCAGGGCCACAACGAAGCCTGCCCCGGCTGAGACCTTCACGTTGCGGACGGTTATTTGGAAGCCCTTTGCCCATCCCAGCTTCTTGGGATCATCGGACAGGGAATACTGGGTCTTGGCCATGCATATCGGGAGTTTCCCGTAGCCATAGGTCTCGAGCATTGCCAGATCCTTCAGGGCATTAGGAGCAAAATCCACTCCGTCGGCACCGTAAATCTCCCTGGCAATGGCTTCGATCTTCTGCTTGAGCGGCATGTTATCCCCATAGGTGAACCTGATATCGCTGCGCCCTTCATCTGCAAACCTCATCACTTCTTCAGCCAGCCTGATCCCACCTTCTCCGCCTTTGGCCCATACCTCGGACAGGGCCACATTGACCCCAAGCTCCTTGCATTTGTCCTCCACGAGCTTAAGCTCAGCCTCAGTGTCGGTGGGGAAACGGTTGATGGCTACCACCGCGGGTAGGCCAAACTTCACGGTTATGTTCTCGATATGCTTGAGTAGGTTCGGGATCCCCTTCTCCAGCGCAGCCAGGTCCTCCTGGGCCAGATTTTCCTTGAGCGCGCCGCCGTGGTGCTTGAGCGCCCTTACGGTCGCGGCGATCACTACCGCTGACGGCTTAAGTCCTGCAATGCGGCACTTGATATTTAGGAACTTCTCTGCACCAAGGTCCGCTCCGAAGCCTGCCTCGGTCACCACGTAGTCGCCCAGCTTCAAGGCCATCCTTGTAGCCATGATGCTGTTGCACCCATGGGCTATGTTTGCAAAGGGGCC
>JAKPIB010000038.1 GCA_029549985.1 Bacillota bacterium
TGCTTGCCGATCTGGTAGACCGGCTGACATATCAGAACCTGTCTGTTGACCGCATATATGTACATGGAGCCGGAAAGACGCTGCCCAAGGCTGAAGCAGGGCTTTTTACCAGGCTTGCGGACGGCATCAGGCGTTTTTTCCATGCCTTGTTCTCTGGGGAAAGACAGGAGGACCATGACGGAAAGGTGCTGAAGGTATGGGTGAATCGGCCGATACATTATGTAGAGATTATGCAGGCCATGGCCGACGCTTCATATACTTCGGAAAAAGGCATCAATGTCAGATTTTCCGTAATGCCCAGTGAACAGAAAATAATACTGGCGAATGCAACCGACTCAGCCCCTGATGCAGTATTGGGGGTCGGAGCCGGTCTCCCCTTTGACCTTGGGATCAGGGGAGCTGTGGCAGACCTTATGCAATTCGAGGATTTCCCTTCATACATACAGAAGGAGTACAACATACAGTCCCTGGTGCCCTATGTGTACGGCGGCAAGGTGTTTGGAGCAACGGAAACCCAGGAATTCTATGTGCTGATGATGCGGACCGACATCATGGACAAGCTGAACCTAGAGGTGCCCAGGACCTGGGATGATGTGGCCGATATGATGCCGGTACTGCAAAGACACTCCATGAACTTTTACCTGCAGCTTTCAGGCTATAGCGGGACCAAGCCCCTGTATACCACCGTGCCCTTCATACAGCAGGCAAACGGCAGCCTGTACAGCAGTGACGGCCTTGCCACTGCGATCAACTCGCCGGAGTCTTTAAGAGGGTTCGAGGCACTGACGGATCTATACAGGATATATAGTGTAACTCCTGTAGTATCAAGCTTTTACAACAGCTTTCGTTACGGGCAGATACCTATAGGGATAGCTTCTTTTACAGATTATGTGAAAATTCGCAGCGCTGCCCCTGAAATTGCGGGTAATTGGGCGATAGCGCCCGCCCCGGGATTCATTGGCAAGGACGGAGAGATCAGAAACGGTACAACCGGTGCTGCTACTGCCTGCATCATTATGGAGCAGTCCGACATGAAGGAAGAGGCATGGGACTTCCTAAAGTGGTGGCTGTCATCCGAGGTGCAGATAAAATTCGGCAATACCCTGCAGACCACTTATGGACCGGATTACCTGTGGAACAGCGCAAATATTGAGGCTTTTAAACAGCTGTCTTTCCCTGATGAGGACAAAGCAGTGATCCTGGACCAATGGGGACACATGGAGGAGATATACCGTCATCCGGCCTTATACGCAATAGAACGGGAGCTCAGCAACGCCTGGACCGATGTTGTGTTGAATGGCGTTCCGGTGCGTATAGCCCTCGATGATGCCGCCCTGGAGATAAACAGGGAATTTGCGCGGAAGCTTGTGGAGTTCGGATACATGGAAAGAGATGGTACGGTGAAGAAAACATATGATCTCAAATCCATAGAAGAGATCATAAATGGGGTGAGGCCATGAAGAGCATAAGAGGACTGGCGGACCGTTATTCACATTGGGTACTGCTGATGCCCTTTCTGGTGTTTTTTACACTTTTTATACTTCTGCCGGTCATATTTGCCGTGCTCCTTTCCTTTACCCGCTATGATTCCATTCAGAGCCCGGTTTTTGTAGGCCTGCAGAATTACCTTGACATATTTACACATGATACAGTGTTTATGCAGAAGGTATTGCCGAATACGGCGACCTACGCCCTTATAGTCGGACCCGGAGGCTATATACTGTCATTCCTCCTGGCCTGGGTCATAGCTCAGATGCCTCGCATACCCCGTACGGTGCTGGCTATCGTGCTGTATTCGCCTTCGCTTCTCGGATCGGTTGCCCTGTCAACTATATGGGGAGTCCTGTTCTCGGGGGACAGGATGGGGTACCTGAACAATATACTGTATTCGCTGGGCTTGATAAATGAACCGGTTGCCTGGCTTACGTCTGCACAGACCCTGCTGCCCATAATGATCTTTGTCGGCCTGTGGTCCAGCA
>JAKPIB010000021.1 GCA_029549985.1 Bacillota bacterium
ATTTCAGAGTAAAACTGGATGTTGGTATAGAAGAGGAATATGAAAATCCCATTCAACAGCATCATCATAAGGCCCTGCTTCCAGTTTTCCTTCAGGGCATCCTTGAAGTCGCTCCAGACCCATGCATGTTCGTCATTGGCCCATTTTCTCAGCACATATGATACTCCGGCTGTAGCAGGGCCTGCTATGGTGAGGCACGGAATAAGGATCAGCAGCATCGTAGGTATGATAGCGACAAACTCTTCCGGTTTCATGTTGTCCACTGCAGTCACAAGCACAAAGTACAGATAAATCGTAGGGATCCAGAAAACCGAGTAAATCAGGTTGAGCTGGATCATCTGCCAGAACCTTACCTGCAGCACAGTGAAAAACAGCTTGAAACGGTTGGCCTTTACGTTTTCGTTTTTCAAATCAGGCTTTCTTGGATCGCCATAGTACATTCTGTTGAAAAAACCGTCTAACATCTGAACATTCCTTCCTCACCGGTGTTTATACGAGTCCATTTTATCAACATATGTCCATTCTTTCAATATAGTTAAATGCAGCGTCAAATCTCTCCCTTGTTATGCTTGTCCTGCAGGTATTCCTTTACATAGCTGCCCCAGTATTCAGTAGGTTCATTGTCAAAATTCTTTATGAGACACGGCCCTGCGCTCGGGTGAAAATCCCAGGCGGACATGTGATAATTGTGCCTGTCGATCCAGCTCAACAGCCTGGGCACCCATACTTCGCACGGATCAGACTGGGCACCCTCTCTGGGCTTGGCCAGGTTACCGTAATGACCGCATTCACCTACCAGGATCGGGTACTTGTCAGCAATCACTGTGACATTCTTGTCCCATTCATATTTCCAGGGATATACGTGGGTGTCATATATGATCCCGTTGCCCCTGTTGTCGTCTATCCCATATCCCTCTGCTATACCGGTCAGGGTATAGGCCCATTCCAGTCCGCCTATCACCAGGATGTTAACGGCCCCGCTGTCCCTGATCACATAAGCTATGGTCTGCAGGCCCGGCGCTTCATATTCCAGGTGCTTTACATTGCCTTCCCGGTCCCTGTAGCGTTCCTGTACTGTTCCCCCGTTGCGCCAAACCTCCCAGCTTACGTCCCTGGGCTCGTTATAAAGCCCGAAAAGCACGGAAGGGTGGTTTTTGTATGCCTTTGAGACATCTGTCCAGAATTCAAGGGATTTATAGTCAGGCATGCTATGCTGGCCTATGTTCTCTCCCCATACGTTGCAATTGCTCCAATGAAGGTCAAGAATGACATACTTGCCTCGTTTCTGTATCTCGTCTACGACCTGTGCTACCAAAGACCGGTAGCAGTTTCCATCCGGGTCGGTCTCTCTCTGCTCCGGCCCGCGGCCGAACCATCTGTCCTGGGAAAGCGGCAGACGGATCAGGTTGGCATGCCACACATCGCATGCATATACTACTGAATCAACTATCCGATCATCCTTTGAAGCCCATTCAAGCCCTGCCCTGTTTACTCCCAGAAGCCTGACGGTTTCACCCTTTTCGTTTTTTACAGTATTCCCTTCTGTATGAAGCATTAGAGACATCCCGACACTCCTTCCGGCAAATAGGTTTGTAAAACATTATATACAATAATATTACCTTGTCCGCAACTAATTGACAACTCCTGAATACGATGGTATTTTAAATGGAACATTCAGCAGGTTTTGCTGCATATCTATATAATGCAGGGCTCAGTGACCTAAATCCGTCACACAGGAGGATGAATATGAAAGGGTACAACATTGCTATAATAGGGGCGACCGGCATGGTAGGCCGAAAAATGCTTCAGGTGCTGGAAGAAAGACAGCTCCCTGCAGACAAGTACTATCTGTTTGCATCTGCCCGTTCGGCAGGGACCCGGATCACCTTTATGGGTCGCGACCATGTAGTCGAGGAATTGACCGAGACCTGCTTTGACGGCAAGGACATCGATATTGCCCTGCTTTCAGCAGGAGCTACTGTCAGCAGACAGTATGTACCGATAGCGGTCAGCAAGGGCATCGTCGCCATCGACAACAGCAGTGCATGGCGCATGGACGAGAGGGTCCCCCTGGTGGTGCCTGAAGTGAACCCTCAGGATATCCTCTGGCACAAGGGTATCATCGCTAACCCCAACTGCTCAACAATCCAGGCTGTGGTGGCCCTAAAGCCACTTCATGACCGGTACAGGATAAAAAGGATAGTATACTCGACTTACCAGTCTGTCTCCGGTGCGGGAGTCGAGGGCTACAGGGACCTTGAGAGAGGCATGCGCGGTGAAGCACCCCAAAAGTTCCCCTACCCCATCTTTGGCAACTGCCTGCCCCATATAGACAGCTTCACGGAGAACGGCTACACCAAGGAAGAGATCAAGATGATCGAAGAAACAAAAAAAATCATGGGCGACCTGTCGATCAGAATAACGGCCACCACAGTAAGAGTGCCTGTGTTCTATGGCCATAGTGAGTCAATAAACGTGGAATTTGAAGAGCAGTTTGAAATGACTGAACTTAAGCAGATCCTCGCTGAAGCTGAAGGCATAGTGCTGGCAGACGATCCCGCCTGTTATGTATATCCGATGCCCATACATGCAGAAGACAGGGACGAGGTTTTTGTGGGCAGGATAAGGCGGGACTACAGCGTGGAAAGCGGCATCAACATGTGGGTCGTAGCTGACAATATAAGGAAAGGAGCGGCGACCAACGCTGTCCAGATAGCACAGCGGCTGATCGAGTATTGGGACAAAGGCGTATTATAAAGAAAGGTGGAATGTATGAGCATTTTCAAGGGGGCCTGCACGGCTCTTGTAACTCCCTTTACAGAAGACGGAGTTGACTTTGATGCTCTGGGAAAGCTCATAGACTTTCAGATAAAGGAAGGCATCGACGCGCTTTTAGTATGCGGTACGACAGGCGAACCTTCCACCATGACCGATGAGGAAAAATCGGACGTAATACGCTATACAGTTGAGAAAGCCGCCGGAAGAGTACCGGTCATAGCCGGCACCGGAAGCAGCAACACAAAGAAGGCAGCCGATACGTCAAAAAAGGCGGAGGAGCTGGGAGCAGACGCCCTGCTGGTAGTAAATCCCTACTACAACAAAACCAATGCCAAAGGCCTGATCGAGCACTACAAGGCTGTCTGCGAAGCAACGAGCCTGCCGGTCATAGTATACAACGTCCCGTCCAGAACAGGCCACAACATAACTCCATCGGCTTTGCTCGAACTGTCTGCCATCGAGAACATCGTGGCAGTGAAAGAGGCCAGCGGTGATATAGCCCAGGTCCTTGAGATCCGCAGGCTGTGCGGAGACAGGATGGACATATATTCAGGCAATGACGATATCACCGTCCCTGTGCTGGCAGCAGGTGGCATTGGAGTCATCTCGGTGGCATCGAATATCGTACCACGGGATGTACACGACATGGTAATGGAGTTTCTGGCCGGCAATACTGCCAACAGCCTGGATAAGCAGCTCAAGCTGCTGCCTCTTATAAAATCGCTCTTTCTTGAAGTAAATCCCATACCCATCAAGACCGCCATGAACCTTATAGGCATGTCCATGGGCCCCTTGAGGCTGCCCTTGCATAGAATGGCAACTGACAATCTGAAGATATTGAAGCAGTGCCTTAGTGATTATGGCTTGCTGGCACAGTGAATGCAGCATAACTTTCTAGCGTATGGGGGGATCGCTCAGTGAAAATAATCCTAAACGGCGCGTACGGCAGGATGGGCAGACATATAGCAGAAATCGCTGAAACCTTGCCGGATATCGAAGTCACGGCCGGGGTAGATAAAAGCACCAGTTCTCACCCTATCACCTTTCCGGTATACAAGGATCCCTTTCAGATCACTGAAACAGGGGATGTGATCATCGATTTCTCTCATCCTTCAGCCATACCCGGCCTTGTTGAATATGCAAAGGTTAAAAGGCTTCCAATGGTCATAGCGACAACCGGCCTGTCGGAACATGAGCTGGATATCATAACGGAAGCATCAGCCCATATCCCCATTTTACGTGCCGCCAATATGAGCCTTGGGATCTGCCTGATGCATGAGCTTGTAAAAAGGATGACTGAGGTCCTTGGTGGTACCTTTGATATCGAGATAATCGAGCAGCATCATAACCAAAAATCCGATTCGCCAAGCGGCACGGCATTAGCACTGGCTGATTCGATAAACAGCGTGCTGCGAAAGCCCGGACAACTGGTATACGGCCGCCACGGTGCAGACAGCAGACGGGAAAAGGACGAGATAGGCATACATGCCGTACGTGGCGGAACTGTTCCAGGGATCCATACTGTGATCTTTGCAGGCTGTGATGAGATCCTTGAAATAACCCATACTGCCCAGTCGAGAAAGGTTTTTGCCCTTGGTGCCATACATGCCGCCCGGTACATAACAGGCAAACCGCCTGGCATGTACGATATGAAGGATGTACTGCAGATCTAGCCGGATTGAATCCGGCTTTTTTATATATTTTGGCACTATAGTTCGAATTCCTGGAAGGATTAGCGCGGAATTTGTAGAATATCTCCTAGAGGATTTGTCTCATGATCGCTTTAGGGGGTATATCAATGTCTGTGCTCAAAAAACTTTTGAACAGCCTGGGCAAACTCAACAGTATACGCACAAAGTTGGTAATTGCTTTTCTCATCATGGTCATTCCCATTTCCTTGCTCGGACACTTATCCCATAATTTCGCCGCCAACGCTCTGCGGGCCTCTATCATCGATTCGACGGCACAAAGGCTTGAACTCAGCAACAATTATCTTTCCCTGCTGATGGACAATACTGCTTCTACCTTGCTTCAAATAATCAGCACTGGTTCCGTCCGGTCATTTATCAGGGAAGCATCAAAAGCCGCAGGAACCACTGACCTGAATACAGTTCGGAATGAAGCAAAATCATTTCTTTTGTCCTTGTACAACAGCAACAGCGAGTACATAGCCAATATGTGGATCCTGGGGCATGATCATTATGATACGATCGGTACCAGAGAGCTGGATTTCTACAAGCTGGATATGGGTATCATCAGCAACACCGATTGGTACAAAGCAGCTTTTGAGCTGGAAAACCGGGGCAAAACCATATGGATATCCGCTCATACTGAGTTCGATAAGTATATAAAGGATGCAAAAAATGCTGATTACGGCCTTTCAGCCATAAGAGGCGTAGTTGACATCAATACCGGGAAAAAATACCTTATTATCATAGATGTAAAATACAGCAAGATTTTAAATGTAGTCAATCAGATAAACCTGGGCACAAGCAGTGAAGTCCACCTTATAAGCCCCGAGGGGCGGGTCATATCCTCCATCAACAGCCTGCCAGATGGTTCTCAGGAACAGTTAGAGAACGGAGAAGGCAATATATTCGTGATGAACCATCCCATAATCTCCGAAAGCTTTTTTGCGGATATAAGCAAGACCCATTCCCGGACAGGCAATGAAACCGTATGGTACAATAATGACAGGAAGCTTGCCTTCTACTCAAAGATCCTCTATGCTGATGCAGGCAACAAGCAGTATAATACCAGTTATACATTGATCGGCCTGGTACCTGTCAAGGAACTGATGGCCCCAATCAGTGAAATCGGGAACCTGACCGTATACCTGTCCTTGCTGGCTGTGATGTGCGCCCTGGTCCTGGGGCTCTTGATAGCCTTTTTCATGGGCAGGTCCATACAACAGGTCATCAAGGCCACGAATGCTGCCGCCAGCGGAGACCTTACTGTCACACCTGTGGCTAAAAGCGGCGATGAACTCGGGCTGTTGAACAGAAGTATCTCAGACATGGTGGTCAATATGCGCAAGCTCATAAGCCAGGTATCTGACATCACCCGAAAGGTCATTGACTCCGCATCTGTCCTCTCCTCCACCTTGCAGCAGGTTTCCGGTTCATCCGATGAGATCTCAAAAGTTATAACTGATATCTCGCAGGGTGCCAGCGAGCAAGCCAGTGACATGGAACACGGTGTCTTCCTGATGCAGAACCTGGCAGATAAAATGGGAGTCATGTCTGATCATTCAAAGCATATAGAGTCGGTCTCCAACCAGACTATAAGTCTCACGGAGCAGGGGCTTAGAACGGTTGAAAATCTGGGCAGGATAGCCCGGGAAAATACAGATATATCCCATGAAATCGTAGATGATATAACAAGCCTCGTGCTTCATGGTAAGTCGATCGGGCAGATAATCAGGGTGATAGAAGATATAGCAGAGCAAACCAACCTGCTGGCTCTCAACGCAGCTATCGAAGCAGCCCGTGCCGGCAAGCTCGGTAAAGGTTTCTCAGTGGTAGCTACAGAAGTACAAAAGCTGGCAGAACAAACCGTAGATGCAGCGCAGGACATTGCAGTCATTATACAGAAGGCCCAGGAGAAGACTTATCAGATGGTGGAAAGGGCTAAGTACTTTGAACAAGCTGTTGAATCTCAAAATACCGCAGTCAGAACGACGGTCGATATATTCACCACTATAAACAGCTCAATGGAAAATCTCTTTAATGAGATAAGCAACATAGCAGTGATCATCGAGGACATAGAAAAGAGCAAGAACAATGTCGTAGCAGCCATGGAGAATGTATCTGCAGTAGCTCAGCAATCCGCGGCGTCAGCTGAAGAAGCAACAGCCGCCACCCAGGAGCAGCTGGCAAGCATAGAAGAGCTTGCAGATCTGGCTCTTGAGCTTAACAGTACCGCCGAAGCCCTTTCACAGGCCATATCGGTATTTAAACTATAGCTTAAAACATCAAGACCGTCATCCCAGGGAATCGGGATGGCGGTTTTTCTATGCTTCCCTCTTCTTATCCTTGCCAGCCGATCCGGCAGATGTCATACATGATTTCTTATCTATCGTGATCAAGCAGCATCTTGCTGGGTCATATACCTATTACTGCGGTCTCAACGATAAAACGGATATGTGACCATAACAGCGATGCATACTCCTCAAAGCTATGCTGCTGAGCTAAAAGAGCAAAGCCGCCATTTTGAGCAAATGGCGGCTTATCCTTTGATCCGGTCAATTGTAATGGGTAATGGTTATATCTTTAAGGATTTCAGATCACTGCCATCAGGATGAAGTTCAGGATGAACAGCAGGGTAGCTACCCAAAGGACTATGTTGATATCCTTGAGCTGGCGTTTGAAAGCCTTAACCAGGCAGTAGAAGATGAATCCTGTAGCTATACCATAGGAGATGCTGTAGCACAGAGCCATGAATATTCCTGCAAAGAATGCCGGTATAGCTTCGTTCAGGTCTTCCCAGTTGATCTCCTTGAAGGCAGACATCATCATTACACCGACAACGATCAGGGCAGGAGCAGTAGCAGCAGCGGGAATGGCGCTAACATAGGGTGCCAGGAATGCGCTTGCGGCAAACAGTACTGCAACGACAACGCTGGTGAGACCTGTACGTCCGCCGGCAGCGATACCTGCTGCGCTTTCAACATAGGTCGTTGTATTGGATGTACCGAACAAAGCGCCTATTGATGTGGCTGTAGCATCAGCAAACAAGGCTTTGTCCATCTTGGACTTGAAACCTGAGCTGGACTCCAGGGCTCTCTCGTCTTCGAGGGAGAATATTCCGGTTTTACGGCCAGTGCCGATGAATGTACCAATGGTGTCGAATGTGTCGGACAAGCTGAATGCGAATATGGTCATCAAGACAAGGGGCAGCTTGCTCACATCGCTGAAGAGCGACTGGATACCGTCCTTGCCCAGGGCTGCCAGGAAAGTCTCAGGAAGCTGTGACACTGCGGTGGCAAATGACATGGTCTTTGTCGAACCCTCAACAGCCTCTATAACGAGGGGCTTTGTCAAACCAAGGGGTATACCTGCTAAAGCAGTTACTACGATACCGATAAGTATTGCACCTCTGACCTTCAGTACCAGCAACACAACGGTCAGCACAAGGCCGAATATGGCCAGGAGGACTGACGGATTGTTGAAAGAAACAAGAGCCGGTACCGCTGCAGAGCTTGCAACTACTGTATGGGAATTGGCTATGTCTGTCAGCGTAGAGTTTGCGATCTGTTCACTGGCACCTATCAGGGAGTATGTGCCCGGATCGGAGGTGAAGCTCAGAAGACCGGCACTCTTTACACCGATGTAGGCGATGAATATGCCGATACCGCCGCCAATAGCATGCTGCAGGCTTTCAGGTATGGCCTTTATTATCAACTTTCTGATTTTAGTAACTGTAATCAAAATATTAACAAGACCGCAGATGAACACCATTGCCAATGCCTGCTGCCATGTAAACTTCAGGGCAAAGCATACGGTGAACACAAAGAAAGCATTAAGTCCCATGCCAGGTGCCTGAGCATAGGGCACATTGGCAAAAAGGCCCATTACCAGGGTTCCTATGATCGAAGCTATAATCGTTGCGAGGAACACTGCTCCCCAGGGCATACCTGCCTGTGACAGCATGTTTGGATTTACCACGATAATATAAGCCATCGCAAAGAACGTGGTAAGACCGGCGACGATTTCGGTACGCACGTTGGTACCATTCTCTTTGAGTTTAAAAAAACCCATTTTGTTAATCCCCCTTTTTATATTTTGCTTATTTATATAAGAGGCTTAAGCCTCCTTAAGCAACTTATTTAAAAGCATTTAAATCCGTATGGCTTTACTTCTCGATGCCGTCCCTGGCAGATACTCCTATATCGAAATAGTGCTTTATTGACCGCATTTCGGTTATCAAGTGGGCACGCTGGGCTATTTTGTCCGGCAGTACTCTGCCTGTCAGCACTATCTCCATCCCCTCCGGCCTGGCATCAAGTATTTCCAATACTCTTTCAAGAGATACTAGGCCATTTTCTATGGTTCCGAGGATCTCATCCAGTATCAGTACATCCCATTCCTGATCCCGGAGCATATCATCAAGCCTGTCCAACTCTTCGTTTATCTTTCGTTTAAGCTCATCCTTCTCAGCCTGATCCATGCTGAAGAAAAATTTACCAGTCTCCCCGAACCTAACGACCGAAAATTGGGGAGCCAGCTTTTTTATCGATTCAAGCTCGCCGGTATGAGTGCCCTTAAGAAATTGGATCATCAAAACCTTGAGTCCGCGGCCTGCCGCCCGCATGCCGAGTCCCAGCGCCGCAGTGGTTTTTCCCTTTCCGTCCCCGGTATATACCTGTATATAGCCTTTTTCCATATCGCGTATCCCTCCGCGCCGGCATGTTTTTTAAGTATAAAGACCTGTCTGGGAGAGAAACTAACAACAAAGTTCGAACATAATGAACTTTATGGAGGTGATCTGGTGAGACCTACGCACTATGAGGAGGATGACTTCCTGGTCATAGATGCTTCATTGGACCATTCGATATTTCCTAAAGGTATAACCCATGGGATCGATGCACTTGCGACAGGCGTATACGACAACTACAGCTTTGTTGATGGCTATGCCGATTATCCTGAGATCGACTATAAGGAATTTATCGATCATCCCTGAAGCGAAAATATGCCAACTAAGCAAAAAAGCACATGATTCATACCAGAGTGAACCATGTGCCCTTTCATCTTATCCAGGATAAGACACCATGTCTTATCAAAAAACAGATGACCACCCGGCCTTTTCATAAAGGCCGGCCTAATCCACTCATAGTCAGGCAGTTATCGGCCGCCTGGTAGAAACTCCCGAACCATATTATCGGCATTATATGAGCTCAATATTCATTTCACATTTATAGTAACAAAGGCTAAGAAAAATGTCAATAAATAATTGAACATTTTTTCTATATGTGGTTATAATGTTCGGAAATTTACTACTCCCATTCAATAGTAGCCGGGGGCTTGGTGGTTATGTCATAAACGACCCTGTTTACGTGCCTGACCTCATTTACTATCCTGCCGGATACCCTGGCCAGTACATCACAAGGGATCCTTGCCCAGTCTGCTGTCATACCGTCTATGCTATAGATAGCACGCAAGGCAACAGTATAGTCGTATGTGCGCCTGTCCTCCCTCACGCCTGTACTCCGCATATCTGTGAGGACGGCGAAATACTGCCATATCTCACTGTTCAAGCCCGCCTTTTCGATCTCTTCTCTGAATATGGCATCAGCAGCTCTCAGTATCTCCAGCTTTTCCTCAGTCACTTCCCCAATAGTGCGTACTGCCAGACCGGGGCCGGGGAAGGGCTGTCTTTTAACCAGCTTATCCGGCATGCCCAGCACTTTACCGACGATGCGTACTTCATCCTTGAACAGGTCCCTCAAGGGCTCTATAATGCCCGAAAAATCGATATGCTCCGGCAACCCTCCAACATTGTGATGGCTTTTGACCAGGGCTGCACTACCTACCCCGCTCTCTATGACATCCGGGTATATCGTGCCCTGGACCAGGTAGTCAACCTTGCCTAGTTGTCTTGCTTCCTCTTCGAAAACCCTGATAAACTCCTCGCCGATTATTTTTCTTTTGCTTTCAGGGTCAGCTACTCCTTTCAGCCTTTCCAGAAACCTCTTTCGTGCATCCACCTTGATAAGGTTGATATCGAACTGTTCTCTGAAAACCTTTTCGACCTGTTCACTTTCATCCTTACGTAAAAGCCCGTGGTCAACAAATATGCATGTCAGCTGCTTCCCTACCGCCCTATGTACCAGGAGGGCTGACACGGAGCTGTCGACTCCGCCTGAGAGGGCGCAGAGTACCTTTTTGTCTCCTATCCTCCCTCTCAGATCTGATATGCACTCCTCCACGAAGCTGGACATGGTCCAGTCACCTCGGCATTTGCATTCATCAAACAGAAAATCCCTCAGGACACTGCTTTCCCGGCATCCGACCGCCTCATCTGCTGTCACGCTTCCGCTTCTCAGGTCCAGCACAGGGGTGCCCAGCTGCTGTATTTGCTTTATGTACTCTTTGTCACTGATAATATCTGTTTCTGGTGATCCTCCGGTCAGGATTATGCCCTTGGGATCTTTTGCCTTTACAGCATCTACCGGAACGCTGCATGGCAGCACTTCACAGTACACATTTGCTTCTCGCACCCTACGCGGTATCAGATGGTTGGGCTGCCCGCCGAAATCCAGTATAACGATCGACTCATGCTTCATTGTCCGATCCTCCTTTGATCAACAAGGCGCTTATTGAAAATACCGGGGTTCCCCGGTATTCCTTTGAAATATTTTGATCAACCCAGAGCTTTTGCTGTCTCTCTGAGCTGCTCGCGTATCTTCAGTCTTTGTGGGCATTTTTCTTCACATATGCCGCACTCTATGCATTCCTCGGCCTTTTTCCCCTTCAGCCAGTCATTAGTACCTATTCTGCTGTATTCCTGACGGGCATACTCTGTAAGGCCGTAAACCCTGTGATAGTTCATGAGGCGGAAATTCAGAGGTATGTTCACCTCATTGGGGCAGGGCATGCAGTAGTTGCAGCCCGTGCAGTACAGTTCTGCAAGTCGCCTGTTCTCCTCCATGGCCTCATTTATCATCGCCACTTCCTCAGCAGAAAGCTGGGTTTCGTTGGAAGCAGTCCTTGCATTCTCTTCAACCATTTCAATGCTGCTCATTCCTGACAAGGCTACACAGACTCCTGGGTTTGCAAGCACAAACCTCAGGGCTATCTCTGCGCTGCTCTTTACTTTGCCCTTCAGCAAGCCCTTTATGACATCCGATGGGGCACCCAGGCGTCCGCCGCCTACGGGGCCCATGATGACCACCCCTAGCCCCTTTTCCTTGGCGTAGGCTATTCCTGCTTCATTACTTCTATCAAGCAGGTTGTACTGGCACAGTACCGACTCGAACACACCTGTATCGATCAGCTTTAATAGGTTCTGGGGATCGTCATGGAAGGAGAAGGATATATGCTTGATCAGGCCCTCTTCCTTGGCCTTGATCGCTGCGCTCAAGGGGCCGTCCGGTACATCTATGCTCTCCTCAAAGGTTTTTAGGTTGATACCCCAGAAGTGATAGAAATCGATATAATCCACATCCAGCTTCTTCAATGACCTTTCAAGCCGTGCCCTGTAATGCTCGCCGGATGCGTCCTCGATCGGGTTCTTGGTCGAAAGATACACCTTGTCTCTCCAACCCTTTAGTGCCTGTCCGACGATTATCTCGCTCTCGCCGTTGCAATAGCCCGGAGCTGTATCGATGTAATTTACACCGAGCTCAAATGCCCTATGGATGATACGGATGCTTTCATCATAGTCGAAAACGTCCTTATCGCCCACCTTTTTCTGAGGCAGCCGCATAGCTCCGAAGCCCAGAGCTGAAACCTTTATGCCTGTTTTCCCAAACTCTCTGTATTGCACTTATGATCATCCTATACGTTTGTACTGTAATTCGGCGCTTCCTTGGTGATGGTGATATCATGGGGGTGACTCTCCTTAAGTCCTGCCCCGGTGATCCTGATGAACTTCGAGTTTTTCCTCAGCTCCTCTATGGTCCTCGCTCCACAATAGCCCATGCCGGCCCTCAGTCCGCCCATGAGCTGGTATACATTGTCAGCCAGTGCTCCCCTGTACGGGACCCTGCCCTCGACGCCTTCAGGCACCAGCTTCTTCTGGCCTTCCTGGAAGTACCTGTCCTTGCTGCCTGATTCCATCGCCGCCATGGAGCCCATTCCCCTGTAGACCTTGAATCTTCTGCCCTGATAGAGCTCAAGTTCACCCGGGCTTTCATCCGTGCCTGCCAGCAGGCTGCCAACCATGACCACGCTGGCACCCGCAGCTATTGCCTTTGTTATGTCGCCGGAATATTTTATACCACCGTCGGCTATTACAGGTATGTTGTACTTGTCAGCTTCCCTTGCGCAGTCATATATGGCAGTTACCTGAGGTACTCCTATGCCTGCCACTACCCTGGTCGTGCAGATAGAGCCGGGACCTATGCCTACCTTTATGCAGTCAGCGCCTGCTTCGATTAGTTCTCTGGTAGCTTCCGCAGTCGCCACGTTGCCCGCGATGACCTGGAGTTCAGGATATTTGTGCTTGATCTCCCTTACCTTTTCTATTACTCCCTTAGAGTGGCCATGGGCAGTGTCTACCACAATCACATCGACCTTGGCTGCGATCAGGGCCTCCACCCTCTCAAGGGTATCGGCTGTCACCCCTACTGCCGCGCCTACAAGGAGCCTGCCGTTCTCATCCTTGGCTGAATTGGGATACTGTATCGCCTTTTCAATGTCCTTTATAGTAATAAGGCCCTTTAGCATTCCGTTCTCATCCACGATCGGCAGCTTTTCGATCTTGTACTTGCGAAGGATCTCCTGGGCTTGCTCCAGGGTCGTACCCACCGGGGCTGTCACCAGGTTTTCCGATGTCATGACATCCCGGATCGGCTTGCTGAGGTCGGTCTCAAACCGGATGTCACGGTTGGTTATGATACCGATGAGTTTCCCGTTTTCAGTGATGGGTACCCCTGAGATCCTGTACTTTTCCATCAAGCTTATCGCATCGGACAGCAAGTGGGAGGCTGAAAGATAAAATGGATCAACGATGACGCCATGTTCTGACCGTTTGACCTTGTCTACCTGCTCCGCCTGCTCTCTGATCGACATGTTCTTGTGGATAATACCTATACCACCCTCACGGGCAATGGAAATGGCCATCCTGGCCTCAGTGACAGTGTCCATGGCTGCGCTCATGAGCGGTATATTGAGCTTTATCTTGTTCGTCAGCCTGGTGCTCAGGTTGACTTCTCCGGGCAGGACATCCGACCTCTGCGGAACTAGCAGGACATCGTCAAATGTCAGGCCTTCTCTTTCAAATTTATCGTCTATTGATAACACTTCCTTTCAGACCCTATCTGGTTCGACAGAATGAGTCAAGAAAATATTAAATAGAGTTTAACAAATGAAGTTTTTAGTGTCAAGGTACATCTCTATCCCAGCAAATCCGCTATCAGGCCGGCCAGGGTATAATACAGCGGCGGGATGAATACCGCCGGCAAGAGATTGCCGATGTTGAGCTTTTTTATACCCAGTATGGAGATACCGATGCCCAGGATCAGGATACCTCCGACAGCTGACATGTCATTTACCACAGCAGCATTGGCCATCAGCGGATACAAAAGGCCTGCCAGGAGGGTTATTGCGCCTTGATACAGGAGGACTGAAAGGGCGGACAGGGCTACGCCTATGCCGAGGGTCGAAGAGAGCACCATGGCAGTGACACCGTCAAGGACGGACTTGGCATAAAGCGTCAGGTAATCACCCTTTATGCCTGCATCAATGGAGCCCACTATTGCCATTGAGCCCACGCAGAATATCAGGCTGGCTGTCACGAACCCCTCCGAAACTGCGCTGCCTGTGCCTTCCAGCCTTTTCTGGACCTTGCTGCCCAGGCTGTCGAGCCGTCTTTCTATGCCTACAGCCTGGCCGATGATACCGCCGATGACCAGGCTAATGATCACCAGCAGCATATTATCCGACTTAAGGGAATTAGAGATCCCTATTATCATGACTGATAATCCTATGCCCTGCATGATCACTTCCGAGCAGCCCTTTATCAGCCTGCTGTCGGAAAACCATCTGCCTGCTGCCAGGCCCAAGAGCGTACCGGCCAGTATGGCAGCGGCGTTCACTATCGTACCCAGCACTTATTCTTCCTCCTGCCTGCCTATCCTCATATCCCGCGCATAATAGAAAAGGTACTGCTGTGCAAGGCCTGCATATTTCCCAAACCTGGCTCCCGCATAGGCTCTTATCTCTTTGACAGACAGCGGCTTGTGGGTATAGAGCTGCTCCATTATCCTTTTAATCCAGACATCAACGGGAAAGGCTTCGGTATGATTCATAGAAAATAGCAGGATGCAGTCAGCCACCTTCTCGCCTACGCCCTTGCATGAAAGCAGGTGCTTACGCGCTTCAGCGTAGGGCAGCTGTTTCAGGTCTGCCAGTGACAACTTGCCATCAGCTACCATGCGGGCTGTTTCCCTGATATATGGCCCCCTATAGCCACAGCCGCATCGCTTCAGTGTATTGTCGTCTGCGCCGGCCAGGGCAGACGGGTCCGGGAAGGTATAGTAGGCCTTGTCCTCGAAGGGCACCGCCCTGCCAAGGCTGGCTGAGAGCCTTTCGACTATGCCTTTGATCCTCGTTATATTGTTGTTGGCAGATATTATGAAGGATATCAGAGTTTCCCAGGGGTCCTGGTTGAGGATGCGCATCCCCCAGCCATAGCTGACAGCCTCAGCCAGCACAGGATCTTTTGAAAACTCCTGCTTGATCGTTTCATAATCCCGGTCCAGGTCAAGATAATGCCGCCAGAGCGACTCATAATCCTCATAGCTGGCCCCTTCGAGTATTACCGAATCATTTTCGCATACCACTCTGATTACCTTGTCACCAACGATGCCGGTGTAGCCTTTCCCGTCAGGATTCCACCTGAAGGCTTGTCCACAGTCGAAGATGTGAGCCGGGTGAAAACTGGCCACACCGGTCAATACTATGCTGTTGTCTGTTTGCAGAACCTGCATTGAGCAACCCCCGTTTATAGCGATCAAACAACTCCCTGGCTCATCATTGCATCGGCCACCTTCAGGAAACCTGCGATATTGGCGCCTGCCACCAGGTTGCCTTCAAGGCCGTACTCCTTTGCGGCCTGGCTTGCCCGCTTATATATATTGGTCATGATTTCTTTCAGCTTTGCATCCACTTCTTCAAAGGTCCAGGAATACCGCATGCTGTTTTGGGACATCTCAAGGGCTGACACAGCAACTCCGCCGGCATTTGCGGCCTTGCCCGGCGCAAACAGGATGCCCTTACCCAGGAACAGGTCGACTGCCTCCGGTGTCG
Source organism: Bacillota bacterium (assembly GCA_029549985.1). Taxonomy (GTDB): domain Bacteria; phylum Bacillota; class Clostridia; order Caldicoprobacterales; family DTU083; genus JAKORJ01. Next base: position 15,750 of record JAKPIB010000021.1, read on the forward strand.
AGGGCATATTGGCACCCTCGGCTACAGCCCAGCAGCCATTGTTTATAAGTGCTTCTGCAGAGACTCCATCCAGTTCGTTCTGGGTCGCGCAGGGCAACGCAATATCACAGGGAACCTGCCAGATCTTCCATGACCCCTCATGATACTCAGCCTTTGGATGAACAGCTGTGTATTCCCTGATCCGCTTTCTTTCGACTTCCTTGAGCTGCTTGACGGTATCCAGACGAATGCCCTCCGGATCGTATATGTATCCGTTGGAATCGCTCATGGCTACAACCCGTCCGCCTAGCTGGACTGCTTTTTCCGCAGCATATATCGCCACATTGCCGGAACCGGATATGACAACGCTGGCACCCTTTATGGACCTGCCCCTGGCCTTTACCATCTCGTCCAGGAAATATACAAGCCCATAGCCCGTTGCTTCTTTCCTGCCCAGGCTGCCCCCATAGGTGAGGCCCTTGCCTGTCAATACGCCTTCATAGACGTTTCTGATCCTTTTATACTGGCCATACATATACCCTATTTCTCTTGCACCAACACCGATATCCCCTGCAGGAACATCGTTATCCGCGCCTATATGCCTGTAAAGCTCTGTCATGAAGCTCTGACAGAATCGCATAATCTCTCCTTCGGACTTTCCTTTGGGATCGAAATCGCTGCCACCCTTTCCTCCACCTATAGGCAGTCCGGTGAGTGAGTTTTTGAATATCTGCTCAAAGCCGAGGAATTTGATGATCCCCAGGTTAACAGTCGGATGAAAGCGCAGGCCGCCCTTATATGGTCCGATAGCACTGTTGAACTGTACTCTGAAACCCCTGTTTACCCTGACCCTGCCCTCGTCATCTACCCATGGCACCCTGAAAACTATCTGTCTTTCAGGCTCGGTCAGCCGTTCCAACAGGCCGGCTTTTTCATATTCCGGGTGCCTGCCAATGACCGGCTCCAGGGACCTGAGCACCTCTGTTACAGCCTGGTGGAATTCGGCCTCTCCCGGGTTGCGCTCCAATACCATTTGAATGCAATCATCGATGTATGGCATAAAACAGATCATCCTTCCTACACAGCGTGATTAATAAATATGAGTTTTATATAATATATGATGCCACGCCGTAGCATTATTTGGCTGCGTTAAGATTAACTGCAAAGTTGATACAAGCCTTTTCTGACAGCTTCCTGTGTATTGCCAGGGCAGCCCGCTTACCGGCACCCATGGCCTGTATGACTGTAGCTGCGCCGGTTACTGCGTCGCCCCCGGCGTATACGCCTTCCTTGCTGGTAGCACCGGTAGCTTCATCGACCATGATCCCGCCAAACCTCGTGGTCTTAAGATCAGGCGTTGAAGCTGTTATCAGCGGGTTGGGGCTGGTACCTATTGCTATGATGACCATATCGAAGTCAGTGTCGAACTCCGAGCCTTTGATCTCAACCGGCTTTCTTCGACCTGATTCATCAGGCTCGCCAAGCTCCATCTTCACGCACCTCAAGCCCTTTACCCAACCATCCTGACCCAGTATCTCTATGGGATTGGTCAGGATGTCAAATATAATGCCCTCTTCCCTGGCGTGCTTGACCTCCTCCGCCCTCGCAGGCATCTCTTCCATGGACCGCCTGTATATGATATGGACCTCTTCCGCACCCAGCCGCAGGGCGCATCTCGCCGCATCCATGGCCACGTTCCCGCCTCCTATGACCGCCACTTTCCTGCCGTGCTTGACCGGCGTGTGACTATGTGGGAAATCATAGGCCTTCATCAGGTTTATCCGGGTCAGGTACTCATTGGCTGAATAAACACCGTTCAGGTTTTCTCCTGGTATATCCAAAAATCTGGGCAGACCTGCGCCGCTGCCGATAAAAACCGCAGAATATCCATCTTCCAGCAGATCATCAACCGTCAGGGTCTTTCCTATTATCACATTCGTAAGAAACCTAACACCTAGCGCCTTTAGCTTGCTTATCTCCTTCTTGACCAGAGCTTTGGGCAGTCGAAACTCAGGAATACCGTATATGAGTACTCCGCCCGGTTCATGGAATGCTTCAAAAACAGTGACCTCATAGCCGAATTTGGCCAGGTCCGCCGCTGCGGTCAGGCCTGCAGGACCGCTCCCTACTACGGCCACCTTTTGGCCGTTTGAGGGTAAGGCTCTATTGGCAGGCTCCTCATTGTCCAGAAAGCCGTCTCCCACGAAACGCTCAAGCCTGCCGATAGCTATTCCTTCACCTTTTTTGCTCAATATGCATTGTTTCTCGCACTGCTCCTCCTGGGGGCATACCCTTCCACAGATCGAAGGCAGATTATTGGTTTCATTTATTATATTGTAAGCACTCTCAAACTCTCCCTTTGTGAGGGCTTTTATAAAGGCCGGGATCTGCACGTTGACCGGACAGCCTGCCACACACATGGGCTTCTTGCACTGAAGGCACCTGCCAGCTTCTGCCATGGCTTCATCAAGGGTGTAGCCCAATGCGACCTCATCGAAGTTGTTGCGTCTGACAGCAGGATCCTGCACCCTCATTGGTGTTTTGGCATATGTGACGCTCATCGTACCTGACCTCCCATTCCCGGCAGCCTGCATATGTGGCTTTCCTTTTCCTCCTGCCTGTACATCTGCTGCCTCCTCATCGCCTCATCAAAGTCAACAAGATGTCCGTCAAAATCGGGGCCGTCCACACAGGCATACCTGGTTTTACCTCCCACTGTCACACGACAGCCGCCGCACATACCGGTGCCATCCACCATTATAGGATTCATGCTGACTGTCGTAGGTATCATGAACTCCCGCGTGAGTGCCGAAACTGCCTTCATCATGACAAGCGGGCCTATGGCTATGACATGGTCATACCTTTCTCCTCCAGAGACCAGCTCCTTTAGGAGATCGGTCACAAAACCCTTATGGCCCAGGGATCCATCATCTGTAGCTATATAAAGCCTGCTGCAGCAACGCCTGATTTCATCTGCAAGGAGGATATAATCCCTGCTGCGTGCTCCAAGGATGACATCGACCTCAGTACCTGCCTCATGCATATGCTTTATCTGGGGATATAGAGGTGCTGTACCCACTCCTCCACCAATGCACAATACCCTTGAATACCTGTCAAGCTCCGACGCCCTGCCCAGCGGGCCGGCAAAGTCAAGGATGTGATCACCGATGCCAAGCTCAGCCAACAGCCCGGTCGTGTGCCCCACCTCCTGGAATATTATCGTGACCCAGCCTTCGGTCCTGTCGTAGTCTGCTATGGTCAACGGTATACGCTCTCCCTCTTCCAATACCCTGAGGATTATAAATTGCCCCGGCATAGCACTTCTTGCCACCAAAGGCGCATCCACTCTCATAAAATGCACGCCGGGTGCCAGTGTCCTTTTTTCAATAATCTTGTACATGCCAAATCCCTTCTTATGCTGCGATTGAAGCAAAATCATATTTGTCATTCAAGCCCATGGCCTGATTTCATCCGATTCTTTCAGAACGAGCTTTTTTGCAGTGACCTGGATATGCAGCACATTCAGACCTGTTATGTACGATACATCCTCCCTTACCCTGTGCTGGACCTGCTCAAGCACTGCATCTATCCTGTAGCCATAGTAAACAGCTACATCGATGACTATATCGATCCCTTCAGCCTGGCTCGTTATACTGCACCCCAGTGCCTTTTGGACGCCCTCCGTATTGGCTGCACAAAATGTGATTATGGATTCAATAGCCGAATCAGCTATAAAGAATTTGCCAAAATAGCTGAAGGTTGGCCTTACTACAGTCTTTTCCAAAGCAACCGGCTTTCGGCTCCTACCCTTTGTTTTGAATATTTTGAGCGAGTCCAGGAAAAAGCCTGAGAAATCCTTGCTGATCTCAAAGGTGGGCACCGGGATTATATGCTTGCCCTGCTCCCTGCGCTGCCTTCTGGCATACCTTATTTCCTGCTCTGTAGCAATGTCCTCGATCCTGATGAACTCTATCTGCGAAGGCAGCTCTAGCCTCTCAGCGATCCTTTCTATCATAGATACCGAGGTGCCGATGATCAGGATCGAATCGGGATCTATCCTTCTGATAGATTCCTTCACTGCGTCAGCATGCGACTGGTCCATAAAGAGAGCCCTGCGGATAGACGCGATCCTGGTCGATTCCTTTTTTGCGGATATACCTGCCAGGACCTTCGTACCCTGGATCAGCAGCCCGTCATCTATTATGCAGGTGATATTCATTTCGATCATAAGGCTCTGAGCATGGTAGCTCTTACCTGTGCCGCTAGCGCCTGCCAGTCCGTATATTTTCAAGAAATGATTCACCCTTCATACCTGGATTGTATTAAGGTATATTGTAGCACAGGGAGATAGAAATGAATAGGTGAAAATAAAGAAAGAGCAGCATCATGCATGACGGGTACAGTTCCTGCCGTCACGCTTGGCTGCATAAAGAGCATTGTCAGCAGCTTTCAACACGGCGCTGGATGTCGTTCCGTGATCGGGATATGTAGCTACCCCAAAGCTGACAGTAACATATATGGAGTTGTTTTTGTCTCCGATAGGTTCGCTGCAGATGGACTCACGAAGTCTGTCCACGATCTTGTAGGCAGCTTTCAAAGGACAGTTGGGCAGTATGATCACAAACTCTTCGCCGCCGTATCTGGCGATGATATCATTGGATCTGATCTTTGATTTCAGCCTGTCCGCTATGCACTTAAGCACATAATCGCCAAAGATATGGCCATACCTGTCGTTGATGGACTTGAACAAATCTACGTCGCATATGGCAATCGACAACGGATAGTTGCCCCTGGCTTTTTCGAACTCCTCTTCCAGAGCCGTCTTGAAGAACATCCTGTTGTATACCAGTGTAAGGCCGTCCATTGTGGCCATCTTCTCCATTTTTTCATACAAACCGGTGTTGGCCAGAGCGACTGACAGGTCTCCGGCTATATACCGTATGAGCCTTAGGTGCTCAGAGTTCAGTCCGGACTGCAGGTATTGGGCAATGACTATCATGCCTACCCTCTCTGTATTTATCATAAGCGGCATGACTATATATGAAGATATTTTTTCATCTTTAAAATATATCCCGTTACCGACGTCGCTTACAATCCCGTCTTCATTGTTGATAGCCCAAAGCATCGGACAGTCATGCTCCAGGAAATCCTTCCTGTGCTCCGCCTTGATATTAGTAGCAGCAAGAACAAACCTGCCTTCTGCCCCCTTGTCATTATCCTTTTCATACAGCACGATACTGGAGTATGTGGGACCGACTATACCGATTATCATATCATTGACTGTCTTAAGAAGCTCTTCGGTATTGTGTATGGTCCTGATCGCGGACTGCAGGTGCTGCAGGTTGAAAAACTCAGCTACCCTTCTGTTCAGCGTATCGTTGGTCGTACTGAGCTGCCTCAGGTTTTCAGCCTGCATTGAAAGCACGCTTGTATTAAGCCTGGAACCCAGATAAATGGATATCAGAACAACAAGAAACTTGGATATATCGCTGATATTTATCGGTGATGACAAATACAGGTTGAGCAGGAAGCTAAGAAAAATAAGAACGATGCTGAGCCTCAGGAAACGCTCTGATTTATCCGATTTAGCGCTGATCCTGCTTATAATGATCCCAAAGGGAAACAGAAAGGTAAATACAGACTTGAAGGTATATACTGTGAGATAGACTGCCATCATCAGGATATCCAAAACCCTGTATACAGTCCACTCCCTGTCGGTATCCCTGTTCACCTTGTGTTTGCGATTCAGCAAATACAGCTTTATGCCACAGCATAAAAAGCCTGTGGCAAAGGCAGCGATAAATCCGGCAGGCGTGATTGCATCAGCATCGCTGCCGGTCCACAGCCAGGATATTATATGGGATAGCAAAGTTATCAGAATTATACTGGATTGCAGAGTCAAAAGGGATTTTTCAATCTTCCTCACGAAAATCCATAACCTTTCAAACATCAATTCCTGTTATCCGATCCTAAACCGTATCTGCAATAGGGCTTTAGGAAGCAATTGGTACAATCTGGTTTTATGGCTTTGCATATGTACCTGCCATGATAGATCAGCCAGTGATGAGCCGCAGACCATTTTTCACGTGGGATCACAGCCATAAGCTGCGTCTCTGTGTTGTAAACATCCCTGGCATCTGCCAGGCCAAGGCGGTTGGATACGCGGAAAACGTGGGTGTCGACAGCTATTGCATCCTGCCCGAATGCATTGCTCAGGACTACATTGGCAGTCTTCCTGCCGACTCCCGGCAGCCTGGTCAGCTCATCCATATTGTCAGGGACCTGCCCATTGTATTTTTCAGTCAATATTTTGCAAGTCGCTATGATGTTCCTGCTCTTTGTCCTGTAAAACCCGCAGCTTTTTATGTCCTGCTCAAGCATCTCAGGAGTCAGGGCCGCAAAATCCTCCGGCCGGGGATACTTGGAAAACAGGCCCGGAGTCACCTTGTTGACCTGCCTGTCAGTGCATTGAGCAGCAAGGATCGTAGCGATCAACAGCTCGAAGGGATTTCTGAAGTTCAGCATCGTCGTCGCATCGGAATAATTCTTTTCCAACAGCTCAAGTATAATATCCAGCTTGTCCCCGTTGTCCATGTGCATCCCCTTCAAGTGCTGCTTCTATATCGTCAGTTAACTATATTGCATTAATTTTATATCAATACCCATTAAGTTTCAAGTGCTATTTGAATAATTTATAAGTACTTCTAAATATTATAGTAAACTGGTGAAATATGCTTCCAAGGCTCACTCTGGGCAAATTGACATAATATACTTGCTCATTTTGGTTGACATAATACCGTCACATATGTTACGATTCTATTACAAAATTATTACACAAATTATAGAAAGTGAGGTCAGCTACTATGAAGAAATTCAGATCAATAGCTTTAGCCCTACTGATAATGGCATCGGTACTGATGCCCATACAAAATGCTTTTGCCGCAGGCGGCGATGTGACATACAAGGTGGTATACTATGGACCCACGAACCAGTCAGGAACCAAGGTGGTATTCTACCTTTTGGATAAATTCCTTTCGATTCTGAAAAACGGGCAGAACTGCGATGTAACCCCTGCTTCAACGCAGGCACCGGCACCCACCCAGAAGCCCACTCCAGCTCCTACTAAGGCGCCAACTCCAGTTCCTACCCAGAAGCCGACCCAGGCTCCCACTCAAGCACCGACCCAAAAGCCTGCTCCGGCTCCTACACAGGCACCGACTCCTGCTCCTACCCAGAAGCCAACACCCGTTCCTACGCAGAAGCCAACACCTGTTCCCACACAGAAGCCTACACCTGCTCCGACTCAGTCACCTTCGACAGGTTATCAGCTAAGCGCTGATGAGCAGAAAATGGTCAACCTCGTAAATGCCGAAAGGCAGAAGGCAGGAATAGCTCCTCTCAAGGTAGACCTTGAGCTGGCCCGTGTAGCCAGGATCAAGTCACAGGATATGCGTGACAACAACTATTTCTCCCATACCTCACCCACTTACGGTTCTCCCTTTGAAATGATGAAGAGTTTCGGGATCTCTTACAGGACCGCTGGAGAGAATATAGCAAAGCACAGCAGTGTTGAAAGCGCACACAACGGCCTTATGAACTCTGAAGGCCACAGGGCAAACATTTTGAACCCCAGCTTTACCCACATTGGTATAGGTATTGTTGACGGAAGGTACTACACCCAGATGTTCATAGGCAGATAAAACAACTGGATATCAAGAATGGACTGAAAAAAGCCGGCTTAAGTCGGCTTTTTTCTTTGTTATACGGGGATCCTCGCTATAATTGTGCTTCCCCCTGTCCTGGTCACATGGTAAAACCCGATGATCGGCGGATTGTAGGCTTTATACAAGCTGATCACCTTATTCGTAACATAAGGTGAAAATTTCAATGAGATGCCGCACCCCAGCGCAACCTCCCTGGGAGTGGATATGATATGGGCATTTATACCGGCTTCTTGTAGCACCTGGTTGAAATGGATGGCATGCTGCCTCGACCTGAACGCAACTATATCAAATGTTTCGTTATAAGGCATTGAGGTTTCACTCCTTTTAGGTTCTATGGAGGCTGATAATTTAATATATATATTTACCAGTCAGCTTGCTACACAGAAGGAGGAAAGACAGTGGTCTATCTGGATAATGCCGCAACTACCTGGCCAAAGCCCCAATCCGTCCTTGATGCTGTATATGAGTGCATGAAGGCCTATGGTGCCAACCCGGGCAGGTCAGGCCATAGAATGGCCGTTTTTGCTGCCAGTATAATTCTGTATACCAGGGAAATGCTGTGTAGTCTTTTTAATGTGAAGGACCCCTTTTGGTTCATTTTCACCTTCAACTGCACAGACAGTCTCAACATGGCCATCAAGGGGCTGCTCAAGCCAGGCCAGCATGTGATAACCACTTCAATGGAGCACAATTCGATAATCAGGCCCTTGATGCGGATGGAAAATCAAGGAGTCGAGGTCACCATTGTTAAGTGCAGTGAAAACGGCCAGGTCGATCCGGATGATATAAAAAAAGCAATCAAGGCAAATACATCCATGATCATAACGACCCATGCATCCAATGTGACAGGGACTCTGATGCCTGTTGAGGAAATCGGTGATATCGCCAGAAGCTGCGGCATCATCTATCTAATAGATGCAGCCCAGACAGCAGGCATCATACCCATTGACCTGTCCAAGCTGCCGGTCGATCTTGTAGCATTGCCGGGGCACAAAGGTCTGTTGGGTCCCCAGGGGACAGGGGTACTTTATATACGGGAAGGGGTCGAGCTGGAGACTATCAGGGAAGGCGGTACAGGCAGCCAGTCAGACAGTATTTATCAGCCCGATTTCATTCCCGATAAATACGAATCCGGCACGATGAACACGCCAGGTATAGCAGGCCTTGGAGCAGGTATAAAGTATCTGCAGCAGCAGGATCAGCATAAGCTGCACCTGCGTGAAAAGCGACTGGTGAAGCTCTTTGTGGAAGCCTTGTCACAAATAAAAGGCATCAGATATTATGGGCTTGCGGATCATTCCTGTAAGACAGGGATCGTCTCAATTAATATAGGTGACAAGGATTCATCAGAGGTCACCGATATCCTTGACCAAAAATACGGGATCGCGGTGAGAGGCGGACTTCACTGCTCACCCATGGCACATCAGACCATCGGCACTGAGAAAAAAGGAGTAGTAAGGTTCAGTTTCGGTATATTCAATACAATGGAAGAGGTCAAATACTGCGTGAAAGCTGTAGAGGAGATCCTAAGGATGTGAACCGCATATGGGGATAGATGCCATGCTGCATGCCATTGTGAAGGCCTCCTTATAAGACATGCCCCTGGACAGCCCTGCAGTCAAGGCAGCCATGAACATATATTCCCGATCGTAGCTGTCATTTACCTGATATCCTGGGCTGCACTGAACATACATCGGTATGTCAGTACCGCTGAACAGGTAAGCGCCATTGGCTCCACACAAGACCACACAGGTGCTGCTTGTCTCGCTGATCACATCACTTACGGTATCACTGATCTGCTGCAATGCATCCGGGCTTTTCCCCTGCAAAAGCTTGGATGAAACAGCTCTTATGACTACCATATCTGCGCCGGAAAACCTGTTCATGTCGTCACAATTGGCAAATACTATGACAGCAATGTCTCTGAGTCCGCATATCTCCATTATTGCCTTGACCAGTCCTTCAGTCATGATCCCATTTCCAAAGTCGCAAAGGGCTATCAGCTTAAGATCATCAGAAAGCAAGGCAATGACCCTGAGTATATCATGAAAAATACCCGGCCCGTTATCCGGCCCATGGTTGCTGTCCGTCCCCGATCCCTGCCACGGTCGTGCAGCAGGGCTGTCCTTGACTGTAGTGGGCTTTGTGCTCAACATGCCCAGGATCAGTGGAATACCTTCGTTATTCAGCATATGCTTCAATATATCTCCCTCTTCGTCCATCCCGACCATACCAGCCAGTAAAACCGGACATCCCAGCTTATTGATCAGGGAAGCTATCTTGGCGGCCCCGGCAAGATCACAGCTGGCTTCATCTCTGGCAAGCATTATATCTCCTATGACCAATATCCGGCTTTTCCTTTGGTATTCATCGAGCTTAAGGATCTCGCTGCAAGACATTTGTACAGCCTCCTTCAGATAAGCAGCAGGTCCAAAATCGGCCTGGAGCTGAATAATACACAGAAGCTGAAAGATGAAACCGGGCTTAAATGCCCGGTTATTTACCTATCAAGGCACTAATATTCAATATGCCGCTGCCTTGTGCGTATTCACTCGCATCAAGCTTGTAGGCATTTTTCTTCAAGGCCTCTTTCACCTCAGAAGGTGTCATGTTTGGATTTTTAGATATCAGCAATGCAGCTGCACCTGAAACTATCGGCGTAGCTACAGAGGTGCCGGACATTGTAGTATATGGCTCAGCCAGATTTTCCAGCCGTGTCCCTCTATACTCCTTATTCGCTTTGATTGAAGTCACATTGACACCAGGAGCCACCAGGTCGGGCTTCACGGCTTTCCTGTTGACCGGCCCTCTGCTGGAGAAGTTGGCTATCGTGTCATCGCTGAAATCCACAGTCCGCTTGTCATCGACAGCACCAACCGTGATGATTTTCAAGCTGATGCCCGGTGTAGTTATAGTGCTCTGCTTTGGCCCGGAATTGCCAGCAGCAGCTACAACGACGATGCCTTTATCCCAAATAGCTTCCACCGCCGCCACAAGAGGATCAAATTTCAATAATTTTGCAGGCTTTGCACCCAACGATACTGACATTACCCTTATGTTGTATTTTTCCTTGTTGTCTGCTACCCACTGCATTCCTGCTATGATATCGGATGAATCTCCGGAACCTTCACTATCCATCACCTTTACTCCTATAATTGCAGCTTCGGGTGCAATGCCCTTATACTTGCCTCCTGATAAATATCCGTTGCCAGCAGCCACACCTGCTACAAAGGTCCCATGTCCGTTGTCATCATAGGGTGACTGTCTGTTGTTGATGAAATCCTTGAATGCAACTATCCTGTTTTTGGGTCGGACCAGGTCCTGGTGAGGGTAAACACCCGTATCAAGTATGGCGATCCCAACTCCCCGTCCCGTATACCCCGTATCATTTGCTATTCTGGCACCTACCTCCTGGGCGGCCACGTCTAAAAGTGAAGTCATCCTTACATCGTCCGATATATATTCAACAACATCGGATCTGGCCATATCCTCAAGCGCTGTAGTCTCCACCTCGACTGCGTAAGCATTGATCAGGGGAAGCTCATGCTTTATTCTTATGCCTTTGCTTTTGAGATACTTTTTGCAGACATCGGTCTCATTCTTTTTTGAAAAGACTATTGCGGGAATCTTGTCTGTCTTGAGCGTCCTTGTCTTCTGAAGCAATCTGCTGTCGATCTTTTCCATACATCTGTCCCGCTTGAACATAAAAGGCAGCAACAGCATTCCTGCCGGAATTTTCAAGTATATCCCCCCTTTACGCCTTGCTTGTTATATACTATGTACATACAAGCAAAGTTGTTAAAGAGGATATGAACGATTCAGCCCTTTTTGAGTTCTCTTACCACTCTGTCCAGCTTTTGCTTCTGAGCCGGGTTCAGGACCGGCTTCACCATTTCCACCATTTGAATAAACTTCTCAGGGGTCATGCCGCCTTCTCCTGTTTTGATAAGTCTGACGATATCTCTTATGGCTTCATCCTCTGATTTACCCTTGAAGCTGTCAGCTATCTTAGACACTTTTTTGATGTCCTGGGTGTTGAAGTCCATATGTCCACCTCCTAATCTTTCTACCATATATCCTATTCCAGCCTTCTTTCATTTGCTACTTTCCGTTCCATGCATGATGCACATACTCCGGCTTCCTGCGTATTATGTAATGACTTTATCGATACATACGCCTGTATGACCGTATAAAGGCAAAGGAGGTTTGCATATTGAAAAGGACGGTATATAATCGCAGCTTAAGCTCCAAGCCTGGAGTATTCATGATAAGAAGGGACCTCTTCCCTGAAGAAGCGCACCCGCAGCCTGATCTGCAGCCTGTTTACGGAGGCACGGCTCCAGTCAGTCAAAAGGCCGCCCCCTTTGATGACAAAGCAGGATCAAACGTACAGGCTGCCCATAGAAGAGCTCCAAAACCATATACACAGGATCCTGTTATTCTCATACTTCTGATCTTCGGTGGGTTGTTGTTCTGGCCGCGGTTAAGAGTCGGCAGCAAAGAAGCGGAGCTTGACATACAGACATCAGTCAGCGATGCCATAGACAATCCGGTCAGCCTGAAAATACTGCATGATATCTGTCCCTATCTTGATGAGAGAGAAAGGGATGTGGTGTTCACCATTACAGGGATCGTAGAAGTACTTAGAACCATACAGGAACTGCTGGATCACAGGTATCACATGCGGCAGCACAGCAAGGTGATGGCTGCGCCTGTCGATCCGGTATCAAGAAGGATCGGGATCGTAAAGGCTTTACAGCCTTATATACCTGAGGTCGGCAAGAAAACTGTCGACAATATGCTGAAGATATATGACACCATCAACGAACTGGGCAGGGGTATAGAAAAATATAGAAGCGGCGGGGCCGCCATTTCAGATGCAGCGGAGATCATACTGCCCCTGCTGCCTGATGACTACCGCCGCAAGGCCGGCAGGATAATCAAAGCAGTAAAGATGGCAGAAGCAATGACATTGGCGGATGAAGCGGACATGGCCGGCAGGGAGGATGAATACAAAAAGCAGGCTGAGAAAGCTGATAAGGTAGAAAGGATGGTCGAAGCATTGAAGCCAATGCTTGGTGATGAACAAAAGGGCTCTATCGAGCTGTTGATGAAGATGGCAAGACTACTCTCCGAGCCTAATGAAGAACAGAATATTGAATAAATCAGTGCAAAATAAAAAAAGCAGTTTAACCTGCTTTTTTTCGCTATGAGAAGATCATTCTTTTATAGCTTTCCTTATCAAAGGAATAACAGCCAGGGCGAGTGCTCCGCCGATCAGGGCAGTAACTAGCTGCGGCCAGCTGAAGTTGACCGACAAGACAGCCAGCTTTTTCTCCGGCAGCTCGCCAGCCAGGAGCATTGGGATCGCCAGCTTTGTGACGCTTATGAAAAGCACCAGGAACTTAAGTACTGCTCCGGCACCAACGGCCAGATAGGTGTTTTTTGAATACAGCAGATGAATGATCAAAACCAGGGCCATATTGCCCAGGGCTACAAACAACACCATCCAGGGATGCGGAAGAAAACCAAGCAGATATGCAAAAAGAGGAGCTGCGGCTGAAATAGTGATGCCGCTGGCCAGGCCTACCAGTACCGTAGACAGGATAAGGCACAGGTTGACCAAAGATCCGGTGACAAACTGGTGTGTCCTCAATGCCTGGAAGAGTACTGTCAATGCAAGCAGTACTGCTGTGCGTGTCAGGAATCTTACAGTTTTATTCATTGATGGGTCCCTCCGTTAAAGCTTTATTGCAATATCAAATTGCTCGTGCAGCCTTAGCTGCAGCATTGGGGCCGGTCCGGCCCCTCGTACAGTATACACCTCTCATTCCACTTTTGCAACCAGGACCGTCACATCATCTATTCTTTCCCTGTCACCCAACATAGCATAGTATGCATCCAGCATGTACATGACTATGTCGTCGGCTGGTGTGTCTGTCATACCCCGCAAAAACTCAATGATATTGGCTTCGCTGGACAGCTCCGGGTTGTTGCGGTCGATCTCCGTCAGCCCGTCAGTAAAGAGTATGAGACTGTCACCGGAATCAAGCTGCAAGGTCCTGTTCTCATATGCCGGGTTGACTAATCGCCCCAGCCGGCATATGGGCAGACCCTCCAGCTTGATCCTTTCGATCGCTCCGTTGCGCTTCAGTATAAGCGGAAACATGTTCATGCCCGCCGAGCAGTATGTCAGAGTACCGGTGGTACGGTTGTATATGCCATAGAATAGTACGATATAGGACTCGTCAGGGAAAGACATCAGGTTATATGTGTAATACAGGTTGGTCAGGACCTGCTTGGGTGTCAGCAGCTTTACGGTACCATCATCATATACCCTTCGAACGTTGATATTCTGGTTAATAAACACCGTGATCATCGCAGCGTATACGCCGTGGCCGGCAACATCGCCTATCAGGATACCGGTATTCTCATCATCCAGCTTGTATACATTGTAATAGTCTCCTCCTATGGTCTCGCACGGCAGGTATCTTACCGCGAACTCAAGCCCTGTCGCTTTGGGGAAGGTATCGGGCAGGAGAGCATTCTGGATATTGCGGGCATAATCAAGGTCCTTCATCAGCTTTTCATTTGCCGCCGCTATCTCTGCGGTACGCTCTTCAACCAGCTTTTGCAGGTTGTCAGCAAATTTGCTCAGTTTTCTTTCGGCATCATGCAGCTCCAGATATGGCCTTTGAACGTTCAGTACAAATAGTGCCTTAAAGAGCAGATAGTATGAGATTATCTTATATATGTGGCCCAGGAGATTGTATGTATCATAAACATCTGCATACATGGTGAAGGCCGTCCCGCTGAACATGCTGATAAGCAGCGCCATGATGGTATAGCTGTAGCCTTTTCTGCCTTGAGGGTTCTTGAGGTATGAGCGGGCAAACAAGACCATGCATACACCCAGAAGGACTATAACAAAGTACTCCAGCTCCTTCTTCAGTGAGGTGAGGCCTACTCCTTCTATGTACAAAGGTGGCAGCTTGTCTATATGGTAGGCTATAATGTAGAACAATATGCCGCTCCATAGCACAGGTGCTATGAAAAAGATCGGCTTTTTCAGTTCTAAGGTTTTCCTGGAGTCAATAGCGCCTGCCACCAGCATACCAACTGCCATTGTCAGTCTGGCAGCTATCCAGAAGGTAGTTGCCTTTGCTGCCGAAGAAGGCACTATAAACAAGGGCATACCGCTGTATGAAAGGGTATGGAAGGTATCCAGCATGGCAACTGCCAGAAAGACTGAAGACTGTATTATCTTCCTGAGCCGGTATGTTCTCTCAGTATAGTAACCGACCAGGAAAATGCAAAAGGACATGATGATACTTAGCAGCTCCAGCACCACATGCCACGACAGATAGGCTTCCGCGTTGAATACCATGTAAATGTAATCCCCATACCACCCGGCAGTAAACAACAGCGAAGCAGACAGTATGAAAACAACAGCAAATGCGATCAAGTCGGCTTTTGCATCTCTTATCCGCATCAATTTGACCCTCCGTTATTGCGGAAACAAGAAACCCAGTACATAGGTTATCAGTACTGTAAAGGTGTTGAATGCGGAGTGGGCAAGGATCGAATTTTCCAAACCCCTCTTGTGATATATCAGGCCAAGCAGGATCCCAAGAGGCAGGATCTGCAAAACCTTGACCCAGTCATTGGTGACCACTCCGACATGAGCGGCCGCAAAAACCGTACCGGTAATAATGATATTGAATACTACGGCTACCCTGCCCCTGCCGAACCACCTGTACAGTATACCCATAGCAAAATGTCTGTACAATATTTCCTCTTGAATGGGGGCCATGACCGATGCTGTCATTATGTTGTATAAAACAGCGCTAAAGTCATTGTTTGCAGGTGTTACCGCATAGGCCAGCTCGGTAGGCTCGGTAGGGAACAATCCAAAAACCAGGCCGGTCCATGCTAACAGGAAGGGCATAGGAATAAGTATCAGCTTCCAATCTATACGGCTCCTGAGACTTTCACCCTTAAGGTAGAGGCTGCCAGGCAGCTCCCGCTGGCGGGAAAAATGCTGGCCGCATTGGATGTAGAAAATATAGATGAAAAAGTTGAATACTATGCTGACCATGGTTCCTATGAAGTTTTCCTCAGAGTTCATATCCATGAAGTCGCTCTCGTAAAACTGCACAGCATAGCGCGTCAGGATGGCAACAATGATCCCTGCTACAGTCGCCACGGTGATGAGCAGTATGGCCCTCTTGATGTTTTGCAGCCTGTCAGCCCTTGCTTCGGTGAAGTAATATACTACAGCCAGTACAAAAAAACCTATTCCAATCAGCAGGTTAAAGGCCAACAGTATCCAGTACAAAAGCTCATTGTTCATATAAATCCCCCTGTTTTCGGATAGCCCTTTCTGAAAGCTTTGCTTTACAGGCCAGGCTGCTACAAAAATCTGGCCATCAGTATCTCATCGACCCACATGTTGTTGATGAGATACTGCTCCCTCCTGATGCCTTCTTCCACAAAACCGTATTTTTTGTAAAGCCTTATAGCATTGATATTGGTTGAAAATACACTAAGGCAGATTTTATGATAGCCCTTTGATGCAGCCCACTCGATCCCGTATGCTAATAAATACGAGCCTATACCCCTGCCCCTAGCGCTTTTGACAAGATGGATCCCCAGATTGCAGAAGGCCTGGCACTTAGGTGACATCCCGCCGACGAATATCGCCATGCCTCCTACTATTCTGTTGTCAAGAACCGCTACAACTATGATATTCCGGCTGGTATCCAGATACCTGATTATGTTTTCCTGTTCGATGACCGTGCGAGGTGCATGCTCGTTTATAAGATAAATCCCTTCCCTGCTGACCGCTTCCCAGGTCTCAACGAAACCTCGTGCATCCGATGGAATAGCCGGTCTGATAATAAGCTCACCGCCATCCTTAAGCAAAGCTCGGTAGCCTCTGCGCATCCAAATGACTCCTCCCAGGCATCATGATCTCTAATATACATACTTATTCAACACAGCAGGGTATTACTGCATATGAAAATTTAAAGCTCGGTCAGTTGTAGACAATAAAGGACACCTGATGCGGTGTCCTGCAAAATATGCTTTATTCTTCTTCAAAGTTGCTTTCTATCAGCTTGGTGATCCTATATAGAGCGGAAATCTCATCGGGCCCGTTGATCTGTACGGTGATCTTGCTGCCTTTAAAGATGCCAAGGGCCAACACCGATAGCAGGCTTTTTGCATTACCGGTTTTGCAGTCTTTTATGATTTTTATATCTGATTTGAAGCTGTCTGCTACCTTGATAAGCTCGGCAGCGGGCCTGGCATGCAAGCCGGCTTCATTTTTAATGATGAATTCCTTCTCTAACATGTATTCCCCATCCCCGTCCTCTTGTTTCAGTCCGGACTCAAAACCTCTAAGCCTTGATATCTATATTTATTTATATATTATACTCCATATACTGATTTAAGTCAAAACGGCGGATATTAGCTGCAGTGTGCCTAATACACAGAATTATTGAATATATTGTACATTATTATTTATAAAAGGGCAAGATTCACTTGACATTTCATCGTAGTTTGGTAATAATATTTTTAAATATGGCGGTGATGACTGGAAGGAGTAGTTTTCTATCCCTGCCCCAAGCGAGCCGGTGCTGGTGGGAGACCGGTGGCATATGGAAACGAAGGCGTCCAGGAACCGGTTTTCAGAGAGGGTCCCTGATCCGGGACCAATAAGGGTGGAACCGCGGAAGACCAGGTCTTTCGTCCCTTATCGGGATGAAAGGCTTTTTTACTGTAAAATATATAAACGAAAAGTAAGGAGGCAGGATAATGGCAGAGAACAAAATGGAAAAGATCGTTGCCCTATGCAAGGGCAGAGGCTTCATATTCCCCGGCTCCGAAATATACGGAGGTCTGGCCAATACCTGGGACTACGGCCCTCTGGGCGTTGAGCTGAAGAACAATATCAAGAAAGCATGGTGGAAGAAGTTCGTCCAGGAAAGCCCGTACAATGTGGGCATGGACAGTGCCATACTGATGAATCCCGAGGTGTGGAAGGCATCAGGCCATGTGGCCGGATTCAATGACCCGCTTATGGACTGCAAGGAATGCAAGAGCAGGTTCAGGGCTGACAAGCTTGTAGAGGACTACCTTGCTGCCAAGGGTGATAGCGATGTTTCAACCAATGGCTGGAGCAACAGCAAGCTGGAGTCCTTCATCAAGGAAAACAATATACCCTGTCCTGATTGCGGCAAGCACAACTTTACCCCAATAAGGCAGTTCAACCTGATGTTCAAGACCTTTCAGGGCGTAACAGAGGATTCCCAGGCTGAGATCTACCTGCGTCCCGAGACAGCCCAGGGTATCTTCGTGAACTTCAAAAACGTGCTCCGCGTTTCAAGAAAGAAACTGCCCTTCGGCATAGCCCAGATAGGCAAATCCTTCAGGAACGAGATCACACCCGGCAACTTCATTTTCAGGACCAGGGAATTTGAACAGATGGAGCTGGAGTTTTTCTGCAAGCCGGGCGAAGACCTTGAATGGTTCCACTATTGGAAGGATTTATGCAAAAACTGGCTGTTGTCATTGAATGTATCCGAAGAAAACATCAGGCTGAGGGATCATGATCCCGAGGAGCTCTCACACTATAGCAATGCCACAACAGACATCGAGTACCGCTTCCCCTTCGGCTGGGGTGAACTATGGGGCATCGCAGACAGGACCGATTTTGACCTGAAGCAGCATGCAGACCATTCAGGTGAAAACTTCAATTACCTTGATCCCATGACCAATGAGCAGTATATACCCTACTGCATAGAGCCCTCTCTCGGCGTTGACAGGGTGCTGCTGGCGTTCCTGTGTGATGCCTATACAGAAGAAGCCCTTGACAACGATGACAGCAGGGTCGTGCTGAAGCTGCATCCGGCGCTTGCTCCATACAAGGCTGCAGTACTGCCACTGAGCAAGAAGCTGAGCGAGCCTGCCCTTGAGGTCTATCGCATGCTGGTCAGTGAGTTCAATGTCGACTACGATGAGAACGGCAGCATAGGCAAGCGGTACAGACGCGAGGACGAGATAGGGACTCCATTTTGCATCACAATAGACTTTGATACACTGAACGACGGGGCAGTGACCGTGAGAGACAGGGACACCATGGAGCAGGTGAGGATACCTATAGACAGTCTCGTAAGCTATCTGGGAGAAAAGCTAAAATTCTGATATCAGCTCAAAAATCAAGCGAGAGTCAGCTTTGCCGCTGTGCTCTCGCTTTTTTATCGCCATTTGGCCGGTCAAACCTCACTGATCGCTGATGTAGGGCAGCTCTCGATGGCCTCCTGAACATCACCCTCCAGGTCAGCAGGAACATCATCTTCTATGGCTTCAGCCTTACTATCATCATTCCAATGGAATACATCCTCCGCTATGCTGATGCAAAGCCCGCAGCTGATGCACAGGTCCTGATCCACTTTAGCCTTCAAGAAAATTCCTCCTTTAGACTTTTTGACTTATAACTATTTTATACCCAAGCCTGTATAATTTAAACGCTAAGCACATACTTTTTGACTCTGGCAAACAGTATCTCATCTATCTCCGCTTCTATCCGCACCCCTTCGGGGACATACTCCTCCGTGATGACATTGCCCCGGCTGTGCAGATCGGAAACGAGATTTCCCTGATCATAGGGCAGGAGTATTTGGACGCGCTTTACTGAAGAAGGCAGGTGCTCCTGTATCAGATCCATCAGCTCTGACAGGCCTTCCTTATTCAATGCCGAGATGAAAACCTGGGGCTTCCTTATGGGCAGTGCATCCTTATCCTTGACCGTATCCATTTTATTGTATACAGTGATGACTGTCTGATTAGCCCCAAGCATTTTCAGCACCCGGTCCACCACATCCATATGCTCTGCGGCATTAGGTGAGCCTGCATCTACGACGTGGAGCAGGATATCAGCCTTTGTCACTTCTTCAAGGGTGGAGTGAAAGGCCTGGACCAGATCATGAGGTAGCTTGTCTATAAATCCGACTGTATCTGTTATGAGTATATTGCGTCCGTCCGGGAGGACTATTCCCCTGGACACAGGGTCCAGGGTGGCAAAAAGCTTGTTTTCCGCTAGTACATCGCTGCCGCTCAGGGCGTTAAGCAAGGTGCTTTTGCCTGTATTGGTATAACCTACGAGGGCACACACAGGCAGCCTGTCCTTTTCTCTTTTCAGCCTTAAGGCGGCGCGTCTTCGCTTCACCTTGCCCAAGGCTTCCTCGATTTCCTTTATGCGGCGGTAGATATGCCTTCTGTCAGTCTCAAGCTTCTTCTCACCAGGGCCCCTCGTGCCTATGCCTCCGCCGAGCCTTGACAGGGCATGGCCCATTCCGGTCAGCCTGGGCAGCCTGTATTTAAGCTGGGCCAGCTCTACCTGAAGCTTTCCTTCAGCCGTTACAGCCCGTTTTGCGAATATATCCAGTATAAGAGTAGTGCGATCTATGACCTTAAGACCCAGTATCTCCTCTAAGTTTTTCATCTGGGTAGCTGACAGCTCATCATCGGTTATGACAAGGTTGGCATTGACAGCCCTGCAGATAAGCGCCAGGTCGGCCGCCTTGCCTCTTCCGATATAGGTGGCAGGCTCCGGTGTTTTCCTGTTTTGCAGTTCCTTATGCACTACCTTTGCACCGGCAGTCCTTGCCAACTCCTCGAGCTCATTTATGGAGATCAGTCCTTCACCGTGATCATTAAGGCCTATCAGAACCGCCCTTTCCTCATGAAACTCATCAAGCTCGGCTGTTTTTTCGCCCCCGATAAGCGGGTCCCTTCGCCTGATTTCTTTGACCAGGCTTTCACCGCATAGGTCGTCGGAGGACAAAGGCCCCAGTACATCATAAGCCTGAAGGTCATCAGGAGGATTTAAAAATGCCGCATAGGCTTCGCTGAACCTTCCGTCAATAACACCGATTGCAACCATGGCATCAAGCCGCAGGGAGCAAAGCGCATTGATATCCACCCTGGACAGCATCCCGTTACCGCCCGGGTGGGTGTGGATGCACCTGATGCCGCTTAGTCTGGTATCACTGCGTCTCAAACTCATACTGGGCAGCGATACCTGCCTGGCTTCGCCTACCGATACATCCATTACCTCTCCCCTGCGATTCAGGTAGACCGAAAGCTCCCTGCCGGTAGTACCGGTCAGTTCACACATCAGATCTATTATCTCAGGTGAAAGGAAGTTTTCCCTTTCGACCCTCATGTCAAATAAACCTTCCAGCCTGGACAATGTATGTCTTGACAGTCCTTCAATGTTTCCGTTTATCATTCATCTCCACCTTATATCACAAAGCTTATTCTTGCAATCCTGCTCTTGCATAGCAAAGCTTCGCAGCATTTTATCAGGATTTTATATTGATGATGGCTATACTACAATTTCGCTGATATGAATATCATACCCTCTAAATCGCCAGGGTGCAAAGCAAACCTTGAATAAAATCATTCTTTCCCCCGCTTCAACCTGGCTGTAAGCAGGTCTGCTTCAAGGCAGTTTATGATATCGTCTTTTTCACACCAGCCCTTGCGGGCCATTGCCACACCGAATACCGTATTGGAGATTTCCGACAGGCTGTGGGCATCGGGGCAGATAACCAGCTTGATGCCCATCTCTTTTGCCTTTTTTACATATCTCCAGTCCAGGTCGAGGCGATGGGGGTTTGCGTTGATCTCTATAAATACACCTTTTTCCCGGGCTTTTTCGAATATTTTATCCATATCGACCCCGTAGCCGTCTCTGGACAGGAGCAGCCTGCCAGTAGGATGACCAAGGATCGTCGTATAAGGGTTGCTGAGGGCTGCAAGGATCCGCCCGGTCATACTGCCTGCATCCATTTTAAACTGGGAATGCACCGAAGCGATCACAAAGTCAAAACGCTCCAGTACCCTGTCATCGTAGTCAAGGGACCCGTCAGGCAGTATATCAGCTTCTATGCCCTTGAATATGAAAAAATCCTTGTTCTTTTCGTTCAAATCATCGATCTCATCATGCTGCCGCTTGATATCATCCTCTGATAAGCCCCGGGCATAAAAAGCCGACCGGCTGTGGTCGGAAATGCCGATATAAGAATAGCCCTGCCGCTTTGCCTCCCGGACCAGCTCGGCTATCGTGTTGCTTCCGTCACTATATCGGGTGTGCACATGCATTATGCCCTTTAGGTCAGTAAGCCTTACCAGGTCCGGAATGTTACCCTCAAGAGCCGACTCGATCTCTCCCATATCCTCGCGGAGCTCCGGAGGTATATATTCCATACCAAGCCTGGCAAAAATCTCAGCTTCACTGCTGCAGGGTATCAGGCTGTCGTCTTCAAGCCTCCACAAACCGTACTCATTAAGCTTAAGACCCTGGGATTTGGCAATATGCCTCATTTTAGTGTTATGCTCCTTGCTGCCTGTGAAATGGTGCAGGGCATAGGGATACCGGGCTTTGGTCACGACCCTAAGGTCGGCCCCAAACCCGCCTTTCAGCCTCACACTGGCTTTCGTCCCACCCTTACCAGTTATATGCTCTATCCCGGGAAGTGACACAAAAAAGTCCATTACTGCATCAGGCTCGTCGGAGGCTGCCAGCATATCTATATCCTTGATAACCTCCTTTTGCCTGCGCAGGCTTCCGGCTATGCTTACCTCCTGTATCGCGGGACATTCCTTTAGCCTGCTTAGGATATCGTAAGCCACTGCACCGGCTTCATGCAGCAGGTGCTTGTCAGCGTTCAGCTTACAATAGTCTATGCCTTTAAGTATGTTCTCCTGGGTCTTTGGGCCAAACCCAGGCAGCCCGACAAGGCGGTTTTCCTTGCAGGCATACTCCAGCTCGCCTACTGACGTGATACCCAGCGTTTCATACAGCGCTCTGACCTTTTTGGCACCAAGCCCAGGTATACGCAGCAGATCAAACAAGCCGGGCGGGAACTGGGACTTCAGATCCTCATAAAATCTAAGCTGACCTGTAGTGATCAGCTCTGTGATTTTCTGTTCCAGGGCCTTGCCTATTCCCTTGATATTGCCAAGCCTTTTTTTCCTTACAAGCTCAGCCAGGTCCTCATCGAGCAGTAATATTGTCCTGGCCGCATTTTCATAAGCCCTGATCTTAAACGGGCCCTCGCCCTTTAGCTCCAGCAGCAGGGCTATATCTGACAATATGGTCGCTATCTTGTCTTTGGTCATTTTACTCAGCTCCTGTACACACAGGCCTTATTCCACCCCTCATGCTTACATCCTTACTTCTTCTCCACACCATCTATACTTTCCGCCTTCTGCACTTCAAAACCCTTCTGGGTCAGGATCGGTAGTATATGCCGCTCCATGTCAGAATATTCGATATACTGATAAAGGTCCAGCTTCTTTTCATTTTCGAAGACTATCACATATGATGGAGCGTCCAGCCACTCGCCAAACCCGTTGTAACGCCCTTCTATGCACCACAAGGAGTTTACCTTGGAATAGGGATAGTATCTCCCTCTCAAAGAAAAAAACGATGATCTGTCGACTATGCCGTTATGCTTGAACGAGATGTTCGTATTGGCCAGCAGCACTGTAAATATCAGGCACAAGCTGACTATGAACCGTGTAAAGCCTCTCATGAATCTATCTTCTGAACCCGAGTTGAGTATGGAATCATATTCCTGCTTCCTCTTTGCTGACTTTCGAAACAGCAAGGCATAGACTTTCTTTCGCATAAAGTATGACCAGCATATGGCAGTCAAAAATGCAGGCAGGAACACAAACAGGGCGTTGTATAATTCGAAACCGGTATTGTACAGGAATTTTCCGGAAAATATATAAAGGCATGTGTAATACAAGGCAAGATAAGGCACGAGCAGTACCGGCGTTGTGAACAGCCAGGTCAGAAGGATCGCCGGAAGTTCACCTGCATTGATTTGTGCCTTTAAGCCTTCACGCAGTGTGTTAAGGCCATGCGGTACAGCATCATAGCACTCGCCTTCCTTCAGCGACTTTAGAAAAGCAAGCAGCCTTTCCTCGTAGGCCAGACGTTTTTTGTATCGTGAAAATGACTTTATGGCTTTTTTATACTTTCCATTCAAAAAAGCCAGATATCCGCCGGTTGCATATCGGAGCATCAGCCAATCGTTGTACAGCTCGATATTGTAGTTCAGAATAGCCTCTGCCACTTCAGGCGCTATAGAGTCCTGAGGCTCAAACAGTTTGCTGTTCCACACAGCGGCAATGTCAGCTTTAATGCTGCCATATACCTGTTCAACCAGGTCCTTGCTTGCGGCTATGTCGGCAATTCCGGGTATGAAGCATTTCACATCCTCTGCAATAGTCTTAAAACACTCATTCATGAGATCTGCGTTTGGTATGTAGGGATATATGTAGCACTTAAAGTTGTCCTTTTCCAGGAGAGACAAAAGGTCATACAAAGTGCAGGGCAAGGCCATTTCATTTTTCGACAGCCAGATGCGTACGCTTAGGACACTTTTGGGCCCAAGCAGGCAGGTTTTCAGTGAATATACGAAATCCAGATCGAACTGATGATAGTACAGCCGCCCGATAACTTCATGCAGCTCCTGCTTATCCTGTTTGCTTCTGTATACATTCAGTACCTCATGATGAATGCAGTCCTGTTCGGCTGCAAAGGCTTCAAAGCTGGTAATAAATGCGTTGATTATCATAACCTGATTATCCACGGCCGCTCCTCACCCTCAGATATGTATTACAACCAGCGATCACTTACATGCTGTTAATATTTTACCATAGTACATATATATAGTCATAGCATTCGAATAAGTTATCCGGAACTAAATAAAAAGGCCCGCATAAGCGAGCCTTTTGCCCTTTTATCTAGAAGACGTGCTTCCTGTCCCTGTGCTCCTGGAGCTTCATCAGTATTTCGCCAAACCTCTGGAAGTGGACGACTTCTCTTTCCCTCAACCACCGGAGCGGATCGATAACATCCGGGTCATCAGCCAGATCTATCAAGTGTTCATAAGTGGCCCTGGCCTTTTGCTCTGCTGCCAGATCCTCATACAGGTCTGCTATCGGATCGCCTTTGGACATTATATATGATGCCGTAAAGGGTACTCCCGTACCTGTCCCCGGCCAGGTTGCCCTGTCATGATCAGTATACCAGGTCCCGGCTCCTGCTGCCTTGATCTGCTCAAGCGACGCATTCTTCATGAGCTGATGAACCATTGCACCTATCATCTCAAAGTGAGCCAGCTCCTCCGTGCCAATGTCATTCAGCATGGCCTTGGCCTCAGGTATCGGCATATGATGTCTTTGGGAGAGATATCTCAAGGATGCCGCCAATTCACCGTCGGGTCCACCGAATTGGCTCAAGATATACATGGCCATCTGTGGATTAGGCTTTTTAATTCTGACAGGATATTGCAGCTTTTTCTCATACAACCACATATACTAATACCCCCTCCCGCTGTCATACTCCCATGGCCAGGGATCGTTTATCCACTGCCAGGGGCATCTGCTGTAGCCAAAACCAAAGTTGATCAATGGCCCGAAATTTCTTTCATACTCATTTTTCAGTGCCATCAACTGTCTCACATGATTGTTGTAGTCGCGCAGGGCATGTTGATTATCCGGATGGCTGTTTAGGAATAGATTCAGCTCCAAAGTGGCGAATTCAACAGCTCTGATCTGGTTCAACAAGCTTTCTCTCAAACCTGTCATCACCATCTGCCCCCTTGCTTGCTTTTTGCGTATGGCCTTACCAACTCGGGGAACAAAGTGCCCTGTTTCAAAGCTTCTTCGGGAGGAAAGGTTTTTCCGTATCTTTGTATCGGAATATATGCCTGGGCCAGCACCAGATTGTTGACAGGCGGCATATAGTGCCTGTCCGGCTTCTCCGGCCTGCCCGGTTCATATCCGGCTATATACCCTTGATAACCGTCATACATAAAAAAGGAACACTCCTTCCTCGATGATTCTTACTTCCATGATATTCTGGGCCGCCCGATTGGTGCATGTGACAGGCAATGTTAAGACCAGCGGACAACAAAAAGCAGGTCCTGTTCGGACCTGCTGATCTAAGTCTGATCCCTGTCATCATATTCGCTGTGAGCTGTTGAATACCTGTGTCCCATCAGAGCTTCAGGTATGAGAGTAATGCCTGCTTCATCCCTTCCCTGCTGCATACATCCTTGTGCAACACCTCGCTGTGACTCAGGCTCTCAAGAGGAGCCGGGACAGGCACTCCGGTCACTCGGGACAAATCCTCAAGACAGGCTGCCTCATCCGGCACATCCCCTTCATATCCCAAGGCTTTCAACACTTCTGCCGGAAACTTGAATGGGCTGGCAGTGGATACAAGTATCGTCTCTGTAGTATCCCCCGTCTGGAGCCGGTATTGATCATACACGAATTTTCCGACGGCTGTGTGAGGATCCAGGGTATAGCCATATTTTTCGAATGTATCCTTGATAGTTGCTCTGGTCTGTCCTTCATCGGCATAGCTACCCCAGAAAAGATCATTAAGCCTGTTGAGCAGCTGTCCGTCCACCTTATACCTGCCACGCTCCTTAAGCTCCCGCATCAAGCCTGATACAAAATCAGTATCACGTTCGGACAGCTCATACAGCAGGCGCTCCAAGTTGCTAGATATGAGTATATCCATCGAAGGTGAGGTCGTCTTGTAAAAAATGCGGTTTATATCATAGACTCCCGTACTGATAAAGTCAGTCAGGACGTTGTTTCTGTTCGATGCGCATATAAGGCGTCCCAGGGGAAGGCCCATACGCTTTGCATAATAGGCAGCCAGGATATTGCCGAAGTTGCCCGTCGGAACTACCACATTGACAGTCTGCCATTTTTTGATCCTGCCCTGGTTTATGAGGTCAAGATAGGCTGAGAAATAGTAAACTATCTGGGGAACCAGCCTGCCCCAGTTTATCGAGTTGGCTGAGGACAGCCTGTAACCAGCCTTATCCAGCCTATCGTCAAGGTCACTGCCAAATATGCTTTTCACGCCTGACTGGGCATCATCGAAGTTGCCCTCTACTGCAATCACCTTGGTGTTGCGGCCTTTCTGGGTGATCATTTGCAGCCTTTGCATGCTGCTGACTCCATGAACCGGATAAAATACTATGATACGGGTGCCCTCCACATCCCGGAATCCCTCAAGGGCAGCCTTGCCGGTATCACCTGAGGTCGCTGTCAGTATCACTATTTCCTTCTGTTCTCCAGTCGCCCTTATAGCCGTTGTCATAAGGTGGGGCAGCAGCTGGAGCGCCATGTCCTTGAATGCACAGGTCGGCCCGTGCCAGAGCTCTAAAACGTCGAGACCGGGACAGAGGCTCACGACCGGGGCCACGCCCGGAGGAAAAGCACCATTTACGTAGGCAGCTTCTATACACCGGTCAATGTCTTCTTCCTTGTAATCAGACAAGAACAGCTTGAGTATGTGCCTGGCACGCATGGTATAATCACCGGCCGCAAGGTCTGACAGATCCTCAGTGCCTAAACGGGGGAATGCCTCGGGTACGAACAGTCCCCCCTCCTTCGATATGCCTTGCTTGATCGCATCCATGGAAGTCAGCCTGCTGTTTTTATCTCTGGTACTTTCATACAGCATGATCCTATCTCCTGTCGTTTGGTGCCGCGTTTCTATACATTATATCCCAAGCCGGTTACTGCTTCAATATAACAAGACTTCTCCCGCGGAGAAGTCTGTGATTGCGAACATATAGTGGTTGGCGGTTTTTGACATAAATAAAGCCAAGGTTTGATCCTTGGCCTGGCTTTAAAAACTCTCTTATGCTATGTACTCCTTAAGGAAGGAAGGCACGTTATCCGGATCACCGTTCATTGTAATGAAAAACCTTATATCATATTTTTCGGACAGACTCTTTACATCAAACATGAACTGCTCAATAGCCTTTAAATCGCCTTTGACGATATCCAGTAAGCCATCGATGTAAATCTGATCCGTATCATAATTCCTCGCAATCAACCCCGACAAGAACCCGTAGAACACATCTAGCTCCAGGACATCGAACTCCCGGGCATTAATAAAGCGAATCTGGTGCTTCAGGTCGATCATGTGGCGATTGTCTCCATTTACGAATACGATCTCGCCTTTCGACTCCTCAAGCGCAGCATTCGCCATCTCTACCATCCTGCGGGTCTTGCCGGTTCCTTTCTCTCCAATGATAACCTTTATCAATTTGACCGCCTCCCATATATTTTTTTCCTAAGGGATCTCTTACTTGTAATTATAGCATAGCAGCAATAAGGTTGCCACAGCAAAAAATATATTTTCAAAATTTTCAGTCAAATTGGTTGGCTGCTTTGATACTATGGTTACCAATTGGTATTAAATTATTTACTTTCAACTGTCTTCCGGTTTTGCTGCTTTTTCCTTTGTGCGGTATCCAATATGGCTTTCCTTATCCTTATATGTTTGGGAGTGACTTCGACAAGCTCATCGTCACCTATGAACTCCAGGGCCTGCTCCAGGCTCAGCTTTTTGGCCGGGACCAGCCTCATGGCTTCATCCGAGCCAGCAGCCCGCATATTGGTGACATGCTTTTTCTTGCAGACATTTACCTCTATGTCGCCGCTCCGGCTGTTTTCTCCTACCACCATGCCCGCATAGACCATAGTGCCCGGCTCGATAAACATCTGGCCCCTGTTTTGGGCATTAAATATACCGTATGTGACAGCCTCGCCCGTCTCGAAGGCCACCAGCGATCCACGCTCCCTGAAGGCTATATCACCCTTATAGGGCTGGTAGCTGTCAAATGCAGAGTTGAGGATCCCCTCTCCGCGGGTATCTGTCAAAAACTCTGACCTATAGCCGAACAGACCCCTGGCAGGCACTAAAAATTCCATGCGGATGCTGCCGCCCTTAGTAGCTGACATTTTAAGCATTTCACCCTTGCGAGCGCCCAGCTTTTCAATAACAACACCAGAACACTGCTCGGGAACGTCTACGGTGACCAGCTCCATGGGCTCGCACAGCACACCGTTTATCTCCTTGTATATAACCGTCGGCTTTGATACCTGAAACTCATACCCCTGCCTTCGCATGGTCTCGATCAGGATGGAAAGATGCAGCTCACCCCTGCCCGACACCTTGAAGGAATCGGGTGATTCCGTCTCCTCTACTCTCAGGCTGACATCCGTATAGGATTCCTTGAACAGCCTGTCTCTTAGATTGCGTGAGGTGACATACTTCCCGTCCTGGCCGGCAAAGGGACTGTTGTTCACTGAAAAGGTCATGGATACTGTGGGCTCGGATATGTTTACAAAGGGAAGCGGATCAGGGTTGTCTATATCACAAATCGTTTCGCCGATGTTAATGCCCTCTACACCTGATACTGCCACTATATCACCAAGTATGGCATCCTTGACAGGATTGCGCTTCAAGCCCTCGAACTGATAAAGGTTTGTGAGCTTGACCTTGCGGTATTCTCCTTTCACATTGCACAGCAGGGCTTCCTGGCCCGCTACTATCTTTCCCCGCTCAACCTTGCCTATGGCTATCCTGCCGACATAGTCATTGTAGTCAATAGTGGATACGAGCATCTGCAGGGGGCCATCCGGATCCCCGGTAGGTGCTGGGATATGTTCGATTATCGCTTCAAAAAGCGGCCGCATATCGGTTCCGGCCTTGTCAGGCTCCAACGAGGCAGTACCCTGCTTGGCCGATGCAAAGATGAACGGGCAGTCCAGCTGGCTGTCACCGGCCTCCAGATCTATAAAGAGATCCAGGATCTCGTCAATGACTTCATCAGGCCTGGCTTCAGGTCTGTCTATTTTGTTTATCACAACGATAACAGGATGCTTAAGCTCTAAAGCCTTCTTAAGGACAAACCGGGTCTGGGGCATGGGCCCTTCAAAGGCATCGACCAGGAGCAGGACACCGTTTACCATTTTGAGCACGCGCTCAACCTCTCCGCCGAAGTCGGCATGCCCCGGTGTATCTACTATATTGATCTTGTAGCCCTTATATCGGACAGCAGTGTTCTTGGCAAGGATCGTGATCCCCCGTTCGCGCTCTAGGTCGTTTGAGTCCAGCACCCTTTCCCGGACCTGCTGGTTTTCCCTGAAGACTCCGCTCTGGCGGAGCAGCTGATCTACAAGCGTGGTCTTGCCATGGTCTACATGCGCTATGATTGCTATGTTTCTTATGTCATCTCTTATTATCACATGGTTTCCTCTTTCGTAGTCAATTTGATTTCAACAAACTATTATTTTAACATAGCAATATTTATACTGCAATAGCCAGGTCAGGATACTAGTTGACAGGGTCTGTGCAGGGCAGTGAAACATAAAATCTGCTGCCTTCACCAACCTTGCTGTCTATATCTATACTGCCCTTATGGTCTCTGATTATCCTGTAACAGACGGTCAGGCCCAGCCCGGTTCCGCTTTCCTTGGTCGTAAAATACGGCTTTCCAAGCTCCCTTATCACATGCTCGGGCATTCCCTGCCCCTTGTCCTCTATGCAGATTATCATCCTATTCGAACTGGGTTCATACCGTGTCGATATCCTAAGCACCGGATCCGAGGCATTGGCCATGGCTTCTATGCCATTATTGGCTATGTTAAGGATCACCTGCTTTATCTGGAATTCATCGCACATGACCATATGCTCATCGTCACACAATGCCAGCTCAAGCTTGACACCCTTGATATAGGATGATGATTCCAGCATCGGCAGGGTAGACTCTAAGAGCTGGTTCAGTGAAGTCTCCTTATATGTGAAACATTGCGGCTTTGAGAGCTGCAGGAAGCTGCTGATTATTTTATTGACGTCATCGGTTGCGTTGTTTATCCTTTTTGCTATCTGCCTGACCTTCGTGTCCTTGGTCAGGGCTTCAAGGAGCTGTATGCCACCCTTGATGGTCGTCAGGAAGTTTTTGGTCTCGTGAACGATGCTTACTCCCATCTGCCCCAGCAGGGCCAGCTTTTCCTGCTGTATGATAACGTTTTCCTGTTCTCTCAGCTGCGTGATATCTGAGCCCACAAAAACAGTGCCCAATGTTTCGCCATCAGCACTTAAGATGGGTGCCTGCTGATAAAGCAATACTTTCCTGTGATGATCCTTTTTAATGATGATCTCACTAAAGCCATTAGATATATCACATCGGGTATGCGATAGCTCGGCAACTCCGGACAACATGTCCCGGAATTCGGATATGCTCATGCCGATACAATCCTGATTTAAAAACTCAAGCAGCTCCTTTAGCTTCTTGTTGGCATAAACAATATCCCCGTTTTTGTCGCACACCAGCACCGGGCAGGCAAGTGAATCAAGTATAGTGGTTGCATACAGCCTGATGTCCTCCGGTGCCTGTCGCATGCCTGCCTCGCTGAAGATCAGCGCATGGCCCATGGCCAGCTTTTTATACTCTGCATTCAGCTCATGACTGTACCTTTCCTCAAGCTCTTCCATGGTCAGATCAAGGAGGGCATTCTTGTCAGCTTTAAGCAAATCTGCTGCAGCATTGTTGACAAAGGATGCTTTGTTGTCCTCATCGTAAAGGATGATACCATCAGGCAGCCTGTCCAATACTGCTGTCATCTGATCAGCAGTGGCTTTGATGATTTTTACAGGCTCTGCTACTCCCTTGGCTATGATGGCTTTGCATAAAAAACCATAAGAAAACAGCTTTAATACCAGAACAGACACAATAAAATCGTTATTTTGCTCACCCACGATGGCAAGTAAGGAGGTGTAGGCAATGGTCAAAAACAGAGCAGTCCGGAAATCATTGCTAGAGGAAACCCTCTCCGACATACTATATCGAAAACTGATCACAACCGAAATAATGAGCAAGGCAATCACAGGGATCCACAGGACCTGCCTGATCAGCAGCAAGGTCCTGGCCTCAATGGCAGGCAGATTTCTGCCAAACAGGGTGACGACAGAAACCATAGCGGCCAGACTCACTAATGCATAGAGCAGAAATATGTTTTTCTGCAGGCGCAGCGGCCTGGTGCATGCTACGGTCAGTAACAGTATTACAGCCTGAGACAACCTGGCAAGATAGGAATAGAGCCGGCTCATCTCGTAGGAGGCAGCCAGCGTTTGCTCTGAGGTTGGAAAATAGTACAGATGCAGTATGTCAAGCAATGCGACTACCAGGAAACCGGCACATGCCAGTCCCATGGCCGGACCCAGCCGGTCATAGGTCTGCCATACAACAATAAATATGCACAGCGAAGCAAAAATGCCGGCAGTATCTATAAGCAGATGTATGATGAAAAAATGGGCATACCATTCCGGTACTTTGTTGAGCAGCATCACTGTGAATGCTACGGCTAGTGAGATGATAGTGGAAGCTATTGGGGAGAATTTAAAAGTAAAAAAACGGCTCAGAGGCACTGGTGAATAATTCGAATTCACTATAATCACCTTTTTGGGACACAGATTTTGCGAATAATAATGCAAATTGGCATTAAAATAAGAGTTTGTTAACGAATAACATTTTTAAGTGCAATTATAATGTTATTCTATAATCTTCATTAAATCCCCTCTTATTTCCCGTTTTAAAATATGTGGTTTTTGGCTGAAATAAGATCTGTGTCCCCGGCAAAGGATTTTCTTATGTATATTTGGCATAATCCAGGATTTTAGCCAGGACCCTGTCTCTTACTTGACTGACCTGTTCAAAGTCCATGGCTTCGGCATATATCTGCTCCAGCCTGGCATGGATATCCATGGCTTTAGCCAGGCTTCGTATGGCTTTTGCCACCAATGAATTGTAGCGGAGCTTTGCATCCTGCAGTTCCTCGTCAAATTGCCTGATCTCCTGCTGCCTAAGGCATGAGTTCAAGTCTATTTCCTCTATGATCCTCACCTGATCCAGCTTTTTGATGTCCAGGTGATACGGCAGGCTTGAATTGAGGACAGCGGTGCCAATGGAAGGTATGATGACCATATCAAGCTTATCCGGCTCATAGGGACAATGATACTGCTCAGTATAAAAGCCTCGCTCTGATGCCTCCTGGGCTATGCGCGCGATCAGCTCCTTGACCCCTGATCCCGGTTCGCCCTTGACTGTATATAGATTCATGACATTGTCCAATAGGGTCTCCAGATGATCGACGATGCCCCTTGATGTGATCGCAGACGCAAACAAATGCCTTGCGTTCGGTTCTGGTCTGACCTCTCTGGCCTTGTCTGCAAAAATGCTGTCGACCAGTATCCTGGTGATCTTATTGTATCTGGTCTTGTCCATTGCTTCAGATATGTAACTGCTCCATTCTTCGTATGCGACTTTGGATTCACGCAGGAGGCTGTATGCCGTATCGAAATGCCGGCGCATCCGTTTCCTGATGCCGATTATCTCCTCC
This sequence comes from Bacillota bacterium, assembly GCA_029549985.1. Taxonomy (GTDB): domain Bacteria; phylum Bacillota; class Clostridia; order Caldicoprobacterales; family DTU083; genus JAKORJ01. The sequence continues at coordinate 48,761 of JAKPIB010000021.1, forward strand.
TTATGGTTTTCCAGGACATCCTCTGACCAGTGCTCGCCAAGGTTCACTATTTCATCAACAGCTCCGGGTATGACAGGATCTACTATATGAGGAGCTGTGCCGTCCAGCATGGCTACCTTCAGCGTCGGGATAACAAGAGCATCCAGTGAGCCAGGATCAGATGAGCAATAGTGATGCTCTATATCATACCCCTTCTCGCGCATTTTCTCCCCGACCGCTTTCATGAGCGTCGATTTGCCGGTACCTGGCCCGCCCTTTATGATAAACACGCGCCTGGCATCCCGTCCTGCTATATTGTTGAACAAGGAAAAAAAGCCCGCGCTTGTGTTGCTCCCTGAAAATACCTTTTTAATCCTACCCTTGGCGGTCATACAGAGTCCTCCTTCATCACATTCGGCTACCAGGTCCTAAACCTGTAGCTATAGTTCACCACCTGGCTTTATAATATGCCGGTCGAGGGATATTGATAACCTGCCCCCTGCTTTGTCTTTTGCTCCGAAGCTGCTTGAGGGCCAGGCTGGGAATGGAGCTCCAGGGTATACATAAAGCCCTGCACACAGCAATGGCAGCCATCATATTGCCCAGCAAAGCCATACTCAGGTCTGTGCCTGCAATGTCCTCATAGCCCAGGAGCCTTGTCTCAATACCTTCCTTGATGCAGTAAATGCCGTCGTTAAAACAGCATATTGCTTCACCGCCGGTTTTTATATGCTCCTGCATGACTGCAGACTGCTTGTTAAGCCCGTATAAAACGATGTTCCCACGGGCCCTGTCAAGCAGGTCTGTGATATATGGCTCATCGGCATTGAGGATACAAAAGCCCTCAGGTCGAACAGCTTCTATCGTTAAGGATTTTATATATATGAGATCCTCAATGTCTTCAACGTGCTTCCTGCCAAGGTGTCCGTCGATCAGGCTGCAAAGCACTGCTACACTTGCCTTGTGGTATGCAAGCCCTTCATCTAGTATATGCCTGGTATCCGTTTCGATCAAAGCCACATCCAGGTCGGGTATGTTGATGACCTGCCTTGCGGCACTTTTGCAGACAGCATTTCTCCTGCTCTTCCTGATGCCGTTTATGTATATGCCCCTTGATGCTGCCACGCCCACTTTCATCCCATATGCATCCAGCATGCCGGCTGTCAGGAAGGCCGGGCTGTCATCATCTCCGGCAAAGGCAACCACCAACGCATTGCCTTTTTCCTGTCCTACTGTCCTTTCAAGCCTGCGTATATCCTCAAGCTGCTTGAATCGACCGCTTATGTCGAATGTCTTGCCGGCCAGAAAGCACTTAATATAGTCCAATACGAATCTGACGACCGGTTCTACCAATCTTTCGTCCTTGTAGGCGAAAATGATATCGTAACAGTCGTCATCTTCTGTGGTCCTGGCTTTTCCATATCTCACATCATGGCCAAGACATGATTGGACCTCCAGGCATAGATGCTCTATTATATGAGGAAGATACGTGCCCTCCTGCAGCCTTTCCAGGAATCCCCCTTCATGATCCCTTGAGCAGTGATGAGCTTTTAGGCCGGGAAAATCCGTTGTCAAACGCTCATACAGCCCGGGCATCTCATTAGAAGGCCTGTCAAGGCACTTGCCCATCTTCAGCCTCAGTCTGGCAACAGGTTTGTGACTGTAAACACTGGGACCGTCAAAAACCTGAAGGCCAAGGATCTTAAGCATATGAACCTCCCTTCGGTCACCTGTAAAGCCTGTTCTGCTTCACTGAAACACCAGTTTTCATCACAACATAATTATTTTGTTGCTACAGGTGAAAAAATATCCGCTTATTGGATGGTCAGGAGTCAGACTCCGCCTCAAACTTCAGGACTGCTTGCTTTCGCGTGGATTCAAACCTTCTCCATTTGACCCCGGCCTTTTCGAGCATCAGCTTTGATGCTTTCACATTGTCTGTTTCGGCATATTTGTCACTCAAGTATATGATCTCCTTTATCCCTGCCTGAATGATAGCCTTGGTGCATTCATTGCAGGGAAACAGCGTGGTATAGATCTTGCTTCCGTCAAATGAAGCTGTACGGTTGTTGAGGATGGCATTCAGCTCGGCATGTACTACAAAGGGATATTTGGTTTCCAGCAGCTTACCTTCGCGCTCCCATGGAAATTCATCGTCCGAGCACCCGACAGGCAGACCATTGTATCCCACGCTGATTATCCTATTTGTCTTGCTGTCCACTATGCATGCCCCGACCTGGGTGGCCGGATCCTTGCTCCTGTATCCTGAAAGGATCGCAATACCCATGAAATAATCGTCCCAGGTTATGTGGTCTTCTCTTTTTGGCATCATGATCTACTCCTCTTTTTTTGTTATACTTTTAAAACTGTATATTTTTAATTTTTATACTAGCATATGGCGTATGCTTAGACAACAAAAGAAAAAACTCAATACAAGTCTTGTACTGAGTTTCGTAAACGTTTGTGAGATAAGTCTGTAAGCCGAGTTCTGTCGTGAATGATCATCTATCTAGGCCTGACGTTGCCGGCAGGCTCAAGCGACCTTCCCGGGACGCGGCGGGCCACCGCATATGTCCCCTATCAGGTCTTGCTCCGGGTGGGGTTTACATAGCCATTCCGGTCGCCCGGAAGCTGGTGAGCTTTTACCTCGCCTTTCCACCCTTACATACTGAAGGCTGATACCTTCAGCATGCGGTATCTCTCTGTTGCACTTTCCTTGGAGTCGCCTCCACTGGGTATTACCCAGCACCCTGCCCTGCGGAGCTCGGACTTTCCTCGTCTGCCATCTGGCAGCCGCGATCATTCAACTCACTCACAAACGATATGCTTTTGGGAACATTATAATAGCATAGGTGGTGGTCTATGTCAAAATGCAATTTCTGCCTGGAGTGCTAGACCAGACTATTGCTTTACTGGTCTAGTTCCTGTAGTATAAAAGCCTGCCGCAGTTTTCACATTCGACTATCCGCTTGCGATCCTTTACATTTTGCACGACAAGAGATGCCAGACTCATAAAACAGCCGCTGCATTGATCGTTTTCCAGGACAGCGATGACAGGAGTCCTGGTGATCTTAAGGTTGTTGTATTTGGCCAGCAGGGCCTTGTCTATGTTTGCAGCAAGCATATCCCTCTTTGCCTTGACCTCGCCCTGCTCTTGCTTTATCTTCTCGACCTCGTTATCATACTCCTTTTTTATCCTGGCAAATTCCTTCTTGGCTTGAGCCACCTTTGCGAGTATGTCTTCCAGTTCTTTTTCAAAGGAATTCAACTCATTGATCAGCTTTCTCAGCTCTGATTCATTTTTCTTCAGCTTATCCTGCAGTAAAAGCCCTTCCTTGAGCATCTGCTCGATCTCGTCCAGTGACTTCACTTCACCGGACCCCGCCTTTTTTGTTATGTTAGCCATTGTATCCTGAATGCTCTCAAACTCACGCAGGATCCTGTCGAAATCATCGGTCTTACTATTCGCTTCTTCATCCAGCTTGACCAGATACTGATCTCTGTCTACCAGGTATTTTTTTAGCTTTAATAGCTGTTTACGCGAAGCTGAGTTCTTGATGTCATTTTCATATTGATCTACGATCAAATCGAGTTCCTGGTATTCCCATAGAATGTCCAGCTGTTCCATAAACATCCTCCTTCTTGTTGATATTCAATGCGAGCTACGTATTCTTCATACTAGCTGGCTCTATTACGAAAAAGGAATAAGCCTTGCTTATTCCTGTAAGCTGCATAAAGGATCACAATAATCTTCAGACGGAATAACTTCTATAGTATATTGTAAAGTATTAATAAGGTTTTGTAAACGCTTAATTAGCTTGCTTATGCCAGGCTGTTCGGTAGCATAGTGTCCGAAGACCCCTAAGCCAATGTTGAGGTCCTGGGCTGCTACTGCATCATGATGCTTTACTTCTCCTGTTATGTAAAGGTCAGCCCCCGCCCTGGCAGCCTCAGGCAGCAAATCCCCGCCGGCGCCTGCACAGCTGGCAACCACTTTTATGATTTTGCTCTCGTCCCCGATGTAGCTTACGCTTGCAGACCCAAGAGTCTGCTTTACATTATAGATATATTCCTTCAGGCTGACAGGTTCAGGCAATTTGCCGATCCTGCCAAAGAGCGGCTGAAATGGTTCATTACCAGCATAGGTCAATGGTTTTGCGTCAACAAGACCAAGGCACTCAGCCAGGGCATCATCCATGCCTCCAATGGCTTTGTCAAGATTGGTATGGGCACAGAAAACGGAGATATCAGCCTTAAGCAGCCCCATTACTATCGACGTTGCCCAGCTTTCATCATTCACAGCCTTTACAGGCCTGAATATGACCGGGTGGTGGCTGATGATAAGATCTGCCTTCTTCCGGACAGCTTCCTCGATCACGCCCCCAGTGACATCAAGGGTAACCAGTATTCTTTTTACCGGCTTATTGGCGCTGCCTGCAAGCAGGCCGACGTTATCCCAGGCTTCTGCCAGCCTTTGAGGAGCCAGCTGCTCCATAAGCTCTGCAATATCCCTAACCCGATATGTCATCATATACCTCCTTGTATCGCCTGAGCATATCCCTGTACTCTTCCGCCCGCTGAGTTGACACCGCAGAGCCGCTTTGCTCAAGCTCAGCCATTATCTCTGCAGCCTTTTTCATTTTTCGCTCCAGATGCTCCCTTAGAAGGGGATGCCTTTTCTCGATAAGGCATCTGCCGATATCGAGGTATAGTTCATCGTCTATGTCCTGGCTGCCGGACCTCACCGCCATTATTTCATATATCCTCCCCTGGTCTGCGACCAGTTCCTCATCGAAAATGGCATAGCCATGCCCTGCAAGCCACTGCCTGAGCTCCCTTTGAGCAGTCATAGGCTGCAATATCAATCCAGAAGCGGACCTGGCTGTGGCTTCATCAGCGGCCAGTATTTCACTTATGAGTATGCCACCCATACCGGCAATGACAATTATATCCGCTTCTCCTGCTTTTAGAACAGACAGGCCGCTGCCCAGCCTGGTTTCGATCCTGTCCTCCAGCCTGAGCTGCCTGACAAGCTTCCTTGCCTTATCCAGTGACCCCTTGCTGATGTCGGCCGCAATAGCCCTGGACACTGTACCTTTTTGAACAAGGTATGCTGGCAAAAAGCCATGGTCAGTACCGATGTCAGCCAGGCACTCTGCGCCCGGGACCATGTCAGCTATTGCTTTCAGCCGGCCTTTAAGCTTCATGCGTGTCAACCACCTGTCAACAGTAGACCCCGGTCTGCCCAGGGTACTCTTTAGGGATAAAAAAACACCGACTTTTTCGGTGTTCCAGTGTGTATAGGCTATAATTGTTATAATGGTGGGCCTTCAGGGACTCGAACCCCGGACCAACCGGTTATGAGCCGGTTGCTCTAACCAACTGAGCTAAAGGCCCAAGCGCGACATTATTATTATAACTATTAGGCTTGCTCAAGTCAACAGGTTTTTATCCGAGAATTTTTACTCTGCCCGGATATGATAAAAGCAACTGTTTCAAAAAAGCCAGGCTGTCTTTGAAACAGTCGCTTTTAGTGCAATGCAGAACCAGTCCTGCATGATCAATCCAGGTAATCCTTGAGCTTTTTGCTTCTGCTGGGATGTCTGAGCTTCCTTAATGCCTTGGCCTCTATCTGCCTTATCCTTTCCCTGGTAACGTTGAACTCCTTGCCTACTTCTTCCAGAGTGCGTGCCCGGCCATCATCCAGACCAAATCTGAGCCTAAGAACCATCTCTTCTCTTTTGGTCAGAGTGTCAAGCACACTCATCAGCTGTTCTTTCAAAAGTGTGAAAGCAGCAGCATCGGAAGGTGCAAGCGCTTCATCATCCGGTATGAAATCACCCAGATGACTGTCCTCCTCTTCACCTATCGGGGTCTCCAGCGATACTGGCTCCTGCGCTATTTTCATTATTTCCCTTACCTTGTCCTCAGGTATGTTCATCTCTTTTGCAATCTCTTCAGGGGTAGGCTCCCTGCCGTACTCCTGCAGCAGCTGCCTGGATACTCTGATAAGCTTGTTTATGGTTTCGACCATATGTACAGGAATACGTATGGTACGGGCCTGGTCGGCTATTGCCCTGGTGATAGCCTGACGTATCCACCATGTGGCATAGGTGCTGAACTTGAACCCTTTCTCATAGTCGAATTTTTCAACAGCCTTGATAAGCCCGAGATTGCCTTCCTGGATCAAATCGAGAAACAGCATGCCTCGGCCGACATAACGCTTGGCAATGGACACTACCAGGCGGAGGTTTGCCTCTACCAGCTTGCGCTTGGCCTCTTCATCGCCCTGGCTCATCCGCTGCGCCAGCTCTACTTCTTCTTCAGCCGTCAGCAAAGGCACTTTGCCGATTTCCTTGAGATACATACGAACCGGATCATCAACACTGATCCCTTCCGGTACCGATAGAGCATCTTCCTTGTCCGGAGACTCATCTGCTTCTGATACTTCATCAGTCACATCTATACCAAGAGCCTCCAGGCTTTCATATACCTTTTCGATCTGCTCGGGCTGAAGCTCGATTTCTTCCAGCATGTCCATAATTTCATTATATGTCAAAGAGCCTTTGGCTTTACCCTTTTCAATCAGTTCCTTTATACGGCTCATCTTTGACTCTCCGTTTGTCACGAACTTCCCTCCTTTCTGGTCTGTCGAAATTTGATCTCAGCGTTGATGTCTTTCAACTGCTTCAGCAGCATCCTATATTTATCCGGGTCAGAAATACCCTCCTGATCCATCCGGGTGATTTCATTTTGAATGTTCTGCCGCTTGCTTTCCAGAATGCCCACGGCTACCATGTCAAGGCAATCCGATATAAAATTATCTATATTATCATACTCCATTTCAATATTAAATATTTCAATTAGTTTTTTTGCCTTGGCTTCATCCTGCATGTGGCTGAGTATCTGAGCCCCGTTGACTTCCCGTCCTCTTTCGAGCAGCCCTTTTACTATGTCTGCCGTTTCATTGAGCAGGGAACCTTCAGGACTGATATCCTCAAGCCCTTCAACTACTTTTGCCGCTGCCGTCTCCCCCTGGGCCATAAGGTTTATAAGGTACATCTCCGCTTTAGTTTGGCTTGAATGCAATATCTTCAAGCTCTTTTTGTCCCTAGTGTTCCTATTATTACCACTTATATTCCTTTTTAGATTGTTTTGCTCGTTAGCAGACCGTATTTTTTTGATCTGGGCACGGATCGCCTCCTGCCGGATGCCTGTGATCGCCTCAAGCTGGGGTATATAGACTTCCCTCTCTATTTCATTATCAACCTTGGCAAGTATCTCACAGCCTTCCTTGCAGGCATCCATTCCACCGCTTTGTGTGCTCAAATCATACTTCGACTTTAGCATCTCAAACTTATAGCCTATAAGTGGAAAGCTCTGAGCCATCAGCTTTTTGAAGTACTCGGGCCCATACCTGGCCAATACCTCATCGGGATCCATCCCCTGCGGAAATTGCATGACCCTGACCTTGCAACCGGCTTCCTTCAGTATGTCAAGACCCCTGAGGGTGGCAGCCTGCCCGGCAGTATCGCCGTCATAGGCTATGTAGACCTCTGAAGCCAAACGGCGCATGAGCTTTGCCTGCTCCATAGTCAGTGAAGTACCAAGTGATGCCACTGCCTGAGGGAATCCGAACCGGTGGAGCGCTATTACATCCATGTAGCCTTCGACTATGATCAAGAACTCCAGCGGCCTTACCTTTTTAGTCCGGTTTATACCGTATAGAGTAGTACTCTTGTTGAAGACCGGGCTGTCAGATGTATTCAGGTACTTTGGGAGGGAGTCATCCATCACTCTCCCGCCGAAGCCTGTCACTCTCCCCCTCATATCGATGATCGGAAACATGATGCGGTTGCGGAAGCGGTCGTAGACCCTGCCCTTTTCCTTATTTTCAACCGCAATGCCGGCAGCAAGTATCTTACTTTCGTCATATCCCTTGGACTTTAGGAGCCTCAATGCGCTTTCCCAGTCATCAGGGGCGTATCCAAGCCCAAAAGCCTTGATTACACCCATATTGAGCCCGCGGGACCTTAAGTATTCAAGCGCCGGTCTTCCCTGGTCCGAGAGGAGCATTTTATGGTAGTAGCCGGCACATTCTCTGTTGATATCATATAGCTCTTCCTTTATGTCCTCCGAAACCGTTGAGACCTTCTGCCTGCCTGTATCCTTTTGCTCCGGGATCGGGATCCCGGCCTTCTCAGCGAGAAAATGAAGCGCTTCTACAAAATCCAGGCGCTCCATCGCCATTATGAATGAAATAACATTGCCTCCTTCACCGCATCCGAAACAATGGTATAGCTGTTTTTCAGGAGATACATGAAAGGAGGCTGTCTTTTCATTATGAAACGGACATAAACCGAAATAACCCCTGCCGCTTGGTTTCAACACTACATATTCCCGGATCACATCGACTATGTCACAGCTAGCTGTAACCTCATCTATCCAGTCATCAGGATACCACGGCATTTGCTTCACCTGTTCCTGTTGATATTATAAGTTCGCCAAATCCATATCTTTTCCTTCTTTATTTTGTTTTTTAAAGCAGACAAATAAAAAAACGGTGCATCTGGCATGGTACAGACTAATAATATTCGACATCATATCCTATAATCCTGCATCAAGCTCAGATTTTCTAAAACTGCTTCCAAGGCGCAGGGATGAACAGGTCCTGGAACATCCTTATGGCATACCTGTCCGTCATGCCTGCTATGTAGTCGCAAACCGCCTGTTCCTTGCCATATGCTTCTATCTGCCGTATATACTCAGCGGGCATGCTGTCTATATGCTTCATGTAATAGTCAAACAAGGCCTCGACGATATTCATTGCTTTTCTCTCTTCAGACTTGGCCTTGGAATCGATATACACCCTTTCAAACATGAACTCCCTAAGCAGGTTTGTTGCTTGTCCCACTTCACTGCTCATCGATACTTCAGGCTTGCCCATGCTATGGTAGATGATATCCGTCACCATGGTGTTGATCCTCTTTTTATGGGTGTCGCCCAGCACATCAATGCAGCTTTTGGGCAACTCAGCCTCATCTATCACCTTTGCCCTTATCGCATCATCTATATCATGATTTATGTATGCTATACGGTCGCTAATGGATACGACCCTGCCTTCCAGGGTGCCCGGTTTGCCCGACATCGTGTGATTGAGGATACCATCCCTGACCTCCCAGGTAAGATTCAGACCTTCCCCGCCCTCCAGCACATCGACGACCCTCAGGCTTTGCACATTGTGTTTGAAACCATTGGATGATATAGAGTTCAATACCTTTTCTCCTGTATGGCCAAAGGGCGTATGCCCCAGATCATGACCCAGGGCAATAGCTTCAGTCAGATCCTCATTCAGCCCCAGGGCTCTGGCTATAGTGCGGGCGATCTGCGAAACCTCAAGCGTGTGGGTAAGCCTGGTCCTGTAATGGTCGCCTTCGGGAGAAATGAACACCTGGGTTTTGTGCTTGAGTCTGCGGAAGGATTTGCAGTGCAGGATCCGGTCGCGGTCCCGCTGGAACTCGGTCCTGATGGTGCAGGGATCATCCGGCTTCAACCGTCCCTTGCTTTTGCTGCTGAAGGCTGCATAGGGTGAAAGCAGCTTTATCTCCAGCTTTTCGATCTCCTCACGGATCATGCGTTTCACTCCCGATCAATAGTGATTCTTTTTGCCTCTCTTATATATACCACATTCCATATCAAATAACCTTCATAGTCATATGCAGCACTCTGATATTTGCCTTTGACTTAAGGATCGATACAATAACAAACGAAAGCTTCATAGGTAAAAAAACAATGCAGGAGTAATATCCTGCATTGCTCATATACTGCCTTGGATTCGTCGGAGCTATCATCTCAGCTTCCAGGCCATATCGGCGAGGAACAATTGCTGTTTGAACAAGCCGACATTGGTATCCTTTCCTATATGGACATACTCGATTCCCATCATTTCAGCCCAGTCCTCAAGCATTTCAGGCGTCGCATCATAGGACAGGACGGTATGATGCGCTCCGCCTGCCAGGATCCAAAGCCTGGCCCCGGTCCGCAGGTCAGGCATCGGCTTCCACATTATCCGGGCAACAGGGAGGTTGGGCATGCTCATGATCGGTCTGACGGCCTCGATATCCTGTACTATCAGGCGCAGCCTGCCGCCCATATCCACCAGGGAGGTCACCGTACCTTTGCCTGCCTTACCTTCAAAGACCAGGCGGGCAGGATCGCTCTTGCCGCCTATGCCAAGGGGATGGACTTCGATCCTGGGCTTGCCTGCAGCCAGGGTCGGGCAGACCTCCAGCATGTGAGCTCCGAGAGTATACTCCATGCCTTCATCAAGATGATATGTATAGTCCTCCATAAAACCGGTGCCGCCGTCCATGCCTTCACACATGGCTTTGATTATGCGTGTCATTGCGGCTACCTTCCAGTCGCCCTCAGCGCCATAGCCGTAGCCTCGCTCCAGTATGCGCTGGGTGGCCAGGCCCGGCAGCTGCTCCATGCCGTAGAGATCCTCAAAGGTGTTGGTAAAGGCGGTTGCCCCTTCCCGCTCCAGTATACGCAGGATCGCAAGCTCCTCCCTGGCTTGATACCTTACAGCAGCCAGGTTGTCGGTGTTTATATCATACTTTTCGGCATATTCCGCCATAAGGGCGTCCACTTCCGCTTCGCTGACGGCATTGATCTGCTCTGCCAGCTCGCCTACCGGCCAGGTGTTCACCTGCCAGCCGAGCTTTATCTGAGCTTCAACCTTGTCACCCTCAGTTACTGCCACCTGCCGCATATTGTCGCCAAAGCGCACTACCTTGAGGGATTGGCTTATATTGTAACCCACTGCAGACCTCATCCAGAGACCAAGCTCTTTCAGTACCTCATGGTCCTTCCAATAGCCCATTATCACCTTTCTGCCAAGGCGCAGCCTGGTGGCTATGAAGCCATGTTCACGATCGCCATGGGCCGCCTGGTTCAGGTTCATGAAATCCATATCGATTTCCTCATTGGGGATCGTCCGGTTATACTGAGTGGCAAAATGGCAAAGGGGCTTTTGCAGAAGCTTTAGACCATTTATCCACATCTTGCTCGGTGAAAAGGTGTGGCACCAGGTCACGATGCCAGCGCAGGAATCATCATAGTTGGCTTCCTTTACTATTGCCGTTATCTCATCAGGGGTCTTTACCGTAGCCTTGTATGACAGCGTGCAGGGAATGTTGGGATTGTCTGATATCCACCTGGCCATCTCCTCTGCGCGCTCAGCCACTATCCTAAGCACCTCTGGGCCATACAGATGCTGTGAACCGACGACAAACCAAAATTTATACTGTTTCATAGCTGCACCTTCCTTTATACATTTAATATAGTATATATCTGTGCCATACAGCCGAATTGATCAGGGCACCGTATCAGACAAGGGCTTCCACAGCAGCCCGCTGGATCTTCAGGCCTTCGCTGTAGTCCTTTATGTAGCTCTCAAAGCCGGCGACATCAGCCTCGTCCGGTTCTACCACGACTTTTTTGGTATTCTTGAATACCTGGTTATTTAGATAGTCGCTCAGGGTCTCATTATCCTGCCGGTTTTTCATATATGCCGCCAGGATCGCCATGCCCCAGGGGCCGCCCTCGCCTGCTGTCTCCATAACTGTGACAGGCGTATTGAGCGCTGCTGCCATCATTCTTTGTCCTACGCCGCTGGTCTTGAAGTAACCGCCATGCCCGGTGATGCTGTCTATGGCTACCTGTTCACCTGATAATATGTCCATACCAAGCTTCAGCGTTGCTATGGCTCCATATAGCTGGGACCGCATGAAGTTGGCAAGAGTCAGCCTGCTGCCAGGCTTGCGCACGAAAAGCGGCCTGCCCTCGTCAAAGCCTGTAACAGGCTCACCGGCAAAGTAATTGTAGGACAGCATGCCGTCGCAATCAGCATCACCCTTAAGGGCGGCGTTGAACAGGGTCGCATACAGCTTGTCAGCATCAAATTTGGCGCCAAGGGCTGATGCGGCCTCACCCATGAGGTCTACCCAGGCATCTATCTCGCTGGTGCAGTTGTTGCAATGCACCATGGCTACCGGATCTCCCACAGGGGTAGTTACTATGTCGATTTCAACATAGACCCTGGAGAGGGGCTTTTCCAGCACTATCATTGCAAATACGCTGGTACCAGCACTGATATTGCCAGTACGCGGCACTATGGCATTTGTTGCTACCATGCCGGTGCCTGCATCACCCTCCGGTGGGCACAAGGGGGCACCCGGTCTGAGGTTGCCAGACGGATCAAGCAGCCTTGCGCCCTCTTCTGTGAGTACACCTGCCTGCTCACCCGCCATCTGTATACGGGGCAGGATATCCACAAGGCGCCAGGGCATATCCTTGGCGATGCAGTCGAACTTTTCCAACATCTCAGGAGCGTATCGGCCGTTTTCAATCGGGAACATGCCGGAGGCCTCTCCTATGCCCACGGTCCTCTCCCCGGTCAGCTTCCAGTGGATATAACCTGCCAGGGTAGTGAGATAGTCGATATCTCCTACATGATCCTCACCGTTCAGCATAGCCTGATACAGGTGCGCTATACTCCATCGCTGAGGTATGTTGAATTTGAAAAGGTCAGTCAGCTTTTCGGCTGCTTCGCCGGTTATGGTATTTCGCCAGGTGCGAAAGGGCACAAGCAGGTTGCCGTTTTTGCCAAAGGCCATGTAGCCATGCATCATGGCTGAAATGCCCATAGACCCGACTGTTGTGAGTACTGTGCCGTATTTATCCGATACATCCCGGCATAGGTCTGCATAACAACTGCGCAAACCATTCCATATATCATCGAGGCTATAAGTCCAGACACCGTTTTCAAACCTGTTCTCCCACCTGTGGCTCCCGGTTGCCAGGATATTGTGATCAAGATCCGTCAGCACAGCCTTGATGCGGGTCGAACCCAGCTCGATGCCGAGGGCTGTCTTGCCAGCTTCGATAGCCTGCTTCAGCACATCGATACTCATATCATATCACTTCTTTCATTAAATTAGCCGAATTGGATAATTTACCTTAACTATATAATACCTAAACCTGTCCGCCTACGCAACTTAAAAAAGACAAAGCAGGTCTTTTTCCCTTGATTCTTCCATAAGTGTATAAATAAATATGACCATGATTGCAGATATGTCTGCTGAATATCATAATGGCCCAAGTGATTTTACATTGGATCCGGCATAAAAAGAGCTGCCCCAAATCTCATTGTGATTTGAGGCAGCTCTATCAAATAAGCTTAATCTTGATTTTACCTGCATTAATTATTTCTGTCCCAGGTTATCCTTGCCGGACAGCTCAAGGACTCTTGCCTGAGCTGCAGCCAGCCTGGCGATCGGTACCCTGAAGGGTGAGCAGGACACATAGTTGAGTCCGATCTTGTGGCAGAATTCGATGGAGCTCGGATCTCCGCCATGCTCTCCACAAATGCCCAGCTTGATGTCCGGCCTGGTCTTCTTGCCAAGCTCAACTGCCATCTTCATCAGTTTGCCTACACCAACCTGGTCCAGCCTTGCTGTCGGATCCGACTCAAAGATCTTCGCCTTGTAGTAGTCTTCCAGGATCCTGCCAGCGTCATCGCGGCTCAGGCCATAGGTCATCTGGGTCAGGTCATTGGTACCGAAGGAGAAGAACTCGGCTTCGGTCGCAATGTCGTCTGCCGTCAGAGCAGCCCTCGGGATCTCGATCATGGTACCGACCATGTATTTGAGCTCTACGCCTTTTTCCTTCAGCACGGCTTCAGCAGTGCGGACTATGATATCCTTCACATACTTGAGCTCCTTGATCTCGCATGCCAGGGGGATCATGATCTCGGGCACCACATCATAGCCCTTTTCCAGCTTGACCTCAGCTGCAGCCTCGATGATGGCGCGAGTCTGCATTTCAGCAATTTCCGGATAGGAAACTGCAAGACGGCAGCCCCTGTGACCGAGCATCGGGTTGAGCTCTTTCAGGCTGGTCACAACGGACTTGAGCTCATCGAAGGTCATGCCGAGCTCTTTGGCCAGCTCTGCTATATCCTTGTCTTCGTGAGGCAGGAATTCGTGAAGCGGGGGATCCAGCAGGCGGATAGTTACAGGCCTGCCCTCCATAGCTTCGTATATTCCTTTGAAGTCAGCCTTCTGCATGGGAAGTATCTTCTCAAGGGCCTTCCTTCTGTCAGCCTCATTGGTTGCAACTATCATCCTGCGGAACGCCGGGATCCTGTCAGCATCGAAGAACATGTGCTCTGTCCTGCAAAGGCCGATACCCTCTGCACCAAATTCAACTGCCTGCCTTGCATCCTTGGGTGAGTCGGCATTGGTCCTGACCTTGAGGGTCCTTACTTCGTCCGCCCAGCTCATAAGAGTAGCAAAATCTCCGGTCAGCTTGGGCTCCTCCGTAGGAATGACTTCGCCATATACATAGCCCGTGCTTCCGTCCAGGGAGATCATATCGCCTTCCTTGTAGGTCTTGCCGGCTGCTGTGAATGTCTTTGCCTTTTCATTTATCGAGATCTCTCCGCATCCGGCTACGCAGCAGGTACCGATGCCCCTTGCCACAACGGCTGCGTGAGATGTCATACCGCCGCGGGCTGTCAGGATACCCTCTGATGCATACATGCCTTCGATATCCTCAGGAGAGGTCTCCTCGCGCACAAGGATGACCTTCTGCCCGGCTTCAGCGGCTGCTTTGGCAGCTTCTGCCGTGAAGTATACGGCGCCGCATGCAGCTCCGGGTGATGCCGGCAGGCCCTTGGCTATAGGCTTGGCTTTCTTGAGGGCTTCCTGTACAAAGGTGGGGTGCAGGAGCGCATCAAGCTGCTTGGGATCGACCTTGAGCAGGGCTTCTTCCTTTGTGATCTTGCCCTCTGCTACCAGGTCAACTGCTATCTTGACAGCTGCTCTTGCCGTCCTCTTGCCGTTACGGGTCTGCAGCATATAGAGCTTGCCTTTTTCAATGGTGAACTCCATATCCTGCATATCACGGTAATGGTCCTCAAGCTTCTTGGCTATATCAGCAAACTGTCTGTAAACATCCGGGTTTACTTCTGCCAGCTGTGAAATTGACTGGGGAGTGCGGATACCTGCAACGACGTCCTCGCCCTGGGCATTCATCAGGTATTCGCCATACAACTTCTTCTCACCGGTTGAGGGGTCACGGGTGAAGGCAACGCCGGTACCAGAATCGTCACCCATATTGCCAAATACCATGGCTTGTACGTTTACAGCTGTACCCCAATCGCTGGGTATGTCATTCATCCTTCTGTATACGATCGCCCTGGGATTGTTCCAGGAGCGGAAAACGGCCTTGACGGCTTCCATGAGCTGCGTTCTGGGGTCCTGGGGGAACTCCTCGCCCTTTTCCTGCTTGTACAGCTCTTTGTACCTGCTTACTACTTCTTTCAGGTTCTCAGCGGTAAGCTCGGTATCCAGCTTAACGTTGTTTTCTTCCTTGACCGCATCGAGTATGGCTTCGAATTTGGCCTTGTCTATTTCCATCACGACATCTGAGAACATCTGGATGAATCTGCGGTAGCTGTCATAAGCGAACCTTTCATTGTTGGTCAGCTTAGCCAGGCCTTTGACTGTCTCGTCATTCAAACCCAGATTAAGGATCGTATCCATCATACCAGGCATTGATGCCCTGGCACCTGAACGCACTGAAACCAGGAAGGGATTTGCCGGATCTCCGAATTTCTTGCCGACGATCTCTTCTGTCTTAGCCAGTGCCTCATGGATCTGTTCGACTATCTCGTCTGCTATTACCTCTCCGTCGTTGTAATACCGGGTACAGGCTTCAGTAGTGACTGTAAAGCCCTGAGGTACGGGCAGACCCAGATTAGTCATTTCTGCAAGGTTGGCGCCTTTGCCGCCAAGTAGCTCTCTCATGTTCGCATTACCTTCACTGAAAAGGTATACGTATTTGTGAGCCATAAACTCTCCTCCAATCATGTCTATAAAATATGTAAGCTAAAGCTAGCTTTCATGCTGAAATTAGTTTTCCCATTGCCTTGTGTATTATTTTCCTAAGCAAAGCAATTATGTCAACGAGTCCATGTTATATATTATATAATTTTATCGAATTGTCAAGATAAGACCTAAAAAAAGCTTTTTACAAAGCTTCTGGAATCAAACCTTTTCTCCAGCTTTTCCGATACATACAAGGGCAGGAGCTTATTGAGCCCTTCCCTAACCTTTGGCTCAAACCCGAACCTTCGTGATCCAAACAAATCGGCATCAAGGATTTGCTGCATCGCCTGCACCACAGCAAGGTCAACATCCAGGCTGCCGCCCTGACAGATGCATTTTTGGCACACTATACCGCCCTGGGCTATGTTGAAATGGACCTTTTCGCCCGGTTCTGCGCCACACAGTATACACCTGCCCAGCAGGGGACGGTATCCGGCTATATCAAGCAGCTTAAGCTCGTAGACCGGCACTATGTCCAGTGGATGTGTGTCACTGAACGACAGAAATGACAATGCCTTCAGCAGCAGAGTGAAGAGGCGTTCATTGCTTTCGCCCTCATTGACCACCTCGTTTGTCAGATCTGCTATATATGAAGCGTAGGAGAGCCTTTCTATGTCGTGTCTCAGATCAAAGTAAGCATTGGCTACCTCGGCCTGGGTCATGATATAAATTTCGCGATGCTGTTTTAAATAAAGATCCCCGTAGCAGAAAGGCTGGCACATGGCTAAAAACCTGCTTTTGGGCTTTCTGCATCCCCTGGCCAGTACCCTGAGCTTGCCGTATTCAGGTGAGAATACGGTCAGCATCCTGTCTGCTTCGTTGATGTTGGTATATTTAAGGACAACCCCCTGTGTATGGATATATTTCATCATATACCTTCTCTACAGATTAACGGAATTAGATATATGCACCTATTGGCTTATCTGGGCCGGTTCTTCCTGGTCGGTGCTATCGTCATCCAAAGTCTCCTCATTCGCATTGAGATATGCCTTGTAGCATAGATAGGCTGAAATCCACCCGGTTTGTTCAAAGCAATTCCACAATAACTGCAACATCATGTATGCCTCCTCTTGCTGTGGACTTCGAATCATATATTTAAACTACCCGCTCCGGTTGGCCCTATTCCATGAAAATTAAACCGCTACAAGTTGCGTTTGTCATATCCTAAGGATCTTAGCATACTTTGATCATTCCGCCAGTCTTCCTTGACCTTGACAAAAAGCTCAAGATAGACCTTTGTCCCAAGCAGCCTTTCTATATCCTGCCTGGCAAGGCTTCCTATGTCCTTCAGCATCCTTCCGCCCTTGCCGATGACTATCCCCTTGTGAGAGGTCCTTTCACAGATTATGACCGC
This sequence comes from Bacillota bacterium, assembly GCA_029549985.1. GTDB lineage: Bacteria > Bacillota > Clostridia > Caldicoprobacterales > DTU083 > JAKORJ01. The sequence continues at coordinate 66,050 of JAKPIB010000021.1, forward strand.
GTGGACATCTGTTATCGCCTTGTCAGGCCTCTCACTGATGCTCTCTATCTCGACCCCTATGCCATGGGGCACCTCTTCCTTTAGCAGTTGCAAAGCCTTTTCCCGGATGATTTCTGCTATGATCACCCTCTCAGGCTGGTCGGTTATCATATCATCGGGATAATATTTAGGTCCCTCAGGTAAATATGTATACAGCTTGTCCTCCAGCAGCCTCAAATTGTATCCGGTCGCTGCCGAAATCTCGATAATCTCACTGAAGCTGTAATCCTTGACAAACTCATCTACTGCCTTCCGGGCAGGCTCGAGATTGGCTATGTCCATCTTGTTCACGGCCAGAATAACAGGCACTGTCACTGTTTTCAGCAGGTCCGCTATATGCCTGTCGCCGCTGCCTATGCCATCAGCAGCATCTACTACAAAAAGGACAGCATCCATATCCTCCAGGGCTTTTCTTGCAGTACTTACCATGTACTCGCCCAATTTTGTCTTTGGCTTATGCAGTCCGGGCGTATCTATAAATATGTACTGACAGTTTTCCCGTGTAAGCACGCATTGGATCCTGTTGCGCGTGGTCTGGGGCTTGTCGGAGACTATGACCACCTTTTCGCCTATCAGGCTGTTTATGAGCGTGGATTTGCCTACATTGGGCCTGCCTATGATCGCTATGAAGCCAGATCGAAATCCTGCCAAGCTATCATCCCTTTCAAAGCTTAAAACTCTGTAAAAGCGAAGGGCAGCAGCTCCTCCAGCTTATATACTTTATAGTTACCGTTTTTATCGCTGACGATTATTTCAGGGATCCTGAACTCCGCTATGACCTGCCTGCATATCCCGCAGGGGAAAATCGGCGTATCCAGGTCCGAAGCAACGGCGATGGCTTTAAACTTCGTATTGCCGTCCGCCACTGCGCTGAAAATCGCAGTACGCTCCGCGCAGCCGGTAGCACCGAAGCTGACATTTTCCACGTTGACTCCGGTATAGACCTTTCCGCTTTCCGTAAGCAGGGCAGCGCCTACCCTCAGCCTGGAATAGGGCACATATGCGTTCTGCCTTGCCTTGACTGCTGCTTCCGCCAGTGCCTTATGATCCATAACATACACCTCCATGCGATCAAAAGTCCGATATCTGCTCAGCTTACCCTGAAGAGCTGGAATATGAGAATAGTGACGATCATACCCAATGCGGCTCCGGTAATTATTTCCCAGAAGGTATGCACCTTTGCCTCATGCCTGCTGTGCAATACGATAAGCGTTAGTATGCCTGCCAGAAAAGCTATCGTGACGTCACTGCTGAGCATTATTATGGATGTCAGCAGAGATGCAGCCAGGGCACTGTGACCGCTGGGCATGCCACCGCGCAGGTATGTGCCCCTTGCGGTCAATGCCTTTACTATTATCACGATCAGGGTAACCACGATCAGGCTTATTACTGTAATATGGATAGGCATATTCTCTATGCTGTATATTATTGTGAGAGAAATATCCTCCAGCTTGTCATGGAATATGAGATAACCTACTACAACTGCGTTGACCGCAGTTATCAGCACAGCTCCTGCAGCCACGTTCTTCGCTATCTCAGCCAGCGGGTGGTACTTGCTGCTGGCCAGATCTACTGCTGATTCTATGGCTGTGTTGATCATCTCCGCAGCAATGACAAGAACGATAGTGATAAGCAGGGCGATCGTCTCCAGCCTGGATACATGGGTCACACCTGCAGCTACCAGCACCAATACCGCAATCAGAAAATGGATGCGCATGTTCCGCTGGGTCCTCAGACAGTACAACAAGCCTTCGATCGCATAATTGAAACTGTCAACCAATTCTTTTATCTTCATATCCCTGACCTACTGTAAAAAAAGATAAGGTGCAGATCCTGGTTATTACGGCCTTGTCAGGCCGAGGCTCCCCAATATGTCTTCCTGGAGTCCGAACATCTCCTTTTCCGATGCCTCATCCTTTTCGTGATCATAACCAAGCAAATGCAAGAGGCCATGGACCATTAAAAAGCCCAGCTCCCGTTTCACGCTGTGGCCGTACTCCTCTGCCTGGGAAACTGCCTTCTCCGCAGAAATTATGATATCACCCAGGACGACATCTCCGGTATCGGGATTTTTATGGTCCGGGAGGGGATCCTTCAATGCATCCGATGCAACATCAGGATCAAGCATCGGGAATGACAGGACATCTGTCGCCTGATCGATCCCGCGATACTCCCTGTTATACTGCCTGATATCTTCGTTGTCCGTCAGGATCAGACTGACCTCAACAGCGTCATTCAACTCAAGATGGGCTAGAGCCGCCCTGACTATATCTTCAAAAAAGGCTTGAAGTCCTTCATCGTTTATGATTGACTGCTTGTTGTCCATTAGCAATGTCATTTGTCGTTTTCGTCCTCTCATCAAAGGAGTTTATATCCGGATACTCCACCCGCTCATGGAAGATACCGCTGATCACGTTGGTAAAGGCTTCTGCTGTCTTGTCCAGATCCTTCATGGTAAGATCCGCATTGTCAAGCTGGCCGTCAGCAAACTTATCCCGAATGAGCTTGCGGATCTGCTCGCCTATTTTTTCCGATGAATGGTCAGCCATGGCCCGCACGGCAGCTTCTGCAGTGTCTGCAAGCATGACCAGGGCAGTCTCCTTGCTTGTGGGTTTCGGCCCGGGATATCTGAACTCGTCCAGTTCCATGTCAATGTTATTGTTCTTGGCTTTATGATAAAAATACGCAACAACGGTCGTCCCATGATGCTGAGCTATGAAATCCTGTATCACCCCGGGCAGCTTATATTTCTTGGCGAGCTCCAGGCCGTCCTTTACATGAGCAATTATTATCTTCTTGCTCAATACAGGGTTGAGCTTGTCATGGGGATTTTGGTTGTACAGCTGGTTTTCCTTGAAATAATAGGGGCGAACGAGCTTGCCTATATCATGGTAATATGCTCCCACCCTGGCCAGCAGGCCGTTGGCTCCGATCGCGTCCGCAGCACTCTCAGCAAGGTTGCCTACGATTATGCTGTGATGATAGGTTCCAGGTGTCTCCATGAGGAGCCGTTTCAGCAAGGGCTGGTTTGGATTGGACAGCTCTACCAGCCTGATAGGGGTGATTATACCGAATATATTCTCCCAAATAGGCAAGGTCCCGATAGTCAGGATCGATGAGAGCAAGCCGCTCATCAGCCCAAAGAAAGAGCTTTGCAAGGGTGCCTGCCATCCGCCGGATGACACCATGTCTATGGAAACCAGCGTCAAGACGCACACTGCAGCTACTCCTACACCTGCCCATATGATGGAATTTCTCTGCTGCCTGGACTTGACCATCAGGATGCCTGTCAGGCCGCCAGCAAAGGTCATTACCACAGCATATAGCTGCATACCGGTCATAAAGCCTATCAGCACTGCAAGTACCATGTTGATGACTATTGCAATCCGTGGCCGTATAAGTATCGCCAGGAGCATCCCTGCCATAGCTGCAGGTATCAGGTATCGGTTCAGCAGGGTTGTTACGTATGTCAGGCCGAGGGTCAGGCACAGGATCATGCTGATCAACAACAGCATCAGCGGTTTTTCGACCAGCTCCTTTTCATAGTATGCCATGTACATGCTGATCAAACCAAGGCAGATGAAAACAGCCATGGCTATACCTGCTATAAGCGGCACATCCATCTTGTTGTTTTTGAGAAGCCCAAGCTCTGCCAGCATGTTGATCTGGGCTTCGGTGACAGGCTGACCGGCCTCGACTATATACTGGCCTTTCTTGTACATAACTTTCTCGACCTGGGCTGCAGCCTTTTGTTTTTCCTGGTTTGTCCTGATATAGTCATACAGCAGGTTGGGCTTCAGGGTGGTCACACCTATGGTCGTGCCCAGCAGCTTGAGCTCATTTGACAGCGTCGTGCTCTGGATGGCATTCGTCAGGTTGATCTTGTTTTCAGCCAGCTGCTCCTCCTTGATCCCCACCTCGAGCATGGTCTGCATCGTATCGATCAGATGAGACTTCAGAAGGTTCAGATCCTGCTTGTCTGCATTTAGTATGGTCATGATGTCATCGTAGGAAAGCTTGACCGGGAAGAGGCTTTCCAGCTCATCCATGAAGCTTTTGTCATACGACTCTGCAGGGTCAGGTGTAGGGAGGTCGTATTCCTCCTCAGGCACATTTGAAGGCATCGGGCTTGCCCCGGCATGCCCCTGGTTTTGCTCCTCCCACTGTCTCAGCCGTTCCTCGGCCTTCGACCTTGCTTCGTCCATTTTATCGAATATATCCGTGATGGTGGCGATCGTACTGGCAGTTATGTTCTGGTGAAGGGTATAATACTCCGGCACCTTCTCCATTGCTTCCTGCCTTTTGGCCTGTGTGGCCTGTACATCCTCCACATCCCGGGGAGCAGGTATGGGCTCGGGAGCTATATCACCCACCTTCAGCTCATACCGCTCGGGTGATACTGCGGAAAACAGTATGAAAAATATCAGAAAAAAGGTCAACACTGCGATCAGGATGTTCCAGAAATAGCTCTTGTGAAACATCCTCAGTGTTGATATTTTCCTTATCGGCTTGTCCCTTCTTACGACAGGCAGGCTCATTATATTACTCCTCTCCTGTTTCCTTGGCTGAGCTCTTTTCCTTATGCGCCTCATACCTGCCATAAGCTTCTATTATCCGGGTCACGAGCTCATGGCGGACAACATCGCTGTGGGTCAGGTAAACAAAATCCAGGCCTTTTACGTGCTTGAGCGCCTTCGCAGCCTCAATGAGCCCGGACTGCTTGCCTTTTGGCAGGTCTATCTGGGTTATGTCGCCAGTGACTACCGCTTTTGAACCTGTACCGAGCCTGGTAAGGAACATCTTCATCTGCTCAGTCGTAGTGTTCTGAGCCTCATCAAGTATGATAAAGGCATCATCCAGTGTGCGTCCTCTCATATAGGCAAGTGGGGCGACTTCGATCGTGCCCCGCTCGATCAGCTTCATATAGGTATCAAACCCCATCAGGTCATGCAAGGCATCGTACAATGGCCTTAAATAAGGATCCACCTTGTTTTGCAGGTCACCTGGCAGGAAGCCCAGCTTTTCACCGGCCTCAACCGCAGGCCTGGTCAGTACTATCCTGCTTATCTCCTTGCTTTTATAGGCCCTTACTGCCATAGCCATAGCCAGATAGGTCTTACCTGTACCTGCTGGCCCTATCCCGAATACTATATCGTTTTTGGCGATAGCGTCCGTATAACGCTTCTGTCCCAAGGTCTTGCACTTTATCTGCTTTCCCTTGTGGTTTACGCAGATAAAATCGGATATCAGATCGTTTATAGCTTCCTCCTGGCCGTCACGGGCCAGCTGAATGGCATATGCCACTCTCGCTGTATCAATGGGTTCATGGTTCGAAAGCATCTGGATAAGCTTGTTTATAACCGTGTGCGCCAGCTTTACCTGCTCTTCTCCGCCCACGACCCGTATCTGAGTTTCCCTTGCGATTACATTGACCCCTGTTTCTTCTTCTATAAGCCTTATATTTTCATCGAAGCTGCCAAACAAGGCCATTACCGTTTCCATGCTTTCCGCTTCGATTACCCTTTCTGTCAAAGTGCTGCCCAAACCGTGATTTCCTCCTATTGTACGTTTATGTCCTGCTGCATCCCTATATCTTCCAACACCTCTATATAAAGAACAGCGGTTATACTTTCTCCTTCTATAATATCGTATTTCAACTTTTTGTCAACGATTTTTGCCCCCTCAGGCATGTCAGCCTTGGCCTTCGCTTCAGCAGTCCTGGCCAGCATAGCCTTTGCCTCGTTTATGTCCTTCTTCCAGGGTATCAGTTCTACCTCATGATATACCTCTGTCCTGACCAGGCCATCGACCGTTACCTCGACGTCATATTCATCAAAGGATATGTCCTCCTTTTTATAGGGAAATCTGAAATCGCCAAGTCCGAAATACTTGATGACTGCTGTCCTGCCCGTCCGCTTCCTGTATGTATCATCAAGGCGCAGGCTGTCACGGCCTTCATACCAGGTCCTGGAAATCACCTGGCCCATGGCGCGGACATACCTTAGGCCTATGGTTTCCGGATGCTCTATGATGCCGCTTATCAGGAGCTGTCCTTTTTTGACAGTCTGTCCTGCTTTTACTACAGCCAAACCTTCCAGAACGATCAGTTTGTCGATAATGCCGTCCTTTGCGGCAATTATATTTGCCGGGATATCCTTGTTCACGATCGGGGGAGGCTTTACCCCTTCAGCTACTCTCAAAATAGCCCTGCTGCCCCTTATCTCCAGGCTGGCCCAGGACAGCTGGGGGATATCGATAATCAGCCTGTTCTCTATCTCAAGGGTGTTTATCCTGCCCTTGAAAGCACCGGGCCTTACTCCCAGTTCCAAGAGCTCGTTTATCAGAGTCTCTTTGCTGACCTGCTCGTTCCCCTCCACATCAACGCTCCAGATGAAGGCGGAAAAGCCGTAAAGGATAGCCAAAAAAATCAGCATACCAGCTATGAGCAGCTTTCTGTGCCTGTATCGGTATGCCGTGAAAGGGAACCCCCGCTTCTCAAGTATCCGTATCCTGCAGTGCAGCTTTCGGTTTATGGAATGGAGCTTTTTGAATCCGTTTATCCCGATGCAGGCGGTAAGGGACGTATAGCTGTGCCTGTTTATCTTCCACAGGTAAATGCCTTTAGTCACTGCAAGATTGATAAACTTCTCCAGGGAAAGGCCGTCCACCCTTATCACCAGATAACCGGTCAGGTAGTTCCAGATCCGCATGAATATCAAAGCGATCACCCCTCAAGACATGTACAAAATCCGCGTAAAAAAAACAGAGGCTGGATCAGATGAATTCTATTGTTTTGATGCCACCGGTCACCATGATGTCGTCTGCTGCAATGTTCCTAAGGTTCATCTCTGTCCCCTGCAGCCTGATCACCCCTATTGTCGAGTTGATACGAATACGTTCCGGTGTATATTCAATGACTCCCTTATGGTTTTCTATAAGCATCTGATTGTTGCCTGTCAGACTGATCCTTGGGAGATTGAGCGTAATATCCTTTGGAATATCGAACATATCCGATACCTTCGATTTGACCGAATCCAACCTTTTCCTGCGCATCGCCCCACCTCCGTTTATAAAATCTTATGCTTGAAAACAAAAAACTAGAATGTATGTCCATTCTAGTTTTCTGTGAGATAGGCTTTTCGATCTGGTTCTGTCCTTTAGCCTTGACAGTGATCTTTGGGCTGGTTTCTATGTTATGGTGTTTTTTATGGGTGTTTTCTTCTTGCCTTTGGCGGAGCCAGGATCTCAGCCAGTATGATGCTGTTGAGCAGGCTCTCATTTGACAGGTCGAGCTTCAGCTTGGGCTCTTTATCCAAAGCTTCCACCTGCGGCTCACTTTTCAGGATAGCAGCATAAGAATCGCTGCCCTCCAAAGGACTGGCTTCTGACCTGGCTACATCGTGCCTGGGACCGGTCTTGTCTGCTTTGACCTGCGCGGTCGGATGCTGAGGCCTTTGGCCTGTAGTCCTGTATGGGCTGCGCTGCCCTGTCTGATTGTAGCCCCGGGCACCCTGCTGCCTTTGATATTGTTGAAGCTGCCTTTCATATTCCTGCTTTTGCTGCGAGGTACTGACTTGACCCGCTTTATTCACTATACTGACTATTGCTGCTATTATGGCAAAGATTATAAATATAAACTCCAATCAAGAACCCTCCTTCCGGGGGTTATTCAGTTTTCTCCTGCTTGTCATCTCTGCCCAGCCTGGATATGGAATCTCTCATTTGCGTATCTGCGATGATGTTGCGCATATTATAGTAATCCATGACACCAAGCTTGCCTTCCTTGAGGGCTGCTGCCATGGCCTTTGGTACCTCGGCCTCGGCTTCTACGACCTTTGCCCTCATTTCCTGGACCTGAGCCTTCATCTCCTGCTCCTTGGCAACTGCCATGGCGCGCCGCTCCTCAGCCTTGGCCTGGGCTATCCGCTTATCGGCTTCAGCCTGGTCAGTCTGCAGCTGGGCGCCTATGTTGCGGCCGACATCGACATCAGCGATATCGATCGACAGGATCTCAAATGCCGTACCAGCATGCAAACTTTTATCCAGCACAGTCCGTGATATTTTGTCGGGGTTTTCCAGCACTTCCTTGTGGGAAATGGCCGACCCTACCGTTGTAACTATACCCTCACCAACGCGGGCCAGTATCGTCTCCTCGCCAGCGCCGCCTACCAGGCGGTCGATGTTGGCTCTTACTGTAACCTTGGCCTTTACCATGACCTCTATGCCGTCCTTGGCAACCGCTGATACCTTGGGTGTCTCTATCACCTTGGGGTTGACGCTCATCTGTACGGCCTCCAGCACATCGCGCCCAGCCAGGTCGATGGCAGCCGCCCTCTCAAACTCAAGCGGTATGTTGGCCCTTTGAGCGGCAATCAGGGCATTGACTACCCGGTCAACATTGCCGCCTGCCAGATAGTGAGCTTCCAGCTTATCCACACTGAGATCCAGGCCTGCCTTAGTAGCCTTGACCAGAGGATTGACTATCCTGGCCGGAACAACGCGTCTCAAGCGCATGCCTATCAATGTGAATATGCCGATCCTTACCCCCGCAGCCAATGCAGAGATCCACAGTCCGAGGGGAATAAAGGTCAGCAGGATCGACAGCACTATTATAGCTGCGATGACGATACCTACTACGATGAGCATTATCATACCAGGATCTACAGCAGCACCTGCTGCTATCTGCAATATCGTTTCAAACGGCATCTATAAACCACTCCTTCTATGTAATATATTAATAAAGAAACATGCCTTAGGCATATCTTTATTCACTTGTACCAGTCACAACGATCCTGTTGCCCTCGACCCGGATCACCTTTATCCTGGTACCCTGGGTCAGGAAAACGCCGTCAGCTACCACATCCACACGGATCCCATCGATCACTGCAGTGCCTGACGGACGCAAAGGAGTGACTGCTTCGCCGGTCTTTCCCAGCAGATGGTCATATCCTCCTGTGGCAACAAAGCCCTTATCCGTAGTCACCGACTCTGAAAGTACAAGCCTGCTAAAGAGCCTTGGCCCGCCCAGCAGCTTATATAGTATCGGTACTGCAACGACAGTCAGCAGCAAGGATATACCCAGGCTTATAAGCCCCTGCTCCGGAGTCGGCGCTGCAAAGATTATAGCTACAATAAATGATACTATACCTGCAATGCCAAATATGCCAAAGCCGGGAACTGCAGCCTCTATCAGCATGAGCACTATGCCCAATACGAACAGGAATACCGGCCAGTAGTCCGTAGTCCCGGCTAATATGCCTCCGCCAAAGTAGAGGGCAAAAGCCAGGATGCCAATGAAGCCGGCTAACCCGAAGCCCTGGGTGAAGAGCTCGATGACGACAGCGATCATGCCTACGGTTATAAGGATGGACGCAACATCATACCGGGTCAGGAACTGTACGGCACTGGTCTTGAAGTCCGGCTCGATCTCCTTTACATGAGCCCCGCTCCATCCCATAAAGTCAAGTATATCATCAACTGACCCGCATACAGCATCGGCATATCCCGCCTCCAGGGCTTCCCCGGCCGTAAGGTCCACGAGCTTTCCGGGCGGAAAGCCAGGAATATCCAGAGACTTGTCGACCATCCCCGCTGCTATCCGGGCATCCCTGCCCCGTTCCTTGGCCGTGGATCTGAACTCCGCGCTTACATAGGCCAGGTTTTTGTCGGTCAGCGGGATGGGCTCTGCATCCCCCATGTGGCTGCCCGGAGCCATAAATATTTTTTCTGCGGCTATCGTAATGAGCGCACCCGCTGATACGGCCCGCTTCTTTACGAACGCAACTACCGGTACCCCTGACCTTAGTATGGCATCCCTGATTTCAACGGCAGAATCGACCCTGCCGCCCAGGGTCGTGATCTCTATGATAATACCATTTGCATCTGATATGTTGGCATAGTCTATCTCTTTTGATATGTAAGCTGACATTGCAGGAGTGATCTCACCGTTCAGCTCGATAACATGAACAACGGCATCCGCCTGGGCATATGCGCCCAAGGATACTATGTATAACAGTAGTGTAATGGTAAAACCCATCAGCCGAAAGCTTTTCTTCATTTCATCTGTCTCCATCTTATATTGTCATGATGAACACAGGCATATAATGCTGCATGATGGTTATATTCGCTGGCCTTCCACCTGATTCCTTCTCAGTCTGCCATATTTAAATCAACAGTCACTATGACCCGGGCGTGGTCTGACACCTGGGATGGAAGGATGGTGTAGTCCACTATGCTCAGATCCTGGGAAACATAGATGCGGTCAAGCCTGAAGCTTGGCGTTTCCTGGTAAAGGGAATATGTGGACTGGTCGTCTCTGCTCATAAAAACTGCAGCATCAGCCAGGTCCGGGCTTAGGTGCTCCATCTCGGGGCTGTCCAGTCTGTTGTTGAAATCGCCCATGAATATTGTTCTCTTGCTATTTTGTGCGATCCTGTCGTTTATAAACCGGATCTGCTTCATCCGTTCCTTGGCATCCAGCCCCAGATGAGTCACAAAAACCTTGATTTCGATCCCATCAACATCTATCTCGGCTTCGATCAATCCCCTCGGCTCCAGCTTGTTTTTAGGGAGCTTCAGATTATCAGAGGCCATAATAGGGTATTTGCTCAATACCGCATTGCCGTACCGGGCGCCTAGTATATTAAGGTTGCCACCATAGTAGTAAAAATAACCGAGCGCTTCTGCAATAAGCTTTATCTGGTCCTTGTACCCGGATCTGGGCATGAAGCGTTCGACCTCCTGAAGACCGATCACGTCAGCACCGGATCCCCGGATCTCTTCTATTATGTCATCCAGCTTTACGTCGCCATTCATGTCTATTGCACTATGGATGTTGAATGAAAGGAATGTCAGCGTCTTCACCATTTTTTTGGCTTCTTCCTGACGTGATATGTCAAGGGGGATCCGGACGGGCTTGATGCCTGGCTTCTCAGCAGTCCCACCCCCACCGGCCGCCAGCTGGGCGAAGACAGCATGCTCATTCTCTGTTATTTTCACCCCGCCGCCGGATAATGCCAACATAGAAAATATGAACAGCAGAACCGTCCCAAATACCCGAAACCCCTTACTCAGCATCATATACCCCCGTCTTTTTATGTAAACTTGATTCTATTATATATTATATTCTGAAAATTTACATTAGCAAAAAGACTTGACCGGGGTATCAAATGATGGTTTTGTTGGTATAAAAAAACCCGGCTGTACAACCGGGTATTTTGCGTTTACTGAGTCTTAGAAGGTTAAGGTATTGGTCTTGTTGGCTATGGTTTCTATTTTATCTTATGATCGCTGCTGAGGAAGGTGTCCCATGGAATCGAGCTGTGAGCTGTTTCTCTTCCCTTGCATCTACCCCAATGATCCCTTTAAAATCCTGTTTCGGTTAATGTAATGCCGTTCTTTTAAGTCAGCCGCCTTTGCCATTGCTATGGCTGCGAGTACTGCTATAATAAATTAGTACTTGCGCTTGCGGGCAGCTTCGGATTTTTTCTTCCTTCTTACACTGGGCTTTTCATAATGCTCCCTCTTGCGCACCTCTGCCAGCACGCCGGCCTTGGAGCATTTCCTTTTGAACCGTTTTAGCGCGCTTTCTAGTGATTCATTTTCTCCAACTCTGATCTCAGACATTTGCCTTCCCTCCCTCCGCTAGCACAATTGCCCCGATTGCGGGCATGGAACCTTGGGAAATATATAGAAACCATATATAATTATAACCCTACGGTTTTCAGCGTGTCAACTGTTTTTAACAGGGCATCAGCCGAAGTTGTTTTCCATGGGCCTGCCGCCCAGTATATGATAATGCAGGTGGGCCACTTCCTGGCCTGAATCCCTGCCGCAGTTGACAACGACCCTGTATCCCGAATTCTTTATTCCAAGCTTCTCAGCCACTATGGGTATATGAGCGGTCAGATGAGCCATGAGCCTGTCATGGTCTCTTGTCAGCTCATTGAATGAGCCGATATGCTCTTTAGGTATAAGAAGGACATGGACAGGCGATTTGGGCTGTATGTCATAAAAGCCCAGGACCAGATCGTCTTCATATACGATCCTTGAAGGGATCTCACGGTTTACAATGCGGCAAAACAAACAATTATCCATAACTACCTCCTGAATCAAAATATATACCCTGTTTTCAGGCGTAAACTATCGTACCCTCCAGATAGGTGCCATTTGCCTTGTCAATACGTACCGGATGCAGGCTGTTCACTATGTCACCGGCGGCTGGGGCTAAAACCCTTATATAGTGTTCTGTATAGCCTTCAAAGTATCCTTCCTTCTCCGCACATTCTTTTTCGAACAGGACAGTTTCTTCTCTGCCGACAAACCTTCCAAGGTATGCGGCCTCCATTTCATGTCCCAGCCGGATCAGGCTTCTGCTGCGCCTTTCCTTGACCTCTGCCGGCACCTGGTCTGGATACTCTGCTGCCGGAGTCCCTTGTCTGGGTGAATACTGGAACACGTGTATCCTGCTGAAGCCTATAGATCTTACGAAATCCAGGGTGGTTTCAAACTCTTCCTCGGTCTCTCCCGGAAAACCTGTCATAATGTCCGTTGTAACGGCTACATCCGGCATGGCGGCCCTGAGCCTGTCGACGATTTCTCTGTATTGCCCTGTGGTATACCTGCGGTACATCCTTCTCAAGGTGGCATCGCACCCACTTTGCAGAGATATATGATAATGCTGGCACACCCTGGGAAGCCTGCGGACAGCAGCTACGAAGTCCTCCGTAAGCAGATTTGGCTCTAGGGACCCTAAACGAATCCGCTCGATGCCCGGGACATCATGGATAAGCTTTAGAAGCCCCAGCAGATCCATCCTGTCACCCAGATCCTTTCCATAGGATGCAATGTGGATACCGGTCAGCACAACTTCCTTGAACCCTCTTTGAGCAAGCCTTTCGACCTCGGCCTTCACACTATCGGGCTTCCGGCTCCTGACAGGACCTCTGGCATAGGGTATGATGCAATAGGAGCAAAATTGGTTGCATCCCTCCTGTATTTTCAGTATAGCCCTGGTCCTGCCTTCATAGAAATCAATGGGGGTCTCTTCAAAATCCCTTACCCTCATTATGTCCCCGACTGCATTTACAGCCTGCCTGTCTCTGTAAGCCTTTTCTACATAGTCCACTATGTTCATCCGGTCATTGGTCCCTAAGACGACACTGACACCAGGTATGTCAAGCACCTCGCCTGAGGCGCGCTGGGCATAGCAGCCAACAACGGCTATTATGGCTTGTGGGTTCGTCCTGTGGGCCTTCCGTATCATCTGCCTTGATTTTCTGTCGCTCAGACTGGTTACCGTACATGTGTTTATAATATATACGTCAGCATCAGCTTCAAAATCCACTATCGTGTAACCATGCTTACGAAACTGCTCCTGCATGGCTTCTGTATCATATTGGTTTGTCTTGCAGCCCAGGGTATAAAACGCCACCCTTTTCAAGGGTGCTATTTCCATTCCATTTCCTCCATCTGATACATTATTGCAGTCACCACGGCCAGTCCTGCCGTCTCGGTCCGTAGAATGCGTGGTCCGGCCGATACAGGTATCCAGCCGTACGACCTGGCGAGGGATACCTCCTCTTGTGAAAAGCCCCCTTCAGGGCCGATGAGTACAGCTATAGAATCAGTCTTGCTCCGAGCGGTCAAAATGCTGCGAAGGCCTGTCTCTCTTTCACCTTCCCAAAGCACCAGCTTCAGGTCATGGTCTGCACCTTTGACAGCCTCCTTCATTGATACCGGCATATGGACTTTCGGAATGATACCCCTTCCGCTTTGCTTTGCCGCTTCCTCCGAGATCCTCTGCCACCTATCGGCTTTCCTTGCTGCATCCTTTTCGCTGTCTATGCGGACTACTGTCCTGTCGGTGACGGTAGGTATTATCTCGTTGACACCAAGCTCGACGCACTTTTGTATAATAAGCTCCAGCTTGGCCGCTTTGGGCAACCCCTGATATAGGCTGACCTTTACTGCCGGTTCGCCCCTTGAAGGATATCGTCCAAGGATGGAGAGGACAGTCGCATCCTTATCTCCTGATTCTATGATGGCCTTGTAATCGCATCCCAGGCCGTCGCAAAGGGTCACCTCGTCCCCTTTCCTGAGCCGCAACACCCGTTGTATATGGATCGAGTCATCTCCTTTTATAATGGCCGTTGCATCTGAAATATGGGATCTGTCGATAAAAAATCTAGGCATTATGCCTGCCCACCACCGCAGCCCATTCACCCATGGTTTCCTTATGAATGACCTCCAGGCCTGATTCCTCTATCTTTTCAACCACCTCAGGCAGCCTTTCCAGGATTATGCCGGAGGATATGAATATCCCGCCGGGCTTGAGGTAATTGCGTATATGCTGTGTCAGGCTGATTATGGCATCAGCAATGATGTTGGCCGTTATTATGTCGTACCTGCCCTGGACCTTATCCAGCAGGTTACCATGTATGACCTGCATCCTGTCTTCTACTCCGTTCAGCCTTGCATTTTCCCGGGCGACCATGACCGCATTGGTGTCAAGGTCTATGGCCGTTGCCCTATCCGCTCCCAGGAGAAGGGCTGCAATTGACAGTATGCCCGTACCGCACCCTATATCTGCGATCGTATCGCCGGTGTTCACATGCCTGTCGAGCAGCCTCAGACACAGCACTGTAGTCTCATGGGTCCCTGTACCAAAAGCCATGCCCGGATCCAGGTTCAGTACGTATTCGCCCTCCTTGGGCTCATAATCCTCCCAGGTAGGCTTTATTACCAGCCTGTCGCTTATTCTCACAGGCTTGTAGTATTTCTTCCAGTTATTGGACCAGTCCTCTTCCCTGACATTGGTCAGGGACAGCTCCATAGGACCCAGGTCCATGTCCAGGTCCTGGGCTTTCAAGTGCTCTATCCGTTCCTTTATATAGATGAGCTTGTCATTAAAGGCAGCATCATTGTTGATATATGCCTTTACCAGTACCCCCTCATCCTTGTTGGCAAGCACGGATTCATCCACATAGTCCCAGAACAGCCCGTCCTGCTGGGCTGTGTAGAGGTCATCCGGGTCCTCTATGACCACCCCGGTCACGCCCGTTTCATAAAACACCTGGGCCGCTATATCGGCACCTTCGTGGGTTGTTTTGATAGCGATCTCTATCCAATCCATGCTTTTGCCTCCTGTAAAGGGTAGTTAGCCTGACAGGCCTCTATGCTCCAAACACATCTCTCATTTTTTCAAAGAAGGACTTTCTCTGATCATTGCTGTCCCTGGTCATCTCATCGAACTGTCTCAGGATCTCCTTCTGCTTTTCATTAAGGCGCTTGGGCACCTCGATATTGATCCTGACATACAGGTCACCCCTGGTATTGCTGCGCAGGTGCTGTATGCCCTGGTTGCGCATGCGGAATACCGTACCCGTTTGAGTGCCCTCGGGTATGACGTATTTCACCCTGCCGCTAAGAGTCGGGACCTCGATCTCAGCTCCCAAAGCCGCCTGTGCGAAGGTGATCGGTATATCACAATGCAGGTCATAACCCTTGCGTTGAAATAGTTTATGAGGCCGCACTGTAATATATACATACAAATCACCCGGTGAACCGCCCCTTTCTCCCGGCTCACCCTCACCTCTCAGGGTTATGGCCTGGCCGTTGTCGATCCCGGCCGGTATCGTAACGCTGATTTTTCTCAGCCTGCGGATCTTCTTCCTGCCGTGGCACTTGGGACAGGGGTCTGATATGATCGTACCCTCACCACCGCACCTGTCACAGGTGCGCACGTTCACAAAACGGCCAAAGGCCGTATTCTGCGCTTGCTGGATCTCTCCTGTACCCTTGCATACTGGGCAGGTGGTGACATCCCCGGGCTTTTTGGCACCGGTCCCTTTGCACTCGGTGCAGCTTTCCATTCTGACTACTTCTATCTCCTTTTTGGTGCCAAAGGCGGCCTCCTCAAATGTGATGGTCAGATCATAACGCAGGTCGGAACCCCTGACAGGCCCTTTGCTGCGCCTTGAGCGGGTTCCGCCAAAGCCGCCGAAAAACATGTCAAATATATCATCCAGGCCGCTGCCAAAGTCAAAGCCTTCGAATCCATGCCCCGTAGGACCCGCATGGCCGAACTGGTCATATTGAGCCCTGGTCTCTGGATTGCTCAGTACCTGATAGGCTTCGTTTATTTCCTTGAAGCGGGCTTCGGCCTCTTTATCCCCCGGGTTCAGGTCAGGATGGTATTTTTTGGCCAGCTGTCTGTAGGCTTTCTTGATCTCCTCTTCGGATGCGCCCTTTGAAAGCCCCAATACCTCGTAATAGTCCCGTTTCGCCAATAGCTTCACCACCTAACTGCAAATAGAAAATCATGTCAACCAACAGGTAATAAAAAACCCAATATTCCTTGAAAAAGCCAAAGCACTTGGCCTTGGCTTGATCAGGAACAACGTTTATATATTATATATCATTTATTTATCGTCGTCCATAACTTCATAGTCTGCATCTACTACATTGTCATCGCCGGATTTGCCGGTACCGCCTTGAGCGCCGCCTGCACCCGGACCTGCCCCGGGGCCTGCATCTTGCTGCTGGGCTTGCTGCTGATAGATCCGGCCAAATACCTCATAGGACGCCTGGGTCAGCTTTTCGCAAGCAGACTTGATTGCCTGAGCATCGCTGCCTTCCAGGGCTTTCTTTACTGCATCTATTTCAGCCTGGATCCTGTCGCGGTCTGCTTGACTCAGCTTGTCTCCCAGCTCCTTCATCGTCTTTTCTGTATTGTATACAAGGGAGTCAGCCTGATTTCTGGCCTCGATCTGCTCCTTGCGCTTCTTGTCCTCTTCTGCATACCTTTCTGCTTCTTTGATAGCCCTGTCGATCTCTTCCTTGGAGAGGTTGGTGGAAGCAGTGATCGTGACCTTTTGCTCATTGCCTGTACCCAGGTCCTTGGCGCTGACATTTACGATACCGTTGGCGTCTATATCAAATGTGACCTCTATCTGCGGTACCCCCCTCGGAGCCGGCGGGATACCTGACAGAATGAACCTGCCTATGCTCTTGTTGTCGGCAGCCATTTCACGTTCGCCCTGGAGCACGTTGATCTCGACCTGAGTCTGGCCGTCGGCAGCTGTTGAGAATATCTGGCTCTTCCTTACCGGTATGGTCGTGTTGCGCTCGATCAGCTTTGTAAATACGCCGCCCAGGGTCTCGATGCCAAGTGACAGCGGAGTTACGTCAAGCAGGAGCACATCCTTGACCTCGCCGCCCAGTACGCCGGCCTGGATGGCTGCGCCTATGGCTACGCATTCATCCGGATTGATCCCCTTGTGGGGCTCTTTGCCGGTGAGTTTCTTGACCGCAGCCTGGACTGCAGGAATGCGAGTCGAGCCGCCTACAAGTATCACCTTGTCGATATCGGCTGGTGTGAGCCCGGCATCCTTGAGGGCAAGCCTGGTCGGCTCCATAGTCTTTTCAACCAGGTCGGCCGTCAGCTCATCAAATTTGGCCCTGGTCAGTGTGATGTCAAGATGCTTCGGTCCTGTAGCATCGGCTGTGATAAAGGGCAGGTTGATATTGGTGGTAAGTACGCCGGAAAGCTCGATCTTGGCTTTTTCCGCAGCTTCCTTCAGGCGCTGCTTTGCCATCCTGTCCTGAAGCAGGTCTATGCCATGCTCCTTTTTGAACTCATTGGCCAGGTAGTTCATGATCCTGTCGTCAAAGTCATCGCCGCCCAGACGGTTGTTGCCGTTGGTGGCGAGCACTTCAAACACCCCATCGCCTATCTCCAGGATAGATACGTCAAATGTACCGCCACCCAGGTCATACACAAGGATCTTGTGGTTGTTTTCCTTGTCCAGGCCATATGCCAAAGAGGCCGCTGTAGGCTCATTGATGATCCTCAGTACTTCAAGGCCTGCTATCTTGCCGGCATCCTTCGTTGCCTGGCGCTGGCTGTCACTGAAATAGGCAGGGACGGTTATGACTGCCTGGGTTACAGGTTCGCCGAGATAGGCCTCGGCGTCCTGTTTCAGCTTCATAAGTATCATAGCGGAGATCTCCTGGGGCGTATAATCCTTGCCATCTATGGTTACCTTGTAGGAAGATCCCATTTCTCTCTTTATGGACATGATAGTCCGTTCAGGGTTGGTGATAGCCTGGCGCTTTGCTATCTGGCCTATCAGCCTTTCCCCGTCCTTTGAGAAAGCTACTACCGAAGGTGTGGTCCTCGAACCTTCTGCGTTGGGAATGACTACAGGTTCACCGCCTTCCATTACTGCAACACAAGAGTTTGTAGTACCCAGATCAATTCCTATTATCTTTCCCATAAAAATCCTCCTCATCTTATCTAGTGGTGATCGCTATCCATGATATGCTGTATAAGTTATGTAAAGGTTTGGGTATTGGCTGCTTATTTGGCCACTTTGACCATGCTGTATCTTATGATCTTGTCCTCCGTACGGTATCCTTTCTGCAAAACCTCTATCACAGTATTGGGCTCCTGACCCTCCTGCGCTTCAGCCTGCATGACCGCCTCATGAAGCTCGGGATCAAAAGGTCTGCCCAATGCCTCTATCTCTTTGACGCCAAGCTTCTCCAGGGTGCTTAGGAACTGTTTTTGGACCATCTCAACACCCTTTATCAGGGACTCATGCGCCTGGGCTCCCTTGAAGGACTCAAGGGCGCGGTCGATATTGTCCAATACGGGCAGAAAATGGCCTACAACATCACATGTTGCGTTTGCATATGAGTCCGCAATGGCATTCCTGTTGCGCTTTCTGTAGTTGTCAAAATCCGCCTGCACGCGCTGCGCCAGGCTCAGGTACTCATCCCGCTGCTGCTCGGCTTCATTGAGCTTAAGCTTCAGGCTTTCGATCTCTGCCTCCAGCTCTGCCATGGTTTTTTCATTTTGCTTGGCATCCTTGTCTTCGGACACGCTGTCATCCCGGGCATCACAGCACCCATCACAAAGGTCAGCCGCCTCAGCCGGGGATCCTGCGCCCTCCTGATTGTCCATAGGTGTCTCCTCAAACTCTTCGTTCACTAACTGGTCCTGCTGTCTGGTATCCTTATCCATTCGATTCACCTGCTTCTCTTTATCGTATGTTCATTTTCCGTACAGACTGGTCAGGTAATAGCTCAGGGTTTTTGCCATATAATCCATTGCTGATACGGCTTTTGAGTATTCCATCCTCGTAGGCCCGATTATGCCTATGGACCCCAATACCCTGTCCCCTATCTTGTAGGTGGCTGAAACTATGCTGCACTCCCGCAGCTCCTCATAGGGATTTTCCGTACCGATGGAAACGGTCACACCGTCCCCTTCTGCTTTCGACAGGAGTTTGTAAAGCAGCTCCTTTTCTTCAAGCAGATTCAGGAAGGACCTGGCACGCACGACATCCTGGTACTCCGGGAAGTTGAATATGTTGGTGGTCCCTCCGTAGTATATATCCTTGTCTGACTTTGAGTAGTGGTCGCTCAAGGCGTCTATCAACGTATCCACAAGGCTGCTGTTGCGCGCAAACTCCTTGCGGACTCCTGCCAGATCATCAAGGTTTACCTGTCCGAAGGATTTGTTTTTGTAGAGCTTGTTGAGGATGTTGGAAATCCTGTTGAGATAGTCAGCGTCTATATCCTCCGGGATCTTCACGACCGTATCCTTCAGAATGCCCGCGTTGGTCACGATAACAAGCAGGGCCAGCCTGCTGTCGATGGGGACAAGCTGTATATGCTTGATCACTATGCTGTTCATCTGCGGCGCAAGGACAATGGATGTATAATTGGTTATATCTGACAGGATTTTTGCTGTATTGCATATTACCTGCTCTATCTGGCTGATCTTGTTTCTGTACATCTGCTTGATGTTCTCTGTTTCTTCCTTCTTGAGTGACTTGACCTTCATGAGCCTGTCTACGTAGAACCTGTATGCTTTGTCTGACGGTATCCTGCCTGCGGATGTGTGGGGCTGCTCAAGATAGCCCATCTCCTCCAGATCCGACATCTCATTGCGGATCGTGGCCGAACTGACCCCAAGGTTGTACTTCTTGGCTATGGTTCTGGAGCCAACAGGCTCAGCAGTTGAAATAAAATCGTCTATTATTGCTTGAAGTATACGGATTTTTCTTTCATCCAGCCGCAAAGCATCCACCTCCCCTTGTTAGCACTCGTCGTCATTGAGTGCTAAAGCTAATCTTAAATTATCACCATATCCGTTATTTGTCAATAACTTTTTTCACATCTGGACATTTTAGTCAAGGAAGGTCAAAGCTATTTGGTTCTGAAAGTCAAAGCCCCGGGCCGTAGGCCTGATGGCAGTGTCGTCCTCTAGGACAAGCCCCTCTCGTTTGAGCGCTGATATCCTGTCTGAATACCTTTCCGAGAGGTCAAAGCCAAATCTTTTGTGAAAGTCATCCTTACCTATGCCTTCGGTGAGCCTGAAGCCCAGCATCAGCGTTTCGAAAACCTCCTGGTCCCTATCGATTTTTTCTGAACCAAGGGACGCATTGCCGGTTTTACTCATCATTTCGATATATGCTTCCAAATCAGGCGTATTGTAGCTTCGCACCCCGTCCAGGTATTGGTGGGCTCCGCTTCCGCAGCCTATGTACTCTCCGTTTTTCCAGTAATTCAGGTTATGCCTGCACTCATAGCCCGGCCTTGCGAAGTTGGAAATCTCATACCTGTAAAATCCGAGACGCTCAAGCAGGTCCACGCCCTTGTGATACATTTCCCGCTCTGCATCCTCAGCCACTTCTCCGGGCAGGCCCTTCTGCTTCAGCTTGTAAAGAGGCGTTCCCTCTTCTACTATGAGGCTGTATGCAGATATATGGGTAACATTCAACGCTGCCGTCCGTTTCAAAGTTTCGAGCCAGTCCTCCAGGCTTTGGCCGGGTATGCCGAAGATGACGTCAGCATTGATGTTCTCAAAGCCGGCCTTTTGGGCCATCAGTACGGCATCCTCAAACTCCCGGGCAGTATGGATCCTCCCAAGGAATTTCAGCAATCTGTCCTGCCAGGCCTGCAGACCGATGCTTAGCCTGTTGAAGCCGCTCTTGCGCAGTACAAGCAGCTTTTTATGATCGACCGTGCCTGGATTTGACTCTATCGTGATCTCAGCATCCTCATCAACATTGAAGCATTCCCTGCACTTGTCAAGAGCCCCTGCCAAATGATCCCCGTTAAAAAGGGTGGGGGTACCCCCACCCATAAATATCGTGCTAATGCGATATTTTTCGCCTTTCTCCTTGTTGTAGCCGCCTATCTCCTTGAGCAGCGCCCCAAGATAGGGCGCCATGTACCTCTCCTTGCCGGGGAAGGATGGGAAATCGCAGTAGCTGCACTTCCTTGCGCAGAATGGAAAGTGCAAATAAAGCCCTCTTGCTTTCACTTGATTTTCCTCCGGTATCTATCACCTTAAAGCCTCAGTTCAGCTTCAAGACGGCCATGAAGGCCTCCTGGGGCACCTCTACCGTCCCGATCTGGCGCATGCGCTTCTTACCCTCCTTTTGCTTTTCAAGGAGCTTTTTCTTTCTGCTAATGTCGCCGCCGTAGCACTTGGCCAGCACATCCTTGCGCAGGGCCTTCACCGTCTCCCTTGCAATGATCTTGTTGCCGATGGCTGCCTGGATCGGGATTTCAAACATCTGCCTGGGGATCAGCTCCTTGAGCTTTTCAGCTATCACGCGGCCCCTTTGATAGGCTTTATCCTTGTGAACGATCAGGGACAGGGCATCTACGACCTCGCCGTTGAGCAGGATATCCAGCTTGACAAGATTAGAGTCGCTGTACCCTATAAGCTCGTAATCAAAGGATGCATAGCCCCGGGTCCTGGACTTCAAGGCGTCAAAGAAATCGTATATTATCTCATTCAGGGGAAGCTCGTAGGTCAAAAGCACCCTGGTCCCCTCAATATACTCCATAGTCTTGTATACTCCGCGCCTCTCCTGGCATAGCTCCATGATCGACCCTGTGTACTCGGCCGGTGACATGATCTGGGCTTTCACCATCGGCTCCTGCATGGACTCTATCTCCGTCACAGGGGGAAGGTTTGTGGGATTGGTGATCTCAATCACTTCGCCGTTGGTTTTTACTACTTTGTAGATAACGCTGGGCGCTGTGGTCACAAGATCCAGATCATATTCCCTCTCCAGCCGCTCCTGTATGATATCCATGTGCAAAAGACCCAAGAAGCCGCACCGGAATCCGAAGCCCAGAGCAACAGAGGTCTCCGGTTCGAACATCAGGGACGCATCGTTCAGCCTGAGCTTTTCGAGGGCATCCCTCAGGTCATCGTATCTTGCTCCGTCGGCCGGGTATATACCACAGTAAACCATGGGATTTACCTTTTTGTATCCCGGCAGGGGCTTGTCTGTAGGGCGGTCGGCATGGGTGATCGTATCGCCGACCCTTGTGTCCCTGACATTCTTGATACTGGCAGTTATATAGCCTACATCGCCGGCACAGAGCTCAGCGGTCGGCACCAGGGCAGGGCTGAAGATGCCCACGTCAGTTACTTCAAACTCTTTTCCCGTAGCCATCATCCTGATCCTGTCTCCGGGTCTGACCCTGCCTTCCATGATCCTGACGTAAGTGATGACGCCGCGGTAGTTGTCATAGAGGGAGTCAAATATCAGGGCTTTCAGGGGGGCATCCTCATCCCCTGATGGCGGCGGGATATGAGCAACTATACTTTTTAAAACACTTTCAATGCCTATCCCGTTTTTGGCTGAGACAAGAGGCGCACTTTCAGCGTCGATCCCTATTAAGTCTTCGATCTCACGCTTGACCAGCTCGGGCTGAGCGCTGGGCAAATCAATCTTGTTGA
Organism: Bacillota bacterium; assembly: GCA_029549985.1. Taxonomy (GTDB): domain Bacteria; phylum Bacillota; class Clostridia; order Caldicoprobacterales; family DTU083; genus JAKORJ01. Next base: position 88,863 of record JAKPIB010000021.1, read on the forward strand.
TGACCGGTATGAGCTCCAGGTTGTGGTCCATGGCCAGGTACACATTCGCCAGGGTCTGGGCTTCTATGCCCTGGGACGCATCAACGACAAGCAAGGCACCCTCGCAGGCTGCCAGGCTCCTTGATACTTCATAGGTAAAGTCGACATGGCCGGGCGTGTCTATAAGGTTGAAGATGTACTCCTCACCGTCATCATCCTTGTATACAAGGCGGACCGCTGTAGCCTTGATGGTTATGCCTCTTTCTCTCTCGATATCCATCATGTCTAGAATCTGGTCCTCCATCTCCCGCTCTGTAACAGAACCTGTATATTCCATGAGGCGATCAGCCAGGGTCGATTTGCCATGATCTATATGGGCTATGATACAAAAGTTCCTGATTTTTTGCTGTCTGGGACTGGGCATCTAGTGATATTGCCTCCTTGTCGTTTGTTTTCTAATTCTTCATATATAATAAATAATAGCCCTGTAAATTGCAACTGAAATTAAGAAAAGGAGAAGACCGGTCATCTTCTCCTTTATCAGGTCAATATCTTTGCTTTGCTCCAGCTATGGCGGCTTCAGTTCTTTATGAGCTCCCGCAAGGCTTCAGCAAGATACTTGGTGGTACGCAAGGCCTCATTTTGGGTGGTGAATGTACTGCCTATTTCTATCAGGATCGCCTTTGTAGACACATGCTGATTATAGCGCGCTGTTCTGTAGAAGACATTCTTCGCTATTCCCGGGTACTTCTCATTCAGCTTGTTTGTGAGCTGCATGGCGAATTTCGCATTCTCCTGCCAATTCGGTTTTTCCTCAGGCCCACCTTCTACATTTTCACCCGTCCCTATCACTACAAACAGCTTTGCGACTCGTTCTCCGTTTATTATAACGACCTCGTCATCAGGGTTTTTGCTGACATCCTTACCGTAGCTGTTGCGGTGGACATCTATGAACATCTGAAGGGATTCGTACTCCTCCATCCTTTTCTTAATGGTCTCCAGGGATTTACTGTAAGCCGAGTTGTAATCATTCCCTTCATGGTCCGTCGCATCATGCAGGGTAGGTACACCAAGCGCTGTAAGATGCCCGGCCAGGGCCTTGCCCACGCTGATGACCGTATGGTTCATATCATTTGACCGGAACGCCTCCCGGGCGAGCTCTTTGTATGGATTTTCAGGATCCTGCTTGTAAGCTTCCCTTGAATGGGAATGGTATATCAGGATTTTTGGGCCTTCTCCCGGCATCATTATAGGCTTGTCGTCGGGCTTGATATCCTTTATTATGATCTTTATCTCCTCAGGCAGATCCCCGTAATAGGAATCATCTATGTCGGGCCGCTTTGCGGAGTTCCTGTCCGGAAGCTGGTTCGAGACTTCCTCCACATTTTTGGGGTTTCTATTTCCCCGCTTAAGGTAGGGCATGGGATAGGTCACTATCTTTTGCGGATCTCCGATATCCTTGAAGTCAAAAATACCAAGCACCAGCTTGAATATATCGAATCCTTCCAGGGCACCGCCCGAGGCCAGAACAGGCATACCTCCGGCCAGTATGGTCCCATACACCGGATCGACATCGGTTTGTGCAGTTTGGTTTTCAGACTCCCAGGAAGGATTCAGATCCACGGATTCGCCAACGAAAAGGCGAACAGACAGCATCATTATGGCGATTATGAGTATGGTAACCACCATAGGATAGGACAGTTCGATCAGTCTTGCTTTTTTATCCCCCATTGTATATCACCCCGTTTCCCCGTCGTTCATATTTCTCTTCATATATCTATTCACAGGGAAAGGAAAGTATGATTGGCAAGAGGTATTATGTCAATGCAAAAATCTGTTGATCTCCTCCAGCGTGATCCCCTTATGCACCGCCAGGTTTATTCCGTCAGCGATCATGCTGCAAACATCGTCTATGAGGACATCGACCTCCTTGGGAGTCACCACCAGGTCGCCCAGACCTTGGGTCAGCACCTCGTTTATCACACTGTCGATATCCTGCTCGCCCAGGCTGCTTAAGACCTTTTGCAGGCTGTCTTCCCTAGGCGCTCCCTCTGCAAGCTTTTTCAACACCATTTCGATAGAATCCTTGCCTATGGTATATGCATAGACCACAGTCGGGATACCAATGGCCAGGGTGGGCACGCCCAGAGTCTCCATGTTTATGCCCATACGCTTGTTGCCTATGCCGGCCCCCGGGCTTATACCCGTATCGGCGATCTGTATCGTCGTGCCTATGCGCTCGGTTTTACGCGAAGCCAGCGCATCCACAGCGATCACCAGATCGGGCTTTACCCGCTCCACCACTCCCTTGATGATCTCCCCGGTTTCCATGCCTGTAATGCCAAGTACCCCGGGACTTATTGCGCATACAGGGCGCATTCGCTCATCCACCTGGTCAGGCACGAATTCAAAGATATGGCGGGTGACCATTATCCGTTCGACTACCTTCGGCCCTACGGCATCTGGTGTAACGTTCCAATTGCCAAGGCCTACGATCAGGACCGTATCCTTTTCATCCAGCTCAACCAGCCTATTGATCTCCTCGGCCAGCTGCATGCTTACTTTTTCCTCATACTCAGGATCCCTGTCCCTTATGCCCGGGATCTCAAGAGTGACATAATTGCCCATTGGCTTGCCGATGCTTTTCTCGCCCGCAGGAGAATTGACCTCGACCCTGGTGACAGTGATCCCATCACGGGCAATGCTTTCCACAACAACGCCCTGGATTTCCTGCTGCCTGGTCCTCTCGCCTGCGATCTCCCTCGCTTCAAGTGCCAGATCGGTTCTGATACTGCTCATGATTCAGCTTTCACCTTTTCCGTTTATTGTTATTTCCTTTTTAATATAATGGCCCATGCAAAATGTTTTATTCTTTTGGCAAATATTCTTGCCATTCTAAATTTTCCATGGTACAATAAGAAATGCTGATTTTAATCGAGGAGGTGAAGAATTTGCCAAATACCAAGTCAGCGATGAAAAGGGTCAAAGTGATCAAGGCCAAGACCCTCAGGAATAAGATGATAAAGTCCAGCTTGAAGACTATATCAAAGAAATTTGAAAACGCTCTTTCTGAGAACAACCTTGACCTGGCAAAGAGCATTTATCCTAAGCTTGTTAAAAAGATCGACATGGCAGCTGCAAAAGGGACTATCCACAAGAATGCAGCCAACAGGAAAAAGGCAAAACTGGCTCTTCGATTGAAAGCAGCCGAGCTGAAGTAAGCCTATGCTTCTTTACAGTAAAAATGAGATTATAACAAAAGCTTCCTGATAACCGGAAGCTTTTTTGTTTCCTTCAATTGCACATTTTCACTATCAAAAGCTCCATCCCTATACGGTCTTCGATCCTGCCGCTCTTTATGTTGAAATCCAAATCGGCACAGTCCTTCAGGGCTGATTTCAACTGGTCGCTGGTAAAATTCCGCGCCTGAGCCATGCATTTTTTGGCCGTATATGGGTGGACCTTTATACCCTCGATGGCAGTCAGCCTGTCTACTGCCATGCCGTAGGACAGCTTCATATCCTGATACTCCTTGCAGAGCAGTATGATCTTGATCTGCCGGGCAAGCAGGGTCAGGATCAGCATGACCGGTTCGCCGTTTTCCATCAGTACATCCAGAAGCTTGAGAGCATCGCTCTTTTTCCGTGCAGCGATAGAGTCGATCAATTGAAAAACCGTATGCTCCGGCAGGGGCTTGACCATTTTTTGTATGATCTCTCCGGTTATGACCGGGTCCTGCTTCGTATATGAAACGAGCTTTTCGACTTCCTTGCTAATGCGCTCAAGGCTGTTGCCTGCCCTGTCAAGAAAAAGCTCCAAATCAGCAGGGGAGATCTCCCGGCCGCTTTTCCTGAAGGCTCTGGATGTCCACTTCATGAGCTCTTTTCTTTCCAGCAGGGGGAACTCAACGACCTTTCCGATTTTAGTCAAAGCCTTGTACAATGCCCTCGTCTTATTCACATCACCATGGCAGTAAAACAGCAGGCACGTGCTGTCAGGCAGCCTTTCAAGGTAGTCCTTCAAGGCCTCCTCATCGCTGCTGCCTTCTCCTGCCCTTTTCCCTGTCAGGCCAGGGTGATCCTTTACTACTACCAGCCTCCTGTCCGACATAAAAGGCAGGGTCTCGCATGCATCTATGATGGAACCACCGGAGACCTCGGTACCGTCAATGATCTGATAGTTCAAGCCTGCAAAATCCTTTGACACCAGTCTGTCTGCCATCTGGGCCAGGGCTTCAGACTTGACGAACTCCTCAGCCCCGTAAAAGAGATAGAGCGATCCGATTTTGTTGTTTTTTATCTCATCGAACATTGCCATATAGTTCATATCCACATGCTCCTTGACTGACCAGGCCCTTGCCTGTCAACAGGATACAGGCTTGCCCTGACTGGTTATCTTCAGGAACCGGCTCGCCCGGTGCTATCTCTCTATAAGCATTTTCAACAGATCAGATGTCTTTGTCTCTGTGTCAAAAACCTTTGACAAGATAGAGTTCAGTTGACCCATCAGATCCTCGCTGTATATACCAAGCATGGCCGGCTGGCCTGCCGGCAACAGTGAGGAAAGGACCTCGGGGACATGAAGCCTGTCCTGCCAGCCTTTTTCTTCATAAAGGGACACCCTCGCAGGCAGCTGCCCGTTGTCCAGGGCTATCCTACGCTGGTTGTCATGTCTGATGAGGTATTCCACCACTTCCCTGGCCAGAGCGGTATGTTTGCTTTGGCTCCCTATAGTCAGCATCCAGCCGCTTATCAGGCCTGAATAGGTATCATCGCTGCCTGCCATTGGTATCGGAGCAGACGCGACCCTGTCCTTAAGCGGCGAATCATCCTTAATGAGCAGCCTGGCGGCATATGACCAGTTGATCATAAAGACTGCGTTGCCTTCGCTGAAAACCTGTCTGCATTTTTCAGCGCCCATATTGAAAACATCTGATGACAGTACATCCTTTTCTGCCAGAGACTTCAATCTGCCGAACGCTGATGAAATCGCTTTTTCATTATAGCTTACAGCCTGGCCGGAAAAATCGGGCATGGCATCGTACGCTATGAGCAAGCTTGTCATGAATACGGTGCTGTTCCATTGGCTTTCAGCCGGAAAAATGAGTCCGTACGGTATTTCTAGCTGGCTTTTAAGATCAGCAGCTGCATCCTCTAGTTTTTTCCAGGTATTGAGCGGTGTATCTATCAAATCCTTTCTATAGTACAAAAGGGGCATATCCTGCCAGAAGGGAATGGCAAACAACTTCCCTTTCCACCTTCCGGCTTCCGCCATCCCGGGATGAAAATCTGATAAGGAATCACTGCCTAATATACCGTCGAGCTGCTTCAATATACCCTTTTCGGCAAGCTCAGGCATCCATGTGTCGTGTATCACCAATATGTCTGGCATTTTCTGGCCAGCTGATATCACTGCCGTGAGCCTTTCATAATATCCTTGTTTTTCTCCTGCTGCTTCAAAGGCTTTTATGCTTACATCATCCCTGAGCTGCTCATACTCCGTCAGCAGCCTCATGATGCCTCCACCGCCGTCCCTTGGGTAAACAAGACTGATCTCAGTCCTTACCTTCTCTTCGACAGGAGGCTTTCCATAATCACAGCCGGAAAGCAGGCTTATGATCAATATGCATATTATAACAGACAGGTATCTACAATTCTTACTCACCAGCAAAACCCCAATCAGGACAAATGCATCTTATATGCCCGTAGAACCAAAGCCACCTATGCCCCTTTGGCTGTCGGACAGCTCATCACATTCCTTCACGCTGACCCTCAACACTTTTTGTATGACCATCTGGGCTATCTTCATGCCGGCATGCACATGAAAGGTCTGTTTGCCGTGGTTTATCATTATAACAGCCACTTCACCCCGGTAGCCCTCATCGATGGTACCCGGACTGTTCAGCAGAGTGATCTGATGCTTCAATGCCAACCCGCTTCTGGGCCGCACCTGGGCTTCTGTCCCCGGCGGCAGCTCGATTGCTATACCTGTAGGCACCAGCTTGGCTTCACCGGGATCTATTGACAAGTCCACCACTGAAAACAGGTCCAGTCCGGCATCGCCGGGATGGGCATACTCCGGCAGTCTTGCATTAGGATTGAGCTTTTTTATCTTAAGTTCCATAGTGTGTACAATTGCTCCTTATACTCCGCATTATTGGCATATCACTATGCTCTTATAACTTAATTTATCATTTATATATAGCAAATACAAGCCAATGCAGCCGTAGTCGCATAATTGCAGCATGCTGATGATCCCGCCGGCTGTACTTACCTGTTGTACAAATGCTCAAGGGCTATGCGGTTCCTGGCTTCACGCCTTTTGACAAGAGTAAACACAAATACTACAATGCCCAGGCCTATGCCACCGAAAAAAGACACCAGGCTAAGCAGTATTGTCTTCAATAAGGCCGGAATGAAGCCTTTTCCCACCACTAGGACCGCCTCTTCGCCTTCTTCAAACTCGTACCAGCAGCTCAACTCATACTCTCCGGGAGCGTCGATCTGAAACACGAATATCCCCTTGCCTTCACGATCATTAAGCGAATAGGTTGAACTGAGCGACAGGCTATCAAGCGTCACATGTTCTCCCGTATCTATGCTTTTCAAAACGCACACCAGGCCGTCGATGCTCTTAGTATCGTATACCCTGCCCTCATAGGTCGTCCTGTACTCCCAATAGATCGTATACCTGCCCTGCTCCTCAAGCTCAAATACCTTTGCACCCGGTACGACCAGGCGATCGTCCATTGTTTTAGCTACAGTTTCTAAACCTGTTATTAGAAAATAAAGAAAAAGCACTATACCAAAAATCAATATCAAGGCCGATATCACGTAGAATATCCTGCCGGGCCTGATCCTTTGCTCCTCCATCATAACTTCACCCGCATCCTTGTTAATATGGCTTTATATAGTAATACCCTTCTGTGTCAGGATCCCTTTTCCTCCTCCTTCAGTGCCTTGTGCGGGAAAAATATCACAAGCACAGCCAAAAAGAAGGTCCCCACAGTGATATATGAGTCTGCTACATTGAAGACTGCGAAATTGATCAGCCTGAAATCAAACATATCACGTACATAACCCAAAGCGATCTGGTCGATCAGGTTACCAATTGCACCGGCCAGGATGACTGTGATGCATGCACGCAGCAGCACCGGCCATTTATAGACATTCTTGACAAGCAGGAAGGCCATGGCCATACTCGCTATGATCCTTACAGCAACCAGGAACCAGAAGCTTCCGGCCAGCATCCCGAAGGCTGCTCCCTTGTTGTGGACACTTGTGAGATGAAAGACCCCTTCCCATAAGGGGACCGTGTTGCCAAGAGGGATATATATGTCCACAAGACGCTTAGATATCTGATCCACTGCGATCAGGACAACAATAAGAGCAAACTCCGTCACAAGCCTTATTACTGATTTTTTGTCCATAATTACCTCCGTACAGGCTAATGCATTTATGCGTGATTGTTTCGCAAAAAAACCTTGTATACATTTTAACATATATACAAGGCTTGCAAAATGTATTTGGTCATATCACCTTATTGCTTGCAGTTTTTGCAGTATCCGTAGACCTCGAACCGGTGCTCCACCGGCGTGAAGCCATCCTCATCCTTCATGGCCTCAAAGGGGCAGAAGTCAGTAGTTTTTATGCTTCCACACCTTTTGCATATCAGATGATGGTGATGGTGATCCCTGTCGGGCGCCAGTTCATAATAAGCGGCATCACGGTTTATCTCGATTTTCTGGACTATGTTCTCCTGCGTGAGTACCTCCAGATTACGATAAACAGTGGAGAAATTGGTGCCGGGAGTAGCCTTGCTCACCTCTTCATAAATCTGCTGCGCTGTCACAAGCCGGCATTCATCGCTGCTCAGCACCTTGAGTATCGCTTCTCTCTGCCTGGTTATCTTGTATCCCTTGCTCTTAAGCTCACGGATCAGGTCTGCTGCCCTGCCCAAGGTCGCATCACCCTTTTTATCAGCTATGAATTATTAATTATAATAACCCAAACATGCGTCAAATGCAAGCCAGCAGGCAGATGCCTGCACATTCTAGGATGCTGCCTCACCTAGATTGAACCTGTCGTGTATAGCCTTGACCGCCTTGTCGACCTCATCAGCACTGATCAGGCACGATATCTTGATCTCAGAAGTACTGATCATGTGGATGTTGATGCCCTCATCGGCCAGTGCGCCGAACATGGTAGCAGCAACACCGGGATGGGCCGCCATGCCGGCCCCTACTATCGATACCTTGGCTATGTCCCTGGTAAAGCTGACAGCCTTAGCGCCCAGGTAATCGAGGTTCCTGTTTATGACCTCTACGCTTTCAGACAACTGGGACCGGGACACGGTAAAGGAAATATCCTTGGTATCGTCCCTGCCAATGCTTTGGAGTATGATATCCACATTGATATTGGCGTCTGCCAGCAGCTTGAAAAGCTTGTAAGCTACACCGGGGATATCTCTTACTGCTATTACAGACAGCCTCGCTATGTCAGTATCATAGGTAACACCCTTGACTACTGTTTTCTCCATTCCTCCAGCCTCCCTGACCAGTGTTCCTTTGTGATTGTTTTTGCTTGACCTGACCACTAGCTTTACACGATAGTTGTTCGCCAGCTCGACAGACCTGTTGTGAAGGACTCTGGCTCCCAGGCTCGCCAGCTCCAGCATTTCATCGTATGTGACCTCATCAAGCTTTCTGGCGTTCCTTACTATCCTTGGGTCAGCCGTGTAGACACCGTCCACATCTGTATAAATCTCACAATGATCAGCATTGAGAGCGGCAGCCAGGGCCACTGCTGTCGTATCAGAACCGCCCCTGCCCAGGGTGGTAATATCACCGTGATCATCTATGCCCTGAAACCCGGCAACGATCACGATCTTGCCTTCATCCAGCTCCTTGAATATCCTGTCAGCACATATTCTCTTTATCAATGCACTGCCATGCACCGCATTCGTATATATCCCTGCCTGTCCGGCTATGAGCGAGACCGCTTTGTATCCCAGCTTTTCAAGCGCCATTGCCATCAAAGCAATGGATATCTGCTCGCCTGTGGACATGAGCATGTCCAGCTCTCGTTTTGACGGCCTATCGCTTATCTCCATGGCCTTGGCAATGAGCTCATCAGTGGTATCGCCCTGGGCTGACAGCACCACTACGACCTTGTTGCCCTTTGAGTAAGCCCTAATGATCTTCTTTGCCACATTCATTATGCATCCTGCGTCTGCCACCGAGCTGCCGCCGTATTTTTGTACGATCAGTCCCAAGCAAATCCCTCCGTGTCTGTATTCGATTGGTATATAAAGGTTTACTCCGATACCTTGAATACATTCAAAACAGCTGCTGTATTGTCCAATGAGGCCAAAGTGTCCCGGATGAGCGGAAGTTCAGACTCCTTCCTTGCACCTGTAAAGACCCCCGCTTCACCGGCCAGTAAAGGATTTTTGAATATGTGGACTTTTGCATCCTGCATACACGTTGCGATCTCCTTTTCAAAGCCTTTGGCATCCTTAAGCTTGAGCCTTAGGAAGAACTTGTGTGCAAACTGATCGGAATCAAGCACGGTCGCGCTTACTTCATCCGGCATGATGGCGTTTCCGCTGCTGTTTGGCTGGTAATTGGCCGCCTCGATTATATCTCCGATCACAGCGCTGGCCGTAGGATATTTCCCGGCGCCCTTGCCGTAGAACATCACATCACCTATAGCATCACCCTTTACCAATACTGCGTTGAAAACATCCTCAACGTCCGCCAACGGGTGGCCGAGAGGCAGCATGATCGGGCTTACCATGGCGTAGATGCCGTCTTCTGTGCGGGCCGCATGGGCAACCAGCTTTATAACATACCCCAATTCCTCAGCACTTAGCATATCCTCCTTGGTGATGCCGGATATGCCCTCAGTATTGATGTCGGTGTATAAGACCTTTTGGCCAAAGGCGATTGAGCTAAGTATCGCGATCTTACGCTGAGCGTCAAAGCCGCATATGTCAGCGGAAGGATCCCTTTCGGCATACCCCCTTGCCTGTGCGTCGAAAAGGGCTGATTCAAAGTCCTTGCCGTTTTTGCACATCTCTGTGAGTATAAAATTGGTGGTCCCGTTCAATATGCCTGTGATCTCATAAATGTTATTGGCAGCCAGGCACTGCTTCAGAGGCCTGATGATAGGGATACCTCCTCCTACGCTGGCTTCAAAGAAATATTCCACATGATGCTGATGGGCTATTTTTTGAAGCAGAGGCCCGTACTCTGCCACAAGCTCCTTATTGGAAGTAACTACGAACTTGCCTGATTCAAGTGCCCGCTTTGTATAGCTGAAAGCCGGTTCCAGCCCGCCCATGGTTTCAACAACTATATCGATCTCAGGATCATCCAGCACTTCGCCGGCATCCTTTGTAAAGAGATGCCTGTACGGCAGATCCGGAAAGCTTTTGCGGTCAAATATCTTTTTTACGGTCAGCACCGTACCTGTCTTTTTTTCAATGCCGCTCCCGTTTTTAAGCAGCACCTCGACCACGCCTGAACCTACCGTCCCATGGCCCAAAATGCCTATGACAGCCATAAAATCCCCTCCAAGCTGCTTATTCCTGTCCTATGATCTCTATCTTCTGGACGCCATTGAGCGCACTCAAGTCATGGATCAGCCCCTCAAGGTCATCCTCCATCAGCCTTGTGTCAAACGAAATCGTTACATTGGCCGTCCCGTGTATCGGTATGTTTTGGTTAATGGTAAGGATGTTCCCCCGGCGCCCGGCGATTGAGTTGAGTATGCTTGAAAGCACACCCGGCAAGTCAAGGAGCGTCAGAGCCAGGTTCACGATCTTGCCGCGGTTGGCTTCAGAAAAAGAAAACACCGAATCCTTGTATTTATAGAACGCGCTGCGGCTGATCCCCGCCATTCTGACCGCATCATTGACAGTGGCCGCCTGCCCCGTAGCCAGGAGCAGCTTTGCCTTGATGACATTGTGAAAAACTTCGGGAAGTACATCTCGTTTAACAATGTAATACACATTATCATCCATCATACTTCCCCCCTCCTTTTGTCTATGTATTACGGACATTTGTTTTTGTATGGTGGAATTTTATCATGCCGGGCACAAGGATACAAGATGGCAGAAATCACAAAAATCCATGTATATATCTATAAAGCTTAAATATAATCCTTATAGCTTGCATTTTTGTAAGATTCACAGCCTTATGCCTGATTTGGATCATCAAAATATAAAAGCACCCTTTCTCTTCAGAGAAAGGATGCTTGATGGTGCGACAGTGATTATCTGATCAGATCCTTCAGGAAATCCACAGCCAGCCTGATGTCCTTTTCCGGATCCGGACCAACTTCACGTTCAATAGTCAGGAAGCCCTTGTACCCGACTTCCTCCAAGGCTTTCAGGTAATTGGGGAAATCAACGCTCCCCTGGCCCAGCGGAGTCTCGGCAAAGTAATCCTCCAGACGCATATCCTCTATCCCGCCTTCCGCGAAATAGTTGTAAATAATCTCCGGATCGGTCTTCTTTTTCATTATACCGTCCTTTGCATGGGTATGTACGATGTAGTCCTTAAGGATCTTAACCGCTTCTACAGGGTCATCATCCGTGACCATGACCAGATTGGCCGGGTCGAGATTGACACCGACACCCTTTGTATGAAGGCTGTCTATAAAGCCCTTCAAAACCACTGCTGTCTCCGGGCCTGTTTCGATCGCAAAAAAGGCTCCCATCTTTTCGCCATACTCTCCAAGCTCGCCAAGGGCATCCTGCAGGACCTTGTACCTGTCGTGACCGGGATCTGCGGGGATTATACCGATATGGGTCGTCACCACGTTTGTCTCCATGTCCCTGGCAAGATCCACTATCCGCTTTGACTGCTCTATCCTGGCCTTGTTGTCCGCTCTTATGGCAAAGCCGTGACCTCCCATATCGCCGCACAAGGCAGACACAACAAGCCCGTTGGATTTGATAATGTCGAGGATCTCCTTTCGCTTTTTTGAGTCAAGATTCTGAGGTGCCATTTCGCCATGGGTCGCATATATCTGTATGCCTTCTGCACCTGTTTCCCTGGCTTTTTTGATCCCTTCTACCAGCCCGACACGGAAAGAGTCTACCATTACGCCTATCTTGAACGGTTTCACAAGCAGTCCCCCTTTTCCAAGATTATAGCTATATTATAACATGGATTACAGGTATATTCTTCTGTTTTCTTTGCCTGACCGATAGATAGCGCAAACCAGCTCCTGGGTCTTTCTGGCTTCCACCCCGTCTATAAACGGCCGCTCCCCCTTGGCAAGAGACTCGTAAAATGCACGGATCTGCTTGCAGTGACTGACGCCCCAGTAGCTCTTTACACCGTCCCCATAGTCCATTACCTCGTTTTTATCTACGTCGGCACATACTTCCCTGCCGTCATCGAACCTGATGACTGCTTTATCGGCTACAAGCCTTGCCAAGCCATTCTCGCAATGCAGCTCCAGCTCGACAGGTACGTCATAGCTGTAGCTGGTGGTAGTATAGAACAAGGCCCTTACCCCGTTTTTGTAGAATATGACTCCTTCAGCACAATCCTCGACCTCGATCCCCGGGTGGAACCGGTTGGATATATTGGCTTCCACGTAGTCTATAGGCACATCCACAAACCATCTCATCAGGTCCAGCGTATGGATGGCCTGGTTTATGATCACTCCGCCGCCTTCCCTGTCCCAGGTGCCTCTCCAGTCGCTTTCGCTGTAATAGGAATCAGATCGGTGCCATACAACTGACAGCCTGCCTGATATGATCCTGCCCAGTTCACCTGACTCCAGGGTGTTTTTAATAAGGACTGATCCGGGATTATACCGGTTTTGAAAGATGACACCAAGGGTCACCTGGCTGTCCTTTGCTGCCTTGATCATGTCATCGGCATCCTGGAGGCTGACAGCCATAGGCTTTTCCGTAAGGACGTTCACGCCCCGGTTTGCCGCATAGATGGCCATAGGCGCATGGAGATAATGGGGCGTACATATGTGGACTACATCAAGGCCTTCCCTGTCCAGCATTTCCTTATAGTCTGTATAGTAATTGCAGCTGTATCGATTCGCCTTATCAGCAGCCCTCTCCACGTTCACATCACAGACTGCCTTTAGCTCCACGTTCCCGACTGTATTAAGAGATTGCAGATGCATCGGTGAGATCGTGCCGCACCCGATAACCCCTGCCTTGAACTTTTTCATGTAAGCTTCCTCCCCGCTCAAACCTATGGCAGCCTGCTGTCAGCAAGCAAGCGATCTGGCTGTCTTTTTGATATCTTCACCTAAATTATATAAGATGTCGGATAAGTGAGCAACCTGCATAAACCGGTCTGACGTCAGGCTTTTTAAAATAAGCGGTGAAATATTGTTACGTGGAATAAATAATCAAGTTTACAGCAAACTAATGCTCAGGAGGTGTATTAATAGAAATGAGTCTGACACAAAAGGAAAGGTATTTACTGGAGGACCAGAAAAAACACGAGCAAATCTGTATCATGAAGTACAACAACTATGCAGCACAGGCAACAGACCCCGAGCTTAAGCAATTGTTCCAATCCTTTGCCAAGCAGGAACAGCAGCATTACAACACGATCAATCAGCTGCTCAGCGGCCAGGTGCCGGACACTCAGCAACAACAGCAGCAACAGCAGCAACAGCAAGGTCAGCAGCAACAACAGGCTGCTCAGGCTCAAGGCCAGCAGGCTCAGCAACAGCAGCAGCAGGGAATGCAGGCTATGCAGAACCAGTCAGATGAAGCCCTGTGCACTGACATGCTGATGACCGAGAAATATGTATCCAGTGCCTACAATACTGCAATTTTTGAGTTCCAGGATCCCAATGCCCGCCAGGTGCTCAATCATATCCAAAAGGAAGAACAGCAGCATGGTGAGGGCATATTCAACTACATGAAAAAGAAAGGCCTTTATAAAGTGCAGTAGACCAGGTAATCAGTACACAATGAGAGAATGCAAAAAATAAAGCCAGCTTGACTAAGCTGGTTTTATTGTGGAACAAGCTGCTTTGCTTATCTGTCTATGATCCTGCAAAATGCGTCGTAATATCTCAGACCTAGTTTGTTCAATGCATCTCTGCAAAAGTGTATGGTATCCTGGTTGCCCAGCATTTGATCATTGGATTTCAGACCATCTGTCTCAACAAAAGCAGCATGGCCGATATTTGCACATACATCCTTGATGGCATCTATCACAGGCCTGCAAATATCAATGTTGTCATTTTTCCATTGCTCTACAAAATCACCTGCTATGAATGGAAGAGCCTTGCAGCCAAAGGTATCCCTGACCGCGCATATCAGGTTGAGCAGATTATTATAGTGCAGTTCCCTGCTAGCATTAAGCCCGGCATCTGTTTCCCCCTGGTGCCAAAGAAAGGCTACCAGCCGGTTTTCCGGGTTCAGCTCCAGGGCAGCTTTGATCAGGTCCATCATCCTCAGGAACAAATCATCAGTCAGACCCCAGTGCTTGTCCAGGAAGCCGGTCCCGCCTACCGCTGATCTTATTATAAGGACCTTTCTGCCCTCTTTGAGCCTTCCTTCCTCCACATACTTTCTGGCAAATGACAGCGCAAAGTTCCCTACCGTTTCGTTTTCCCAAACATACTCCCGGGCAATTGAGATCGTGAAGTCTTCATTTAGAAACCAAATATCATCGGTCGGCATATATGGGTCTTCTGCTGGGCCTATTCCGCTGCCTGCTGCATTGGACTGGCCGGCCAGTACGATTATATCGTACTTCTCCTTGGCAAAATTTCTTAACATGACCTGCCTCCATCTCAGAACTGAACTTTGACTGTAAAGCTTTTTCTCTGGCAGCTACTCCTTATATAGTACACCGTCGCGCATACGATAGGTGACGTCCATCATATCGAGCAAACTCATATCATGGGTAACCACTATGACGCAGTAGTTGCGCTCATGAGCAAGCCGGGCAAGCAAAGCGATGATGTTGCGGGAAGTCGTGCTGTCCAGGTTGCCCGTTGGTTCGTCAGCGAGGATAAGGTCCGTATCCATCGCCAGCGCCCGGGCTATGGCTACACGCTGCTGCTCACCGCCTGAGAGCATGGAGGGGAAACGGTTGAACACAGCATCGGTCAAATCCACGCTCCTGATATACTCTTCGGCGCGCTTTTTGGCTTCCCGCGGGCGCACTCCCTGCAGCTCCATCGGGTACATAACGTTTTCAAGGGCTGTCAGCAGCGGGAAGAGCCTGAAGTTTTGATAGATGATCGCCACATCCTTGCGACGGAATGCATCTCTGTCAAGGTTACGGGTAGAAACACCGCGGAAGAGTACATCCCCCTCATTGGGCAAATCCAGACCTGCCATCAGTGAAAGCATAGTCGACTTGCCACTGCCGCTCTTGCCTACGATGGCATAGATAAGACCCTGCTCAAAGGAGCAGTTGACATCCTTTAAAGCCTCCACTGTCTGATATTTGGTGCTGTACGCGTAACGTACTGAATTAAGCGAAATGATACTCATACTGCCTCCTTATTCATTCTCCCATAGGATCGATAGCGCGCTCCTGGTATTGTGCAGCAATGTCGAGAAACCAGCGCTCAATACAAAGCACACTAAAAATACATAGACCCCCGGTGTGGCAAGCTGGGTTATACCCTCACGGACATACCATATCGCCACAGCCGGAATAATACCGATCAATAGCAGCAAGGCCTGCTCATATAGTATCGTTGCGAAGATCCGTCGCTTTTGGGTCCCCAGGCTGCGCATGATGGCTATATCCTCCCGTCGGCTGTTGGCAGCCAGGAAGCCTGTGATCAGCCCTAGTATGCATACCAGCGCTATAAGCACGGGATAGAGGATCTCCAGATACTTGCTGCGCTGTGCAATGGAGCTTAAGGTCTCGTTGAACTGTGAATCCTCGATCACGACACATAAACGTATATCATTGGCCAGCTTGGGGCCTGAAAATCCCGCCTGCTCCAGAGCATCCTTGACCTCGCCCAGCTTGCGGGGATCCGGGATCTCAAAGGTCAAAGCCGTTACGTATTTATAGGAAAGCTTGTTGCTTATCACCTGTTGCTGTATCGAATAGTCACTGCTGTTCCAGTCAGTGTTCAGAGCCCCCGCGGGCAGGGGACAGTAGATATTGCTCTGGCTAGCCACCCGAACAAAGCTTCCTACTACCAGCATGTCGATGGTGGAGAAATCATCCACGAAAACGCGTATGGTATCCCCTGGCATAATACCATTCTTGCTCATAAACTGAGAGGATACTATGCAGGGCAGCTGCTCCCATTCGCGGCTCGAAAAACGTGCCTCATCCCATCCGGGCATAAAATCTGCCTGGAACCCGCTGAAATAAAACTCCGGCGCTTGTCTTGCCGAGTCGGTAAATATGATGTTGGGCTGAGCCCTAAGAGTATCCACTAAAATCTCGAGCTCATAGGAATCCTTCGGATAAGGCGGGGGCTCCACCTGCCCTTCCGAGCCGTCCGCCCGCAATGGTATGCCCAGATAGATGTAGTTCATGGTATAGGTATATGCAGGATTGCTTATATGCTCCAATTCCACCAGCATTTTTGCATGGGTGTTCGGAATGTACAGCCTGTCTGAAAACTTGCCGTTCATCTGGGCGCAATAGCCCCTAAGCATAGTGTTGTCATACAGCTCTTCCCGTGCCTTATCGTAGGAGTCCAGTGTCGCTTGGAGGGAAGCTACGAACAGCAAGGCTGCTGCGCACAGCACAGGCACTAATATGGAGCGCACCCCGCTCCGCCGTATGGAAAGCACGGCGTGGCGCAACGCGCCTGAAAGCGCAACGGAGGACTTTCTGGGCGGGCGGCGTTTACGTACGCGCGCCCTGGCTGAGATCAGCCGTCCACTTACGATTTTTTCAGCAAAATACAGGCAAAGTACCAGCGAGACCAGGAACACCCCTGCACCGACAGCGCCGGCCAATAATACTGACAGCTTGACGACGGGTGTAAACTCCTTTGCGATGCCCCTGAAGCCATCGCTGTAACGCATATCCATTGCCTGCAGTTCTGATACAAACCTATAGGCTGACTCTATCAGCCTTTCAGCATAGCCGGTCCCTATCAAAATACCGATCGTAATGGCGACAAAGGCTATAAGACTTGTGCCTACCATCAAATAGAGCCGTACCTCACCCTTTTTCGTTCCGAAGCAGCGCATGATCTCGACAGCTTCACGCTGCATATCTGAAAAGAGGTGGGAGAAAAAGGCAAGCACCGTAAGCGTCACTGCAAGGGCTATGATCGAAAGGGCTATGGCTGCGTTTTGTACTACTCTCAGCGCATCGGCCGTGGTCTGATAGCCCTGGTCGTAAACTGTTACGAACACACGCTCGGGAAGCAGGGGTTTGATCTGGGAAAGGAAGGTGTCCACCGTTCCGTTTTTAATGATTGCCTGCCCCAGGTCGTATAAATAGCGCACAGGTCTGGCTTGATCTGAACCTGCCGGTGTATAGACATTTAGATAATAGTCGACGTGGTAGTTCACTATACCAACTATGGTCAGGGTCTCACTGCGGGATATCTTGTCGCCCCATTCATAAGTAGAGGCATTTTCGTCATCCGGAAGGTTTACTGTCAGTAAATCGCCTACCTTTAGGTTTTTATTGTCGGCAAGGGTTTGGGAGATCACACAAACCTTTGCCCCTTCCTCAGCTTCCTGCCTTGTGAACAGGCGGCCTGAGACCAACTGCAGATAGCTTTGGTTGAACTCCCCTAGCGCAGCAAGGTCCCGTACGCGGTAGACAGTGACTGAATTATTCATAGCAGAATAGTATTTTGCAATAGTGTCATATATGTTGCCTTCGTCCGCATGCAAGGCTTCAGCTGACTCTATCTCATAAATCGGCTCAATCGTATCGCAATCTACACCGGCTTGCTGTGCTATCCAGCTGTAAAAAGGCTTTATCCGTACAGACAGGCCGTTGGCATTAAGCCTTGTGTTTTCTGCATGGATAACATAGATGGCTTCCGGATCAGGCTCGATCTCAGAGAATGCGGACCAGTTTTCTATATACACGTTTCGCCCCGGCTCATAGGCGCGGAATGAATACAGGCTTTCCACCAATATTGCGCTGTATTCGCCCTGAGCGAACTCTCTGACATCTGTAACGATGAGCACACAGTTATAACTGTCAGCGCTTTGTTTATTGGAGATAAATCCAGGGATCGTACCTGTGCTTACGTCAGAAGGCTGCCAGAGAAGCACGTTTTCATTGGCCGCGATCGCGTCAAAATCGATGCCTGCAATATCTTTCAGCATGGCTTCGCTTTTGCTTCCCACGTTCGAGCCATAATCCTCAAGGTATTCCATAGTGATTATAGTGGTGCACTTTTCATTCCAGTCGCGCAGCATGGCGGTGCTGGCCGCCCATGTGTTGACGCCAAGGTATAAGAACGCAGTCGTCGCAGCGATCAGGAGTGCAAACAATCCGGTCTTGACAGGTGTACGGATTATGCTTTTAATACTGTTGCGAACGATCATGCTATTCCCTTTCCCTGATATATTATAAGCCTCTGAACCTACGGCGGTATTTGCCGTAAAGGCGAGCCCCGATCAAAAGACCCGCCTTTCTGATCAAAAACGAACACCGCTTTAGTGTATTAAATCAGATTATAGCACCGAAAATTTGCTTTGTCACTAGTAATTTTGCTTTATATGTATATTTATAACATGTCCGTATACTTATATGGTCCGCAAAAGCTCCAGGGCTCTTTTATAAAGGGAACAAGCTTGCATCCGCAGATGCCACCCCCTACAGCAGTGCAAAATATTCACTTTCCATAACAGCTTTCATCTCACATAAGCAAAAAGGATGTCCTGCAGGATCTAGCATGACAGTCCAGTCATCAGAGAACTGCTTGTCTGCAACTTTTGCTCCGCACTGGATAGCATATTTGACTGCTCTGTCCAGATCATTGACGGCGAAGTCCAGATGTGCCATTTGCTGCTGGGCATCTGGTTCCTCCGGCCACACAGGCGGTATATAGTCAGGATTCTGCTGTAACAGTATGCAAGGGTATGCTCCCTGTTTAGCCCCCGTAGGGCATACACAGGCCCATTCTTCACTTGAGAAGGCGACTTCCCACCCCAGCAATGCAGCATAGAATTCTGCCAGTTTATACGGATCTTTGCAATCCAACGTAAATGAGTACATTTTGATTTTCAGTTCATTGCCCATTATGCTTTACCTCCCATATATTATTTCGGTTTGGCACTTCAAAACCGCAGAAATAGCACTTGGGCAAATCCATTTTTGATTTGCAGGTTGGGCACATAAACATGACATAACTCCCTCTCGACCACATTTACTTAGTAAGAAAAGCCGCCCATTCAAGTCCCATTTTATCTGTGTTTTCCTGCCAATGAAGCAGGCGGTCAATATAGAATTTTAGCTTTTCTTCGACTGGCTTTTGGAAGTCGTGTTCACCATACTTGATGACTAGTGCTGTCAATTCATACATGGGCAGCCCAATCGCATGCGTCCCTACATGCACAGTAGCCCCGGCATGGCCGATGGCATGGCACAAGGCACTATATTCATCATCATATATCATTTTAGCTACAGAATGCGCATCTAGAATAGCCCTTTTAGCGATTGGCATTTTAACTTTGCCCCTTGCCCAGGCTTCACAATACTCCAGGCATTTTCTGGGTCTGATCTCATCAGGGTACTTTGCTTCAAATTGTTCCAATGGAGCTCTTGCACAATCCAGTGCCCACATCACAAGAGTCCTGTGATTTAGCTTTTCCATGAGACTTATCAGCTCCTGCAGGCACTGACTATCACGGGAAAACAAGATCTTGTTTTGTTTCTTGATTCTGTTCTCCACATCTGTATACATAGCTGGACTCCCTATTATATCATAAGCAACTATAATAAAAACATCAACAAAATGATCGGATAGGCAATAAATATATTCTTTTTACTGATAAGATAAACGCTCCCATAGAATAATCCTCCCAAGCAAGACAAGGTCCCTATTAGCAAATCGCCCTTTGTAAATATATGCGCCAACCCCCAGGTTAGGGAAACAAGGATGCCGCCCCAGGGTATATTGCTTTTCTTAAACCATATTTCTCCGGCTCGCTGGGCAAAAACAATAATTAGTATAAACAAGCCTGCTTCGAACATGTAATATATATATTGAAAAATAAACTTCAGCCAGCCATGATATTGTAACTCCTTGACCACCTTGAATCCATTCCAGTCAACTATACTTACCGCTATTGATATTATTAATAATCCAATGCAAAGGACCAAGCGCTGAATTTCTATGTTGCTTTTATATGCGAATACATCAAAAGCTAGCTTTTCCCTGGCTATCCTTATCAGTATATAAGAAACGAAAAACCATAATATGCAGGTAATGATCCAGTGGATTATTATCTCAGTGGTTGTGTAATTGCTGAGGGATTTGCCGTATATAAAGGGTTCTACTAATAAAGCTAATATAATTTCCAGGCATAGCCCGGCAAAGGCTGACATGCTAAGCATAAAAAATGCCCAGCCCTCTTTGGACCTACATTTGTTGTCACTCATACCGCGCACCTTCACAATTTAAAATATTCTGACTTGTAGTCAAATCTGTCCCATATGAACTCCTGGCCGTTACAGCATCCTATTGTTATGATGATCTAAATGAAACCCAAAGGATCACAGATCGGCGACAGGCGTCTTCCCATCAAGCCAGTTCAGCTCGCTGTCCAGCATAAACCGGAGCGGCCACTCTCCCTTTTCTGACACCTGTACTGCATATGGTTCAACACTTGTATAAAATTTATCTATGTTTACTTTATCCCTTAAGGTGAATATGTTTTGGATAGTATCGAGCAGATCGGCCGGCTTATGCTCGGCCTGTTCCAGCACCTTAAGGAACCATTTGTGATACGGGTAGAGCAGTTCATTGTAAGCAAGTATGATCCTGCCTCCAAACAGCACCATGTTGGACAGGGCCTGAAACATCAGGTACTGGTTGTCTAGCTTTAAAGCTTCGTAATAGTACCATTTCCAGGCCTGGAGCTGGGCATAGAAGCGGCTGATGTTCTCAGCCTTTTTCTCCTTCGGGTATCGGACTATCTGCCTTAGGAGGTCAAATATGCTGTCTATTTTAAGAAAGACCGGGATCGCGCCATCGAAAGCAAATCTCGCCGGCTCGCTGCCGAGCTCAGCCACCTTTTTCATAAATCCAGGGCAAACATATTTGCCGTCAATATACCCATCTTCATATGTACAGCTTTCATTTTCCCAGTAGGTAAGGTCGCTTGTTTTGAGCCGCTTGTTGTACTCCTCATCCGATACTATGATCATCACATCGATATCGGAGCTTTCCTTTTCGAAACCATGGGCTATGGAGCCTGTTACCAGCAGGCCTAGCACATCTTCTCTTTTAGCAAGCTTGTCAGCAAAGTTTTTTATGCTTTCTTCATGGTGTTTATACATCTTTTATCACAGTCCTTTTGATCCTGGTTTACTGCTTATTTACGCTATGCATCCTGATCGCCAGAAAACCTGACTTCATGGCCAGCCTGCGGAGCAGCTTGTTGTACATAAAGGGTGATTTCAGATTCTTCAGGAATATATTCATGCGAAGGCTGGCTGTATTGGCATGCTCCTCAAAAAAAGGAAAACCTTGCATTTATTCTAATATATATGCAAGGCATTGTACACAAAGCTGATATATAAATATCCCTTAATCAATGCTCAAGACCGTCCCGATAAAGACCGGTAGGTTGGTTGCATTGTCGATGATCGCATATACAAAGGGCCTGTCAAGCCTGACATATTTAATTTCAAGCCCTGTGCTCTCATCACTCATGACTACCTTGGTGACTGCACCGGCCCTGGTGCCTAGCTCATCAACTGCGATAAAGGTCTTGTGAAATACTTCCTCACAATAGATATTGCCCCTGGTTGAATGCCCGAGTCTGCTGAAATCTGCCTTTCCTGCGTCAAAGGCGTCTGTCATTCCAAGCTCTTTCAGCGCATCATTCATTTTTATCTCGTACTCATAGCTGAACTTCGGCAAGTATGCGTTGACCTGGATTGCCTGGGAGTTTTTCACTGTGTTAAGGAAGCCTCCTCCGGTAAGCCCCTTTATATATTCATCAATGTCTATACCCTCATTGGGCAAGAGGGCTACAAAGCTGTAGTTGTTATTGTAATATGGTTTTATAAACCCAGTGGCCCTGCCGTCATCCAGATATAGATACTCCTCGGAATTCATGAACTCTGCGGTCTGCCTTGCTCCGCTTATACTCGTGAACTCACCTTCGAAGATGAGGTTTTTGTTGTACACACTCTTCCACTCTGCATCGAACACTATAGCGTTGAGCAGGTACATTATATGATCTGCTTTTATCTCCTTCAGTATCTCATCTATCATGCCGTCCGTGTTTGCCTTGACCCAGTTGTTGATATCCTTGAGGGTGGCATTATCAAAGGGCGCCTTGTAAATGTCTGCGCTATAATAGTCAGCGTTCGTCTGAAGGAAATCCTTATTTACGTTCAAGCGTTCGCTGTCGTCCCGGAACCATATGGAATTGGCTATATTCAGCTTTGATTTCTTTTCGCTCGGCAGTCCCTTGACATAGGTGTAAAGATACCTGTTGAGCTCATCCAGCGGGATGTCTCCGCCCAAAACCCTATCCATCTGGTCCAGGGTATCCTTGTCAGCCCCGTTTGCTGTCATAGCAAGCGCCAGCATTACCGACAGCGGGGAAACAAGGGAATTTTTCTCTGAATCAACTGACTTTTTGAAAAGCTCGATAGTAAAGTCTGCCGTGTTTTCTACAAACCTTTCGTCGATAGCCTTGCCTTCGACAGCCTGGGCCTTTATGCCCTTCATCAGATCGTCTGCCTTGACTCCGGGTACTGAGCATGCGGTCATGCCTGCCGCCACGGCAACCAGCAGCACCATACTAAGCAGGGCTGCTATTATCCTTTTTTGCCTGCTCAAAAATTTCAACAACTGACTTCCTCCTCACTTAAGTTCAGTCGCTGTTTTTAACACAGCACTATTTTCCGGAAACCGGTTCCATCAAAACACCAATGAATATGGGCAGATTGGTCGCATTATCCACTATTGCGTATACAAAAGGCCGGTTCAGTGTCACATAAACATTATTCGGGGCAGATGTAAGCTCCATGGTGACCTTCGTCACCGCCGCGGCCTTGGTGCCCTTATCATCTACTGAAATATAAGTCTTATGAAGCACCTCTCCTATATATAAGCCACCGCCGGCCATCATCCTGCTGAAATCTGCATCATCTGGTGAAAATGCGTCATCCATCCCCATGTCGATCAAGGGTTCATTCATCACGATCTCATATTCGTAGGAGAATCTCGGCATTGATGCGATCACATTGCCCGGCTCACGGTTTTCTATCATGCTGATAAAGTCGTCTCCTGAAAGGGAAGCGACAAACTCATTTAGCGACAGGCCTTCATCCGGCAGCAAGGCAACAAAGCTATAATGGTCATCATGATACGGCTTGATGAAGCCGATCGCGTTGTCTGTCCTGATCAGACCGGTTTCCCTGGAATTCATGAAGTCCACTTTCAGGCTTTTGCCATCGACGGTCGTAAATGTACCTTCCTTTATATCGGATTTCTTGTAGGCATCCTTCCACTGGGCATCAAACACAACAGCATTGATCAGGTACATCATATCCTCGCTCTTTATCTTATCGAGTACCTTTTCGATCATACCGTCGGTGTTGACTTTCACCCAATTGTTAACATCCTTCAGGGTCTGGTCATCAAAGGGCGCCTTGTAGATGGCTGCATTATAGTAATCGGCGTTCCTTTGGAGAAAATCCCTGGAGATCTGCAGCTGCTCCTCATCCCTGTACCAAATGGAGTTGGCTATATTGAGCCTTGATTTCTTTATGCTTGGCAGTCCTTTGACATACGTATATAAATATTCGTTGAGCTCATCGAGCATAATGTCCCCACCGAGCACCTTCTCCATCTGGGCCAGGGTCTCATTGGCAGCTCCGTTGGCGGTCATCGAGAGGGCAAGCATCACTGACAGCGGGGATACCAGGGAGTTCTTCTTTTTATCGTATGTCCTTTTGAAAAGCTCGAATGAAAAGTCAGCAACGCTGTCTACGAATTTATCGTCGGTCTCCTTGCCGCTTACTCCCTGCGACTGCACCTCCTTTGAAAGGTCCTGGGCTTGAATAGCGGGTACACGGGAGCAGCCTATCAGTCCGGTTAAAGCACAAGTTCCCAGCAGCAGCATCAACAGCACTGCCGTTCTGAAATGCCTGGTAAGCTTGCCTTTGTTCATTGACTTAACCTCCTGTTATATA
Organism: Bacillota bacterium; assembly: GCA_029549985.1. Taxonomy (GTDB): domain Bacteria; phylum Bacillota; class Clostridia; order Caldicoprobacterales; family DTU083; genus JAKORJ01. The sequence goes on from JAKPIB010000021.1 coordinate 113,179, forward strand.
AAATGGGCAATTTGACATAGGCTACTTTCATTCAGTTTAAACGCAAAACGCCCGGTAAAGTTCCGCCCGTGTACAAATATTGCACCTTATTTCCAAAGCATAAGGAAGGTGCCTGCTGTTATAAGCGCGCCTGCTATCAGGGTTTTTGCCGTCACCTGTTCACCCAGCAGTACAAAGGACAGTATCAGGGTAAGCACGATGCTGGACTTGTCTATAGGTGCGACCTGGGATACATCGCCTTCGGATATGGCCTTGTAGTAGAAAAGCCAAGACAGCCCCGTGGCCAAACCTGACAGGATCAGGAACAGCCAGTTCTGCCTGGTCAGATCCTTGAGCCCCTTGTGGGCTCCTGTAGAGAATACTATAGCCCATGCCAGGAGGATTATCACGACTGTCCTTATCGCTGTAGCCAGATTCGAGTTGACACCTTTGATACCCATTTTTGCAAGGATCGACGTCAAGGCAGCAAAGACCGCCGCCAGCACTGCATATAACCGCCACATGTCAATAACCTCCATCATCAATATTCAAGCATCTAGGTTCTCCCAGGTCAGGTAATATTTTTTCAGGGGCCTGAGCCCATCGTCTAGTTCATAAACAAGCGGTACGCCTGTAGGTATATTATATCCCACGATATCCTTGTCAGATATGTTGTCAAGATGCTTGACCAGCGCCCTCAGGCTGTTGCCGTGGGCAACGATCAGGACCCTCCTGCCCTCCTTTATCCGGGGAACTATCTCCTCTTCCCAATAGGGCAGGAACCTCTCTGTTGTCTGCTTGAGCGACTCGGCCAGGGGTAGGTCATCTTTGCTTACATTTAAATATCTGACGTCATTTCCGGCGTGCCTGGGATCGTCTTCAGTCAAGGGTGGGGGAACGACATCATAGCTCCTCCTCCAGATCAATACTTGCTCATCGCCGTACCTGTCCACAGTCTCAGCCTTGTTTAGTCCTTGGAGCGCGCCATAATGCCGCTCATTCAAGCGCCATGACTTATATACGGGTATCCAGTGCAGGTCGAGCACATCCAGGACATGCCAGAGGGTCTTGATCGCTCTTTTGAGTACAGAGGTATAGGCCAAATCGAAGGTAAAGCCCTTGTCACGAAGTAACCTGCCGGCCTCGATGGCTTCCCGTACCCCCTTATCCGACAGATCCACATCCGTCCAGCCGGTAAACCGGTTTTCCAGGTTCCATTCGCTTTCTCCATGTCTCATAAGCACAAGCTTGAACATATTGACCATCTCCGTTCCTTGCTATGCCTTCCTGGAGTTTTTATACCCTGATTGATGTCAAATAAACGTTGCAATTTCCTCAATAGGCTTACGCTTCGGAGCCTGAGGTTCACTCACGGGATAGCCCAGGGGTATTATCGCAACCGGACGCATATCCTTTTTAAGTCCAAGCAGCTCTCTCAAATTTTCTTCGTTAAATGCGCCAACCCAGCAGCCTCCCAGGCCGAGATCCTTTGCACAGAGCAAAATATTCTGGACGGCCGCTGCAGTATCCTGGATGCAGTACAGGTTGCGTCCTCTCTCTCCGTAGCGCCTCTCAGACTCAGGTATATTTGCGCATACTACAATAGCAACAGGAGCTTCGATAAACCAGCTTGCTGGATATGCCTTTTTATGTATCTGATCCAGAAGGTCCTTGTTTTTTATCACATAGAAGTGCCAGGGCTGGCAGTTGCCGCCGCTGGGTGCAAAGCGGGCAGCGTCCAGGAGCTCCAGTATAAGGTCGTCCGGTACTTCCCTGTCTTTAAAGCCTCTTATACACCTTCTCGTTCTCACAAGCTCTCTGAATTCCATTTGGCATCCACTCCTTGCAAAGCATTTTTTCCTCTCCCCCTCCGGCTATGGAGGGAGGATCTATGTTCACATTTATTCTAGCATGTGTGGAAAGAATTGCAAATGTCAGTTACAAGTATTTGTCTTCGGAGCGTTTATATAATATAATATGCCAAAGGATCCTAGCCTTAAGGAAATATGCTTTGGGAGGTTACATTAGTGAATAACGCGGAAGCAATAGAAAGAGCCAAGGAGCACCTGGGAAAGCTGCTGGAGCAGCAGTTTGCCCGGATCGAAAAAATGAAATCGGAGACAGAGTTTATCGATTACATCAAGCTAAGCCCCATCATCATAGGCATTGCGGGCGGAGATGGCATAGGTCCTTTCATCACCGCCCAGGCGCAAAGGGTAATGGAGTTCCTATTGAAGGATGAGGTCGAAAAAGGCAAGGTCGCGTTCAAGGTCATAGACGGACTTACCATCGAAAACAGGGCCAAGCATATGAAGGCAATCCCTGATGATGTTTTGGCAGAGCTTAAAAAATGCCATGTGATACTAAAGGGCCCGACAACCACGCCAAGGGCAGGAGATCCCTGGCCTAATATTGAAAGCGCCAATGTAGCCATGCGCAAGGAGCTTGACCTGTTTGCCAATGTAAGGCCTGTCAGGGTCCCGGAGCAGGGCATAGACTGGGTCTTCTTCAGGGAAAACACCGAAGGTGCTTATGCCCTGGGCAGCAACGGGATCCATGTGAATGACGACTTATCCCTTGATTTCACCGTTACCACCCAGGAGGGATCCTACCGCATCATAAAGGCAGCCTTTGACTATGCCAGCCGGACCGGGATCAACAAGGTAACGGTCGTTACAAAGGCCAATGTTGTGAAAACTACTGACGGTAAATTTCTTGACGTTGCCAGGCAGGTCGCCAGAGAATACCCTGAGGTTGAATGGGACGACTGGTACATAGACATAATGACTGCCAAGCTCATTGACCCGAAGCGGCGTACCCAGTTCAGGGTCATGGTCCTCCCCAACCTGTATGGCGATATCCTGACCGACGAGGCCGCGGAATTCCAGGGCGGAGTAGGTACGGCGGGGAGCGCAAACATAGGCAATCGCTACGCCATGTTCGAAGCCATCCATGGTTCTGCCCCAAGAATGGTCGAAGAAGGCCGGGGCAAGTATGCCGACCCGAGCAGCATGATCCGGGCCGCAGCAATGCTGATGGAGCACATCGGCTACGTGGATAAGGCTAAAATGCTCCAAATGGCCCTTGATATATGCGGCCAATATGAAAAGAAACTGGTCATCACCGGCCGTGATACCGGTGCAACCAGTTCCGAGTTTACCGATTATCTCATGGAAACCTTGTCTGACGACGGGCTAACACAGAAATGGAGAAGCTTATCTGCCAGGTAAAGCATTATGCCTGGTCCTCGTCCACCCTGTTTGCAAGCAGTAGGTCGAGCAGCCCTCTGTCAACCTTAAAGCCCTTGTAGTCCTCATATTCGGTGCCGGGACGCCCATGCTCGACAATGCCGAAGGCACCCTTGAAATTCCAAAGGGAGTAGCCCCACCGAAATTCCTTGTAGAGGCTTAGGAGGTCTTCAAACCACCTGAGTGCAACATCATTGGGAGTCTTGTTGTAGCATCCGAATTCACCGATATGCACCCTGACTCCCCTCTGCTCCACCTCAAGCCATGGCTGATAGTACTCTCTCAGGACTTCCTTGTTCCATACCCTGTCATGCCACTTGAGCCCGGGGTATACCGGTTCAGGTATATCTCCCAGCCATTCGCACCACTCCGCTTTATAGTGGCTGAGTGCCATAGGCTGGTATCCCCTCCCGCTATGTATCACATCCAGGTCTGCCAGCTCGGGCATGGCAATATTTCCGCCGCCAAGGCCGTCTATCACTATTTCCCTGTCAGGATCTATAGCCCGGATCGCCTTAACCGTCCTTCGGACCAGATCTGCATGGTTTTCTCTGGTCAGGCCATATTCTCCGATATTGGCAGGCTCATTGACCAAATCGAAGCTCAACTGGCTGCTTGGCACTTCCTTATACCGCCTTGCAAACAGCTCCCATATAAATATGAATCCGTCCTGAGCCACCTTATCTGTCCACAGGTTGTCCCTTTCCAGGTCATTGCGGTTTATACAGTAGCCCGGAGCCCTGTGGAGGTTTAGGCACATATGTATGCCGCGTTCACTGCACGCCTTGAGGTATGAGTCGATGTAATTGAATACATCCTCATTCGGGTGGAAATAATCAAAATCCCTGGTCCAATAGCGGTAATCGGTCGGCACTCTGACGAAGTTGAAGCCCGTTTCAGCCAGAAAATCAAGCTCTCTTTCGTTTACAGGCTCAGGATCGTCTCCGTGCCAGACAAACATCCACAGGAAGTTGAAACCATACTTGACCATGACAAAGCCTCCTAATATAATTTGTATTTTCACCTGGCCTGGCTGCACCACAGGGTTATAAGTATATCAGTCTTATCCGAAGAAAGCTTTAGGCTTTCGCCAGGCTCAACTATTATAACACTGCCCCTTTTTACGGCCAGTACTTCATCATTGTACTTAAGCAGGCCGCATCCCTCCAGAACAACAAATATCTCACGCGCTGCGGACTTGCCTGTTCTGCCGATCTCCTCATTCTCAAAGGATATATCCAGATCTCCGTAATAAAGGAATGTTTCATTGGCTGTATTTTTAAACAAACCTTTTCTCCAGTTTGAGTCCAGTTCATTGATGTCAAGCAGTTTCATGATGTGCCCCTTTTTGTGTGTGATATACATTGATTATATCATCCAGAAGGGCAAACATGAAACATTTTATTGACACTCTCCCGTCGGGTTTTACAGTATCTAACCTGTCCAGTATAGTATTCTCTTCATCTAGCACCGCTAGAAACTGTCCGGGCGTAAGTGAAAGAGGAAATTTGCCTACGGCATAAGCTGAGATTCATCGCTTCTTGTCATGATATCGAAGCAACGATGTGACAGTAAAAATATAACAAAAAACACCCAGCACTAAGAGTGCTGAGTGTTTTTTTGATCCGGCAGCGACCTACTCTCCCGGGCGGTCTCCCGCCAAGTACCATCGGCGCTGAAAGGCTTAACTTCTGTGTTCGGAATGGGAACAGGTGTGACCCT
>JAKPIB010000022.1 GCA_029549985.1 Bacillota bacterium
TCAGGGGCCCTCCGTCCTTGTGGCGCATCAGCACCGGGCAGATCCAATCCAGGTAGGTCTTGCCGTGGGACAGGGTGTAGGGGCTCACCTTCTTGGCCCACTTTAGCGCAGCCTTGTCAAGGCCGCCCACCGAGCCTATCAGTATCAGCCTGTCCTTGGCACGGGTGAGGGCTACGTATAAAATACGCATTTCCTCGGAGAGGTTTTCCAGGGCCGCCACCTGCTTTATAGCTGATTTGGCCAGGGTATCAAAGGACCGCCGGGTCTCCGGGTCCGTGTACTTCGGCCCAAGTCCCAGGTCCTTATGGATCAGGAAGGACGCCCTTGAATCTTTCACATTGAACTTCTTGCCCAGGCCAGCCACGATACATACGGGGAATTCCAGCCCCTTGCTCTTGTGTATGCTCATGATGCGGAGCACGTTTTCGTTTTCGCCTATGGCCTTTGCCACCCTCATGTCTCCGCTGCTTTCAGTCAGCTTGTCGACGAATTGGAGAAATCTGAACAGGCCTCTGATGGAGGTCTGGCTGAACTGAGCCGCACGGTCAAGGAGCAGCCTGAGGTTGGCCTGCCTCTGGAGACCGCCGGGCATAGCCCCGGCATAGTAATAGTAGCCCGACTCCATGTAGAGCTTCCACAAAAAGTCCTCCATGGGCATATACCTGGCTGCCCGCTGCCACTGCTCGATCCTGCTCATGAAGCCTTTCAGCCGTATGGCAAGGTCGTCATTCCGGTTCTCAGCATATTCCTTCAGGGCTTCATGGAAAAACCGCTTGCTGCTTTTGGCTCTTATACTTATGAGGTCCTGGGCGCTGAAGCCCCCGATGGGCGAGCGCAGGACCGCCAGCAACGGGATGTCCTGCTGCTTGTTGTCAATTACTTTGAGCAGGTTTACGATGGTTTTTATCTCTATCGCGTCGAAATACCCGTTGTTCACATCGGCAAAGACCGGGATCCCGTTGCGGGTCAGGATCTCCTGATAAACGGAAGCCCTGCCTGAAATGGCCCTCATGAGTATGACGATGTCCCTGTACTCCAGGAACCTGTAGTCCTTCAGCCTGGGGTCATAGATCTTCTGCCTTAGCAGGTCCTTTATCCTGTTGGCCGCCACCTGGGCTTCGACCTCTATATCGGTCATGTCCTCGATTTCCTCATCCAGGTCCTCAAGGTCCTCAACAGCCTTTTCAATAAGGCAGAGCTCTACCTGGGCATTCTCCAGGGGCTCAAACTCCCCACCCTGGTAAAGGGCGGCATTTTCATCATACTCGATCTCACCGAACCTTGAGGACATGATATTGCCGAATATATAGTTCACAGCGCTCAGGATATGCGGCCTGCTCCTGAAGTTTTTGTTGAGGTCGATGCGCCTGTCCGGGCTGCCGCCCGGCTTGAAGGTATCATATTTGCTTAAGAATATCGTCGGGTCGGCCAGGCGGAACCTGTATATGCTCTGCTTGACGTCACCTACCATAAATAGGTTGTCGCCCCTGCATATCCTGCTGAGTATGGTTTCCTGGACGATATTGCTGTCCTGGTATTCGTCTATGAAAATGTATTCATACCTCTGCCTCAGCTCAGCGGCGGACTCCTCGTCAGCCAGGATATCCAGCGTATAGTGCTCCAGGTCGTTGAAATCTATGATGCCCTTTTCCTGCTTCCTGGCCTTGTATTCCCTGTCAAACCCTTCGACGAGGGAGTATAGATACTCCAAATACGGATGAAGCTCATTGAGCTCCGATGCATAAGTATCTATATCGTATTTCAGGATGCCTTCGCCGGCTCCCCTTATCAATTTCTTGGCTTCCTCGCGCAGGTTTTTGACCGTTTCCTGCAGGTCTGCGTCCGTCTGCTTGCTGCAGCGGCCAAGCCTTATGAACTGAAGCCTGTGGAAAGCGTCGATGCAGGCCTTCAGCCCGCTGCTTTCAAGTATCGAGAGGAGACCTTCGACCTCGCTGATATCGCTCGATATGGCCGATTCGTAACCGTCAGGACCGAACGGCTTTCGGCAGATTTCAAGTGCTTCCCTCAGGATGTCCAGGGCGCCTGAAAGCTCGAGGCTGATCTGCTTTTTGAGCGCCAGGCACCAGGGGCTGTTTTCGAGCTCCGGGGCGGTGAGGGCAAAGTCCCCCACCTGCTCCTTAAGCCATGCAAGGGGTTCGGGCTTGCTCTGGATGAAACCGTGCAGCCTGAGAACCAGGTCTTTCAGCGGGGCATCATCCTTCGAGCTGCCAAAGCGCTCGACCAGGCCCAGGAAACGGTCGTCACCCTTTTCATACTCCGCTTCGAAAAGGTCTTCGATCGCTTCCAGCTTGAGTATGGAGTTCTCCGTCTCATCACCGATACGAAAGCCGGGGTCCAGGTTTATCACATGGAAAAACTTGCGGATGACGCTTATGCAGAAGGAATGGATGGTGCTGATCGAAGCGCGGGGCAGGGCATTCATCTGCCTGCGAAGGTGGTCACTGTCAGCAGGCGAGGCTTCATCCAGGGCCCTGGTCAGGGCAGCCCCGATCCTCTCACGCATTTCACCCGCTGCCGCATTGGTGAAGGTAACGACCAGGAGCCTTTCTATATCCACCTTGTCCTTTATGATAAGCTGCAGGATGCGTTCGACCAGCACGGCGGTCTTGCCGGAGCCTGCCGCAGCGGCCACCAGCAGATTGCAACCCCTGGCATCTATGGCTTCCTGCTGTTCTTTCGTCCATCCGGCCACCCTCGAGCCCTCCCTTCTTCGCTTAGGCGTTTTATGATCTCTTTCCTGTCGGTTTTAGGTATACGCTTGAACCCGTTCTCCTCCAACGTGGGATCGAACTGGCATATCCCGCTGTAAGGGCAGTAGGCGCAGGCTGTGGTATTGCCCTTCTTTACCGGCTCGATCCTGATGTTGCCTTCCAGCATCTCGCAGCCGATCCTCCCGATCAGCTTCTTCACATGGGCAAGCAGGGCCATGAACTCTTCCTCATCGAGCACCGAAGAGCCCTCCCGTATGGTCCCGTCCTTGTTGACGGCCAGGGGCAGCACCTCGGAACGGCTGTCGATATGGGCATCCATCTTTCTTACTATATTTACGTCCTTTAGCACCAGCCCCCTGAGCCTGAGAGTTTTCCTGATCTCCTGCTCGACAGCCTCTATCGCCTGCTCACGGGTATTTATCAAGGGATCGTCGATCTTGAAGTAGAAGATGCCGCCGGGCCTGGCCTTGCCGGTGATTCGCCGCTGGTATTCGTTGAGCAGGGCCTCGAGGTAGACCAGGAGCTGAAGCTTCAGTCCAAAATAGGCCTCCGACAGGTCGAAGTCCTGGCTGCCCGACTTGTAATCGATCACGTTTATATAGACATCCCCGTCCTCCATGTATACATCCGCCCTGTCGATCCTGCCTTCAAGGAGGAGCTTTTCGCCGTTTTCCAGCTCTATCTCGATGGGCGGGTACTTGCCCTTTTCGCCGAAGCTTACCTCATGGCCTATGGGGTCAAACCCGCTCCTTCTCACATGGTCCGTCAGCAGCCAGACCGCCCGCCGGCTTATGCGCTTGAGTCTGTTTGCCAGGTACTTGTAGCGGTTGGTGCTTTGGAGGACGCCATTGTTGTAAGTGGGTATTATCTCGTCCATGACCTTATCCAGGATATCGTTTATGCGGGAGTCCTCCATACTGCGCCAGTCAACTCCGTCCTCCGCCAGCCGCTTCGTAAACTCCTCTATCGTACGGTGGAACACAACCCCAAGGTCCGGGGCCTCTACGGTATACATCCTGCGCTCCCTGGGCCTTAAGCCATACCTTACGAAATGGGCAAAGGGACAGCTTGAATAGGTCTCCAGCCTGGATATGCTGGCCCGGATGGGCGCAGAATAGAGCAAGCGGGACGCATTCCTGCCGATGGGGTCCTCCTGGTTGCGGTGAAAGAGCCCGTCAACAAGGAGTCTGCGCTTGCCGTCCCAGGCTTCCTGGTCCAGGTACCACCCATATACCTGCCACCATAGGTCATCCATCGGCTTGCCGTCAGCCAGGGTGCGCATATTCTCCACAAGGTATTTGAATGTGCTGTCAGGGACCGAGACAAGCCGGAGCTGCCTTTTTTGGTCCATGACGACGTCACTTTCCACTTTGAGTTCCCTGAAGAGCTTCTTGAACCGGTCGATCAGGATCGAGGGGCGTATGGCATTGCCCTCGGCATTTGCCAGGGAGTAGCTGACCCACAGGAAATCGGAGGGCTTAGAAAAGGCCATGTATATGTCGAGCTTTTCATCAGCAGCCCTGAGTTCGCTTCCGCCGCCCAGCTCCAGGCCGGTGCCCCTGAGCTTGTCGAGCTCCTCCACATCCAGGAGCCCTTCGTCCCCGCTTGAAGCCGGTATCAGCCCGTCATTGAAGCCTACGACGAACAGGGCCTTAATGTCCTTTATCTTGGAGCGCCGGATGTCGCCTACGAGCACCTGGTCCAGGGTCGTCGGGATGATGCCGACCTCCAGGGATGTAAACCCGGCCTCAAGGATTCGGGCAAAGGAGCCCAGGTCCACCCTGCGGTCGCCCAGGAACTCCACCAGCTGGTCAAAGACCTCCATTAGGATGTTCCATATCTGGGCATTCTCATTGACCTGGTCCAGGAGTCCGCTCCGCCGCAGGTCCCCTATCCAGTCCTCCAGCTTTTCCTTCAGCTCTATGCTGTTTAAGAACTCATAGAGGGATTTTACCATCCCTTCAACGGTCCTTTTGCGCTTCAATGACCTGCCTAAGGCGTCAAAGGGCTTGATGAACTCCTCCCTCAGGGCATTCAAGCGGTCCAGGTCATAGTCCTCCGCCCCGCGCTCAAAGGGCACAAGCCACTGCCTGCCCCGCACCCCGAACTCCAGGCAGTAGTTCTCAAGCTCCTCCACCTCATCCATGGACAGGCCTGAAAAGCCTGTTTTAAGGTACTTGAACACATCCTCATAGCGGTAGTCCCGTTCGATGATCCTAAGGCTCACCAGCAGGCAGTCGATGATCGGGTTTTGGATGATGCTCCGCTTCTCATCCATGAAATATGGGATCCCGTATTCGGTAAACACCCGCTTGATCATGCCGCCGTATACCTTTATGTCTCCGGCTACGACCGCCATCTCGTTGAAGCGCCAGCCTCTGTCCCGCACCAGCGATATTATCCGGGATGCGAGGTGCTCGACCTCGGACAGGAGGCTGCTGCCTGCGAATACCTCCAGGCTGGCCGGATCGTCCGTAAACTGCTTGTAGGGATATCTGTATATCTCACGCTCAAGAAAAGCGATTTCCGGTGCCTTAATGCCTTTTTGCGCAGATGGGGTCTGATGTGTGAGATGGGTGAAATGCTCTTCAAAGCCATGATGGAGCGCCATTTTGCGGATCCTTTTGAGAGAAAGGGCATGGCTCAAAAATACGTCCCGGTCGTTGTGGCTTTCGTCACTGTCCAGGGTAAAGGTTATGGTCAGCTTTTTGGCCACCATGGCCAGCCTTTCGATAACGCGCACGGTCTGGGGGGCGAAATAGTCAAAGCCGTCCATCCATACGCTGGCGCCCTTTAGGAACTGTGCCTGGTCCATTTTTTCTATCAGCAGGTTTATGGCGTCTTCAGAGTCCAGGTACCTGCCGCTTAGGTATTCATTGAAGGCCTCATAGATCTTCGCTATGTCCAGGAGCTTGTGCTCCAAAAGCCCGCTGCCCTCTACCGCCCGGGCAGCCTCCTTGAGCTGGCCGGCTGTGACATCATGCTTTTTCAGCTCTGCCAGGGCAGCGTTTATCTTCTCTATGAACCCCTTTTGGCTGGATACGGTCCTGTAGACCGTCAGCTCATCCTTCAGGTCGTCCAGGAGCTTGCGCAGGACCATATGCCTGCCCTGCTCGTTTATGTGGGTCCGGGTCAGGCCTCCCGCCTCGCTGAACACCTTGTGGGCCAGCCTGGTCAGGCTGACCACCTCGACATTGAAAAGCCCCGGAAGGTCAAGGCTCCGTATCAGGTCGCTTTCAGCCTGGAGGGTGAACTGCTCAGGAACCATGAGCATAAGCCGTTCCTCGCCCCTGGAAAGGGCTTCGCCGATCTCCCTGTACACGAGCCTGGTCTTGCCGGTGCCGGACCTGCCGGTTATGTAGTAGATACCCATACAGACACTCCCCATGCCTCAAGGGGCATATATCCCCTTGCAGCTTTTTCCCTTACATGCTATTGCTGTATATTATTATACATGCTGTCATTCGCCGGCGAAAAGGTACTTTTTGTACTTATCGAGCACGAACAGCAGTAACAAGCCCAGGCCATAGCATACTGCGAGTTGGCCTGCGCCTACTGACAAGACAGACAGATACAAAGGGAACTTGTACACATAGTGCAGCATCCCGCCTATGATCAGGGCATTGACCACTACCGGGGGCAGGGGGGCCAACAGCTTGCTCCCGGACCTGTAGGTGAGGTATGCAGCAAGCAGGGTCGCAAGGCTGCCCAGCACTATGTCAAGGGTCCCGACCGGGCTGAAAAGGTTGGATATCAGACAGCCGACAAAAAGTCCCGGTATGGCTGCCGGCGTATATAAGGGCAGGACGGTCAGGGCTTCCGCTATCCGAAACTCTATGAGGGTCTCACCGAAGCTGATCGGCGCGAAAATGAGCGTCAATACCACATATATGGCTGCAATTGCAGCTGCCTGTACAAGAAAACGTGTTTTATCCATCAATGTCCTCCTATTTTGCCGTGTCTTAAAAAAAAGGGGGCATCCAATGCCCCTTTTGACCTGTATACAACTGCTTTTATCTGAAAAGCGCCGTGATGTCCACAGCAAGGACTCCTTTGATGTTTTCCATCGGCAATGCGCCTATCATCCTGCTGTCCATGCTGTTGTTCCTGTTGTCGCCCATGACAAACACATGGCCTTCGGGCACATAAAAGGTCTTGTCTCCCTCATTCATCACAGGATCCTTCAGGTATGGCTCGTTCAGGAGCTCACCGTTCCTGTACAGCTTGCCGTCCCTTATCTCTATCGTATCCCCCGGTTTGCCGATCACCCTCTTTATGAGGAGATTGCGGTTCTCAAAACGGTTGAATATGCTTATTTCCCGTATCTCTTCCCAAATGTTGTCCAAAAAAGTCCTTTTTGCTGTATCGATGCTTTTATCTATCACCACTATGTCGCCGTAATCCACCTTCAGGTTGAGGGTCCGGCCCAGCCTGGAAATGATGACGAAGTCGTTGTCATGGAGCGTGGGCAGCATGGACTCGCCGTCGACCTTTATCGGCTGCATGACGAACAGGTTTATGAATAAGGCGAGCACCACCGAGATCGCTATCACCTCGACCCATTCGAGGATGGCCTTCATACTCTTGTTAAGCTTTGGCATACTTTCACCCCTACATTGATCATGCTTCGTCCCCAACAGTTATTATATACCATATGAGCCGAACTAACAAATGGATTTATTTGTGCTTGGATCAGGCTTCGTTAAGCCATTTTTTCATAGATTGCACTAAACAGACCGTTTTTCTTGTACAATTTGAAGGATTTTCATATTTTCATGTCGAAGATTGTAACATATGGGAAAATCCAGACTGCTATTTGGTCCAACCCTTAACATATTTTCGGACGGGGGCTGCAAATGGCTGATTTGAGCGTATCCCAGATCGATTCTCATATCAGGAAATGCGAAAAGGTCAGAACGAAGGCTCACAGTACGATTCTAACCGGTATAATCATCCTGTCTATCATACCCATGGCTGCCTTAAGCCTGCTCACCTATTTTATAACCTTTTCACGGGTCATGGAGTCAAAAGCCAATGAAAGCAGGGTGATAGTCAACAACATCGCCGAAGCCACAGCTGATCTCTTTGAAGACAGGATATCCTTGATCCATGCCGTAAGTCATCATTGCAGCCGCATATCGGATGTCAGTCAACTGAAGAATGACCTGGAGCTGCTGGCAGAGGCTCACCCGGACGTGGAATCGATGAGCATAACAGACATAAACGGGATACAAGTGGTACGATCCGATGACAACCCCCTGCTCGATATATCCGACAGGGAATTTTTCAGGCAGATCATCGCAGGAGAAGACCTGTGCGTATCCAGGGCGCTTATAAGCCGTACATCAGGCCTCCCATGCCTTGTGATAGCCAAGGCTGTCAAGGATGAAAACTCCACGACCAAGGGCATAACGACCATACTCATAAGGCTTGACAACCTGTATCATGAGCTGGATAAGTATGAGCTGGATAAGGACACTGTCCTTTATATCACAGACAACACAGGCCAGATCGCCTATCATCCGGATAAAAGCTATATGCTCAACGGCAAGTCAGTGACATGGCCGCCTGTTGTCAAGGCCATGGATGTAAAGGACTCGGGGACCGCAGTATACATAAACCCAGTCGACAACACCAAGTATCTCTCGGCTTATGCATATATCCCCAACGTACAATGGAGCGTCATAATCGACAGGAGTTATACGAGCGTCCTTATCGAGGCTCTGAGCCTCCACTCCACCACCCTGGTCATCACGCTCATATTCATAGTCGCAGCCCTGATCCTGGCCGGCATCATATACAAGCGGATAGAGAAAACAATGGTGAGCACCCAGATAGAAGGGGAGTATATGGCCAAGGCGCTCCTGGAGGAACAGAACAAGTATCTTTTCTATGCCAAGATCACCCATGAGCTGCGCACCCCGCTCAATATCATCCTGGGTGCCATCCAGGTGCTTGAGCTTGACATGAAAAACAAACCGGAAGCATCCGGCGCCCTTAAGAGGGCAGTTCGCATCATGAAGCAAAACTGCCTGCGATTGCTGAGGCTGGTCAGCAACTTTATCGATATCTCCAAAATCGATACGGGCTTTGAAAGGCTGAACCTTATAAACGTGGATGTCATCTCCTTCATAGAGGATATGACCATGTCCGTCAGTGATTACCTGGCCAATAAGGATATATCCCTCGTGTTCGACACTGATACGGAAGAGCTGCTGACTGCATGCGATCCCGACAAGCTCGAACGGATAGTGCTGAACCTTTTATCCAACTCTGCAAAGTTTACACCCGCCGGCGGCAGCATAAAGGTCCAGGTGCAGGCCTTCACAAAAACCTTCCGGGTGTCCGTATCCGATACAGGCTGCGGGATACCTGCAGGCGACCTGGACAGGGTATTCGACCGTTTCTGGCAAAATGAAGAGCTAAGCCGCAAGAACCCGACTTCAGGAAGCGGTATTGGCCTGTCGCTTGCCAAGTCCTTCGTAGAACTGCATGGAGGCACGATCTGGGCCGAAAGCCAGGAAGGCAAGGGTACGACCGTTGCCTTTGAACTGCCCATAAAGCTGGTCGAAGAGCCCAAGGCCATGCAGGGCCAGGCCGGAAAATACGATCAGTACGTTGAAAAGATCCAGATCGAGCTGTCTGACATATACCAGCTATGACTTTTCCTTAAGGGGTCAGGTCCCCCTGGAGCCCGGGAGGAGCTCGAACCTGTAGCCCTCTTCCTTCAGGTACCTGATTATCGCCGGCAGGGCCTCAACGGTGGTCTTTTTGCCGGGGGAGTCATGCATGAGCACCACCAGGCTGTTTTTCCCCTTGGCTGTCTCCATGAACCTGTCAATCAGCTCTTCCGGAGTCCTGGGCTTGCTGCTTTCCGCATCCCCCGTCTGGCAATTCCAGTCTATGTAAATAAATCCTCCTTCTTTGGCTCGTTCCCTGAAGGGAGCGAGCCTTTCTCCGTATGAACCACCAGGAAAGCGCATCAGCCGGAACCTTTTATCAGTACCCAATATCGACTGCAGGAGCTTTTCGGTCCTGTACAGCTCTTCCATGAAATATTCCGTATCGCTGTATATTTTTTTGAAGGCATGGGTATAGGAGTGATTGCCTATTCCATGGCCTTCTGCATACTGGCGTCTCACCAGGCCGGGATACCTTTTTGCCTGGCTCCCTATCAGAAAAAAGGTCGCCTTCACATTTTCCTCTGCAAGTATATCGAGTATAAGAGGTGTGCACGATGAAGTGGGGCCGTCATCAAAGGTGAGATATACCACCTTTTCGTCCTTGTGCTTGTAAACCCTGGACAGATCCTTCTGCGTAAGGACCGGGACCTCCTCATTTGCCGGAGTCTCGGCGGCTTCCTGCTGATTTGTCGGTGTATTGACGGTATCATTCTTATCTGTCGGAGTCTTGACAGCATCCTGCTTATCTGCCGGCGGGTCCAAGCTTATGCCCAGCTCAAGCATTTGCATGACCATATCCCGCTTTGTCAGCCTGTTCCCTGGGACCGGATTTGCCCCAATGGGCCCATCCTTGATGGCCGGCTTCAGGTTGAGCAGGATCTTCCTTATGCGCGGATGATCCTTGCACATGGCTGCAGGGCCCGCAGGATATTGCCCTGTACCGGCACCGACGTCACTGCTGATTGATCTGACCCTGGCAGCTGCGCCGGACAGGTCCAGCGCCAGCAAGTTGAGTAAAATGAGCAGGCATAAGATCCTTGCCATGAAGGATGCACGCCCGGTAAAGGCCTTTGAAGTCATCCAAGTCCCCCCCGTGACCCGCTGATCAGGCATGAGCTATTTACATCCTATTCATGGCATATAGATATAATTCGTTCAGTTGCCGCTTTCATAATAAAAAGCAGGTGATAAGCATATCACCTGCTCTTTCACTTGTTAATCAATATTCATGCCTGAAGCGGATATCCGGTCGTGCATATAAGTCATATCAACTTCTACCGGCCTGCCCTAGCCGCGTCAGCACCTCCATGCAGGCCCTGCCGTTGTGATAAGGCCCCTTCCAGGGGTCAGCCTTGGCTTCATCCGGACCGGGAAGCCTGCCGCCCTCCTTTACATACTCGAACCAGTCACCGTTTTGCCTGTCCACCAGGCTGTTTTCAATAAAGGCCCAGCATTTGAGGGCTGCATCAAGGTATTTCCCTTCCCCTGTCAACTGCCAGGCGTTCAGGAATCCGACCACAGTCTCGGCCTGGGGCCACCAGTACTTGCCCCTGTTCGTTATGGACCTGCCGTCGCCCTCATAGAACAAGCCTCCGTCGGCATCGACACCTTCATTGAGCACCGCTTCGGCCATCCTGATCGCTATTTCCTCAGCTCTGGCCAAAAGCGCCTTGTCTCCCGCCACCTCGGCCGCCTCGGTCAGGAGCCAGCTCCCTTCTATGTCATGGCCAAAGGAGACATCCTCCGTCAGGCTGTTCCACCTGTCATCAAAGAACAGCTTGAAATGCCAGGTCTCATGGTCGATGATATGATCTATTACTATGTTTATAAGGTCGATGAGCTTTTCCCGCAGCAGGCTGCTGTCCCATACGCGCAGCAGATTGGTGTAGCATTCCATCAGGTGCAGATGGGTGTTCATCGTCTTGGTTGAATCCGGATGCTCAGCATCGCTGATGAGAAGCTCCTTTGAATAGGCCCATTCTCTCGTATATCCTTCAAAATACCCTCCGTAGACTGGATCTACCGCCTTTTGCTCGAGCAGCTCAAAAAGCTCGATCGCCTTGTTCAGGCTGTCTGCATCTGCCGTAGCCCTGTAGTACTCGGACAGGGCATAGATAGTAAAGGCCTCGCCATATACCTGTTTTTTGGGATCCAGCGGCCTGCCCTGCCAGTTAAGCATCCAGTAGCCGCCCTTGTGATCCTTGTCCCAGAAGCGGTCAACAAAATACTCGTAAGCCCTCTGTGCCATCCGGCGGTACTCATCATCCCCGAAAAGCCGCCAGGCTGCCGAATAGGTCCAAAGTATGCGGGTATTGAGCACCAGACCTTTCGGGGCCTCTTTGACCACCTTCAGGTCGTTGTTTATCCTGCCGTAGAACCCGCCCTGTTCATCGTCTGGCATATGCCGTATCCAAAACTTAAGGATATTGTCCCTAAGCTCTCTGTCTACCCTTTGAGTAAAATCCTCCAGCCTGTTGTCCAATGACTACACCTCCAGATATATAATGATTTATACATATATTCACCGGTATAGCCCTGTATTCCTGCCTGCTCCGGCCAAAATCCGCCTTACTGCCATTGGCCTAATAGCCCCGGGAACCGGGCAGGAGCTCGAATCTGTAGCCCTGGGACCTCAGGTATTGGATTATTTCAGGCAGGGCCTCGACCGTAGTCTGCTTGCCCAGGGAGTCATGCATGAGCACGATCAGGCTGCTCTGGCCTTTCACGGTCTCCTTCAGCCTGTTAAGCAGCTTCTGCGGTGACTGATACTCCAGGGTTTCGGCATCACCGTTCACGCAGTTCCAGTCTATATATACAAACCCCTCTGAGTTTACCCGCTCCCTGTACGGGGCCAGCTTTTCGCCAAAGGATCCGCCGGGGAACCGTATCAGCCTGAATTTCTTGTCAGTGTTCAGTATGGATTGGATAAGCCTCTCCATCCTGTACAGCTCATCCATAAAGCTGTCAGGGCTTTCGTATATCCTCTTGAATACATGGGTATAGGTATGGTTGCCTATGCCATGCCCTTCTGCATACTGCCTCCGGACTATATTGGGATACTGCTCAGCCTGGGTGCCGATCAGGAAAAATGTAGCCTTTATGTTTTCCCGGGCAAGGATGTCGAGTATTTGGTTGGTAAATTTAGCTGTAGGCCCGTCATCAAAGGTCAGGTATGCAACCTTGTCTTCCCTTCGCTTGTAAAGCTTGTTGATGTCGCTTTGAGTCACGGGCCCCACCACCACAGGTCCGGGGTCCCCTGTCTCTATCGGCTGCCCTGTATGATCAGGTTCGTCCGAAGGCAGGGGTGTACTCGTCTCCTCAGGCTCATCTGAAGGCTCCGGCGTATCGGGCCTATCGGTAGTCTCCGGCTGAGACGAAGGAAGGGGTGAAATCACCGGGCTTGTGGGCTCGGGCGTTTCTTTATCTCCTACGTTGGGAAGGGGACTTGTGTCAGGTCCCGGCCGCTCTTCATCCACTGGCTGGACCGTTTCCTTCAAGGCACCGCTGATATCTATAAAGATGATCACATTTATCACCAGCAGGATGCATAACAATTTCAGTACAAAAACCGAGCGACGTGCAGAACCAGACCTCTTCATCAGTATAAGCCCCCATTATTTACTCTAGTGTATGCTTGGATATGTGTGTTGCTGCAAGCTATATATAATTATAAACCTTCTACGGGCAAAAATCCCGTGGTTTGCGCTTGTTTAACAAAAGATTCAAAATCGTAACACAAAAGTCACACATATATGCCAAGGGCATGAAAAATGCCGGAAAACGCTGATTTTCCGGCATTTTATATGTACTTTTCAGAAAAGCTCTGGTAATTGTCTATACTATGCCTGTTCTTGTATATAGCAGTCCTCCGGAATGGCTGCCACAAAGGGTGAAATATCACCGGTATGGTAGACGTTCAGCCTGTGCATGGCCCTGGTGCAGGCGGTATATAAAAGCTTCCTGTCACGGTCGAGGCCATAGGTCTGGGCATCTGCTCCAACGACCAGGGCAGCATCGAACTCCAGCCCCTTGGCCAGATAGACCGGGATCACGACGATGCCCTTGGTGAAATGCTTGTCATCTCGCTTTACCAGTATGCATTTCATATGCTGCGACAGCCTGTGGTGGAGCGCCTGGGCGGCCACGGCTGTCTTTGTGATTATGCCGATGGATCCGTAGCCCTCTGCCCTCAGCTTCTGTATATCATCTGCCAGCCTGTCGATGAGCCTGAACTTGTCTTCCACCTTGATCACCCTCGGCTTTTCGCCGCTGCGCCGGATGGATCTTATCTCCTGGCCGCCGCCCAGTATCGGACGGGTAAAGTCCACGATCTCAGAAGTCGACCGATAGCCGGTTGACAGGGTGTGCAGTACATGGGTCCTGGGCTTCAGGATATCCAGCAGCATGCCGTAATCGAAGTCCCCTTTGAGCGGGTTTATGGTCTGGTTGATATCGCCCAGGAGAGTCATGCCGGCTGTGGGAAAGACCTGCTTGAGTATCCCGTACTGCACAGGTGTATAGTCCTGGGCCTCATCCACTACGACATGCTTTATATGGCCCATGGAGGGCACTCCCTCCAGCATGCCCTTCAGATATACATAGGCCGCAGCATTTTCATAACCGAGCAGGTCCTGCGCCGGCCCTGAGCTTTCATCGCCGATGATCGCCCGTACATCAGCGGGCAGCGTATCATGATCCAGAGAGTCCAGGAATTCTTCATTCACAAACATATGCCAATATGCCCTGAAGGTATCGAAAGCCAGCATGGACTCAATATCCTGCCTGACTGCCTTGAATTCCCTGTATACGAACAGCCTGCTGTAAGCCCTGACCTTATCCTTGTACTCAGGATGGCCTGCCAGCTCCTGCTCCAGTTCTGAAAGCCGCTGCTTCCAAGCCGGGCGGATAAGGTAGTGGAGCCTCAGGCTTATCCTCTTGAGCCGCTTCACGATGGGCATGGCCGCATAATCTTCGAAAAACAGCTTCTCTATGTCTTCCTTTCTGACCAGGACCTTGCCCCTGAAGACCACGTCATGGAATTTGAAGGCGTTGTGCTCAAGATAATGGGCGTAGCTGTTGAGCAGCCTGTAAAAGCCCATGGAGGACTTGTAGGCTATGAGCTTCAGCCTGGGCCCATCCTTTTCCCCGGCAGTCAGGATGTACTCCATATGGGCGCTGCCTTCCTCGAACCTGTACTCCGGCCCGATCATGGTCCGTATGTAGTCGTCAAAGGTGGTCTGCTGCATGTTCTCCTCGCCAAGCTCGGGCAGCACATGGGAGATATAGTCGTTGAACACTGTGTTGGGTGAGAATATCAATATATCCTTGGAGGTTATGTTTATGTCCCTGTACCTGTACAAAAGATAGGCGATGCGGTGGAGGGCGATGGAGGTCTTGCCGCTGCCTGCCACTCCCTGAAGCATGAGGAGCTGGTTGCCCTCATCCCGTATGATCCGGTTTTGCTCCCGCTGGATCGTGGTGACTATAGAGCGCATCTTTTCATCAGCGTTTTTGCTGAGTATCTCCTGCAAGAGCTCGTCATCGATCTTTATGCCCGTATCAAACATGTAATGCAGCTTGTTGCCGCTGATCTTGTACTGCCTCTTCAGGGTGATATCGCCCTCTATAAGGCCTTCGGGGCACATATAGGAGGCTTTTCCCAGGCCATAGTCATAAAACATGCTGGATATGGGGGCACGCCAGTCATAGATCAGGATATCGCCGTTTTCATCAAAAAAGGATGATGTGCCGATATAGACCTCTTCCTTATCCTCATAGCCCCTTTCGACGAAATCTATCCGGCCGAAGTACGGGGTCTCCTTGAGCCTCTCAAGCTTTGAAAGCAGCCGTACAGCCTGCCTGTATTTCTCGGTCTCGACTTTCAGGGCATCGATCGACTGCTTGACCTCTGCAGCGGCATCCAGGTCGCCTCGTTGCCAGACATGGGCGCCCTCTTCCCATAGGTAGCGCCCTGCTGTGACCAGGCTTTTTTTGTAGGTAGCAAGGATCCCTCGCCGCCTTTCATATTCATCCAGCAGCTTTGTATAGACCTGGTCCAGCCGTTTGGACTCAGCTCTGTATTGGGCATCATCCATGCACATATCACCTCTGCCTGTATGTCAAAGAGTCATCATTGCTTTCCTCGTCAGCTTCACCTACGCCGGCACCTTTTGGCTTATACAACTGCCGGTTGTGAAGGAGCCATACCTTGTCGGAGAAACCACCCGGCTCAACACCCTCAAGGGCCTTCCTCATATCGAACATCCGGGCATCAATGAGATCCAGGTAATGCAGTATCTCGCCCTCGGGTATCATCGGCCGCTTGGGCGAACCGAACTCCGGTTCATAGTGGTGGGACAGGACCAGGTGCTGGAGGAGGATGACTGTCTCCTGATCTGCATTGAGCTCGCGGCCGACCCGTTCGATGGCCTTTATGCCCTGTATGATATGCCCGAGCAGCATGCCTTCCATCGTATATGTGGAAACGAGGCCAAGCTCACTGGCCTCCATCTCGTCTATTTTTGCCAGGTCGTGGAGTATGACCCCGGCAAACAGGTAGTCCCTGTTGAGAAAGGGGTAGACCTCCATGACCTTCTCCGCCAGCCTCAGCATCGTAAGCATATGGAACAAGAGGCCGGACCGGATCGAATGATGGTTTTTCATGGCGGCAGGGTAATGCATCAGCTTGTCCCTGCGCTCATTCACCATGGCGCTGGTTATCTGTTTTATATCATTGTCCTTTATCCTCAAAATAAACTTGAGTATTTCACCAAGCATGTCCTCAGGCGCATAGGGCGCCGCGGGGACGAAATCCCCAATGTTTATACCGTCCTCAGGCAATGTCTGCCTGATTTTCTCGACCTTCAACTGCAGGGCTCCCTGCCACTCGTTCACCAGCCCTCTGATCTTTACAAGCATGCCGTCTTTGAGTTCAAAGCCCCTGACCATTTCCGTATCCCAGATCTTTGCATTGACCTCGCCTGTGCTGTCAGCGATCGTCAGGTCATAGTACCTGTTGTTGGTATTGGATGTCTTGAGAGCGGCAGCCTTTACAAGGTAAAAGCCCTGTATCGTATCACCCTTTTCAAATGATGCCACGTTTTTCTGTTCGATCAACCCCAACGCCTCCCTGCTTTTCATTCAATTTATTTTACCATATGCCCAGGGATATGACCAGTTCACACAATACTGCCCATATATCTCTGAAAGGCGGTGCATATCCGGGCACCCCTTCCTTGTCAAACTCCATGGTCAGATTGATGGCCAGGCCGTGCTCTAAGCTGCGCAGTCTGCCCAGAAAGCCGCTTTTATCTGTGGCTTTCATCACTTAGGCATCATAGGCGGCATATCATTGCCATAATTCTACATTGATGTGATGATTCCTGCGCTCAAGCCCGATCTGCAACGCTAGATATAAGGACCACAGGCTGCGCCTTTGCGCTTGACAATAGTGACAATAATGGATATGCTGGACTTGTGGCAATAAGCACTATATAAGCTTAGCAGCCAATATTGAGGAGGTGCTTGTCAGATGAAAAAGATCATGGAAAACTACCAGGCCGGAGTAAACCTGGGAGGCTGGATATCCCAGTACAGGAAGCTCGATCACGAGCATTTCAGGACCTTCATAGTTGAGGATGACATCAGGCAGATCGCTTCCTGGGGCATGGACCATGTTCGCCTGCCCTTCGACTATCCGGTGCTGGAGGACGATGAAAGGCCCTTTGAGTACAAGGAGGACGGTTTTGCATACCTGGACAACTGCATAGAGTGGTGCAAGAAGTACGGGCTCAATGTCATCCTGGACCTGCACAGGGCGCCGGGCTACTTCTTTGGCACCCTGCAAAGCAACACCTTGTTTGAAGACAAGACGATGGAGGACCGCTTCCTGAACCTTTGGCGGACTATCGCAAAGCGTTATGCCAATGAGGGCGACAACATCATGTTCGAGCTTTTGAATGAAATGGTGGAGCCCACCAGCGACCGCTGGAACAAGCTGGCCCACAAGGCGATAAAGGCTATCCATGAGATAGACAGCGACAGGTACATAGTATACGGCGGCAATCATTACAACTCCATAAACGAGCTTAAAAACATCGACCTTGTAAAAGACAGCGACCGGATAATATATACATTCCACTTCTACCACCCGTTCCTCTTCACCCACCAGAGGGCCGGATGGAACCAGTTCACCAGGGAATACAACGCTGTCATCGAGTATCCCGGCATGTGCCCGAACCTAAAGGAGTTTCTTGAGGCCAACCCCCAATATTATGAATGGAACAAGTTCTTCATAGACCATGAAATGAACAAGGACCTTATGATCCAGGACATGCAGCCCGCTGTTGATTTCATGGAATCCACCGGTGAAACCGTATACTGCGGTGAATACGGCGTTATCATGATAGCTCCTCTCCAAAGCAGGATAAACTGGCACAGGGATTTCATAGACATAACAAAGGAGCTGAAGATCGGAAGAGCATGCTGGAACTACAAGGTGCTGGATTTCGGCCTCGTTGACCACAACAGCAAGGTCATAAGCGAAGAGCTCGTCAAGGTGGTAAGCGCCAAATAGCATGGCAATGTTGCATCCGGCGAATATTCTTACCACCAAGCCCACAAGGGGCTTAACAAAAGTCCATGTTGAGTACTCCTAATATCAGAGAGCGGCTGATTTGCCGCTCTCTGCATGTTTAGCCAGATACCTGCATGGATGCTTATTTCCACATCTACTCGTATCTATAATACTCATTTATAATCTTGTTATCAAAGGTGTAGATGATATCTCCATTGGGGACTTCATTTTCTTCACGAGTCATATCCCATCCCGCTTCTGTATTGCGTTTTATAAATTCTTCAACTGCACTGTCAAATTGCTCACGAGTGATATTAAAGTGCTTGATAAACGAAACCAGCAGCATTTCTTCTCGTTCTCCTCCGCTTATTTCTTCCTCAAACCACTCGTCATATTCGCTCCATTGCTCCTCATTTAATAACCCTGCTGTGAACTCACCCCATAAAATATAATATATCTTTCTGTATTTACGTCCAGCGAAATATTCATCATCATCTTGTGGATCAAGTTTAAATGACCCAGGCTGGTATACAGGAAGCTTGCCATATTTAGGATGGAATGTCACGGCTGGGTCGGAGTCAGGTGTTGGGCTGAGGCTTGAACTTAGTATAGGATGCAATGAACGATTCATTGCATCCCATTTTTGTGTCTTATGATGTAAAGATTCTGTCTTCAATGCAAAGGTTCATGAGAGCTTATGGAACTGCTACAAGATCAGGGGAGGTTTTAAGTGGTCATACAACCTTTCGGCATCCGACAGGGTGAATACTCCCCGCTCCAGCTTCCAGTACTGGCAATCCCCCGCTTCATCCTCAAGCAGCTGTACCATATGGGGATGGCATGTCATGACGAAGATCTGGTGGGTCTCGCTCAGCCTCCTGAGTATCCTTACCGCGTTTCTAAGGTGGCGAGCATCGAAATTCACAAAGGAATCATCGATTATGACCGGAGCCGGTTTTGAATCCTTTATCCTGCCCAGCCTTACTGCCAGGAAGACCTGCTCCTGGGTGCCCCGGCTGAGGATGCTGACGCTGTCCTGCCTGGTACCGTCATCGAGCCTGAAGGAGTAATCGATGCTGCTCAGGTCCTCGCAGGGCGCGATCTCCGCATACTCTCCTCCTGTCAGCTCGAACAGGATGTCCCTGGCGCTGCTCAGGAGCTCTTCGCCCATCTTTTTCAGGAAGGTTTGCTTTATCTCACTGCACAGGATAGCAGCTGCCTTGTTGACGGCATACTTATAGGCCAGGGGCCTTAAGCCGGCCTGCCCTTTTGCGATCATCCGATGGGCTTCTTCCAGCTTGTCTGTCAGAGCCAGGGCTTTCAGCCTGTCATTGGCGGATTGGATCTGCTTTACCAGGTCGAGCTGGCCTGCCTTCATAGCATCCAGCTCCTGCCTTGCCGCAGCCAGGCTGTCCCGGGCGCTGTCCCGGGAGCCGAAGCTGTCATGCCACTCAAAAAGGTATTCGGTCACGGATCCGTTTTTGATATACCCTGCCAGCTCTGCCGCACTGCGAAGCCTTTCAGCGCCAGCAGCCCGTTGCACTGCCCTGGACAGCTCATCCTTTTCCCGGACCAGGTACTTGTACTCCCTGACGTACTCCGATTTCTCCAGAAATGAGCTCACTGCCGCGCTCAAGGGCTCAACTTCAAAGCCCGGGCCCATCAGGTCAAGCAGCTTTGCCTTTATCTCAGACATGCTTATATTCAGCTTGTTCAGTTCCAATGCCTTTTCAAGCAGGCTGTGCCATTTCTCCGTCCTATGCCTTATCCTGTCCCAATCGCTCAGGTCAAGCTCAAAAGGCTCAGCCCCGCCTATCCCGGTGCCTGTAATGCCGTCCGGGCTGGCAGGTGAAATGGTGTCAAGCAATCCGGTGATCTTGCCTGCCTCGTCCAGGATGGACCGCTCCAGGCCGTTTATTCTTTCCAGGCTGCCTTTATACTTCAAGAGCCTAACTTTTACCTCCATGAGCCTGCGGAAGCAGTCCAGGGTCATATCAGGGCTCAGGTCTCCTGCTATGCCCAGCTCTTTTCTGATGCCTTCCAGCCTGTCCTCTATCTCACTTGACTCGGCCTGCAGCTCGTCTATCCTTCGCTTGGTTTCAGCGAGCCGGTCATTTATATCATCAAGCTCCGCTTTAGCTTGCTCCTGCCTGATAAGAACTTCCTTCCCCGCCTGGCCTCTTGACAAGGTAAGCAATAATGCGACAGCTATGCCGCCTATACCGACTATAAGGCCGATAGGCCAGTATAGCAATGAGAGCCCTATACCGGCTATAGCTGAAGCGATCATGGCTGCCACATACGGCCGGATGGAAGCTGGCCCTGCCAGGGCAGACAAGCGGTCAAGCTCCTTTTGGCATTTCCCCTGCTCCCTGGTATACTGATCCAGTTCCAGATGCAGCCCTCTTTCCTCTTCACTGATCTGCTTTGCCCTGTCTGCCAGCTTCATAAGCTCCGATTCACGGGCAGGATCGAGAGTGAGCCCCTCAATGCGGCTGAATTCCGCATCAGAAGGCGCAAGGCCCAGATTTTCAAGCTGAAGGATGATCGCACTCTTTTCGTTGGCTGCTTCCTTTTTCAGTTCAGCCAGTCCGACCAGCCTCTCGTCGATCATGGGCAGCCTTCTATAGGCCTCAGACAGCCTGTCACGCAGGCCAAGGAGCAGATCGACGGTGCTGCCGGCATCCATACCCTCGTCCAGCTCTGACTTGATGACCGTCAGCATACTGTCCCGCTTGTCTGAAATGCCTTTATACTCATCGAAATATTCCTTTACTGTGATGCTGTTCTCCCACGGAAGATCATCCGGTATGCCGCCGCCCGGGTGGTGGTCCAGCCCGGCTGTAAGGTCCTTTATCCTCTGTATGTCATCAAAGGTGTTTACCAGGCATTCCAGCACTTCACACCTGGCCTCACTCAGCCTGATGCTTTCCCCCAGGCTCCGGTTTTCCATCTCAAGCTCTTCAAGCGTTTGCCTTTCAACCCGGTAGGCATCTACCTGTTTGAGGGCCTCCGCCTTTCTCCTGCGGCCTTCATCTATCTGGGCTGAATAAGACTTCAGCTTTTTGACCGTCGGTTTGCCGTCTTTGCCCCCAATATCATTGGCCCTGCTCAGGAACATTTCCTCAAGGCGGGGTATGCCTGCTATGTCGCTCAAGCCGGCACCAAGCAAGGCCGACTGGAGCTGACGGATGCCGTCCTTCCCCTCCAGGTCCGGGGGCAGGGCGGTCAGCTGGTCAAGGATTATGGTATAGAGATGCCTGTATGTAAACTCGTCAGGATAGAGATCCCCTATGGCATACTTCTTGTCAAAGTCCGAAAACAGGACCGGGGCAGAATGGCCTTCCAGCCTGAGCCTGCAAAGGTCCTTTGATCCATCCGGAACGATATCCGCCTCCACCCTGTATGTGGTCTTCGCAGGCGGTATCTGGCCGCTCCTGGGGAACCCGCTGCAAAGGTAGCGGAGCACCTTCATAAAGGTGCTTTTGCCCGAGCGGTTCCTGCCGCCTACCACTACTATACCGGGCTTTATGTCGTCAAGGGTCTGATTGCGCAGGATACCAAAGTCCCCTATATACAGCCGCTTGATCCACATATCAGTCACCTGCCTTTTCCGGGATATTTTCAAGTATCAACTGGCGGGCATCCTGAATGATGGACCTTAGTGTCTCATCATCGAGGAAAAGCCTGTTGTAAAGCCTTTCCTCATCCGTTTCCTCATGATCCCCTGAGCCCTGCCATACGAGCCCCAGCTCGGATTTGAGCTGTCTGGCCTTGCCTTCATCCGTCAGCAGCTCGGCTGCAGACCTTTCCAGGAGCTCAAGCAGGGTTTTGTGCTCGGCAAGCGCCTGGTCCGTGAGAGGGCTGCCTGTCCTGATAACGATAGAATCGGTCCATACAAAAGGCCTGAGATTGTCCAGCCTTCTTCGCAGGGACTGGGTGATGTCAGCCTCGTCGCCCTCTCCAAGGCTCTTCAGAGCCCGGTTGAGGCTGCCCCTGCCGGTTATGACCCATCTGACCGCATAGCCTTCGATCTCCTTAAGGTCATCAGGCTCATTCAGGCCGGTATAGACTCCAGGCATAAGTGGACCGGCACTATCCGCCATCCCGTCTGCTTCCGGGCCGTCAAAGCCCTGGGCAATGCTGCCGGCCATGCTGATCATATATGTCTCAAGGTCGTCGATGGTTTCGGCAGCATTCAGTTCAGCCGAGGATATGTCTATATGTACGGATCTGAACAAGACCGAAGATGTGATGAGGCGTTTCATGCTAATGATCTCAGTCCCATCGACCTCGACAAGGTAGCAGCCTCCCGGGCCTTCCTCCCCGAAGTCCCTGCCCTGGGTCGTACCGGGATAGGCGATTACCGGCTTGTCCTCGTTTATGATCTCCGGCCTGTGGATATGGCCCAGTGCCCAGTAGTGGATGTTCGGCACTTTCATCAGATCTGAAGCCGTTGAAGGTATGTAGTTGCCGCCTGCCTCAAGCTGGGTATGGAGCATGGCTATGTTGAACACGCCGTCGCCCGGAAGGTCGAAGCTCCGGTATATTGGCTTCCGGATCCATTGTGTATCATATGACTGGCCTATTACTCTGGCAATCACCCTGCCCTTGTCTTCGACCTCAAACACCGAAGGCGAATCAGCCCTGCAGATATGCACATTTGGGGTAGGGGCGAACAGCTCCTGGTTTTCCCTGAGCGGGTCATGATTGCCGGCTGCAACGTAAACATCTATGCCTTTTTCATCCAGCATCCGGCACATGTCTACAAACAGGCGGTTGGCGTATACATTCCTGGATTCTCTGTCATACAGGTCACCGGAGATCAGTATGAATCTTGCCTGATGCTCAACTGCTTTACGGCAGAGCTTTTCAAAGGCCTTGTATACGGCCTTCCGGCAGTGGTCCGCTGGCCCTCCTTCCTCTGCGCCGTCAATATGCAGCATGCTGCCTAAATGGATATCGGCAGCATGTATGAATCGAAATCGGTCCAAGCTGCATACCCCCTTGTCCCTTGTTTTTATCTGATGCCATTATATCATGCTTTACCTGAGCGGCGATCTGGTCTTTGAAACAAACAGCAGCACTCCGGTGATCATCAGCAATCCGACCAGGACTGCGGCGATCATAAAGCCGTTCGTGCCTGGACCTGCCGGGACGGCAGACGGGTCCAGTGGCTCAAAGACAGCCTTTATCTCCTGGGGGCCGTCAAGATACAGGGTTATCGTTTCCGACTGCCTCTCCTCCTCCGGTATCTTGCCGCCTACCCAGCCGGCGAAGCGGTAGCCTGCATAAGCATGGGCTGTCAGGGTAGTGGGCATAGACCTGAAATACATTCCGCTGAAGGGGTAAGGATCGGCCGGCACCCCGGGCGTGCCCTCCTTTATGTCAACGGTATTTACCTGGATATAACCTCCCGCCTTATTGCAGTCAAGGGTAAGCCTGCTCGTCCCGCCCAGCCTGAGCACACCATTGAGCTGGGTGTACAAGGACCCGGGCCTGTTGCTTGCAAATATCCTGAGTTCATCGACCTTGCCGCGCCAGTCACCGATAGATCCGTGGGAGTTCCACCGGTTTATATGCTCCTCGATCTCCGATTCATACAAGGCCTCATATTTGTTGATCATGTCGATCACCCTGGCCGGGGCAAAGGTCGTGTTCAGGTGGTCTGTAAAGCGGATGACAAAGGCCTGCTTGAACTCCTCATTTTGCATCAGGCTGCGAAACAGGAAGGTTGACCAGTCGGGGTTGGGCCAGGAAGTGCCTCCTTCCTGCATGGCAAAGGCCAGGGTCTGGTGGTTGTAGCCCCCGCCCTCATACAGGCCGAAACCGAAGTCCGTGTCATAGACCATCCAGCGCCAGCGCCCGTCCAGGTAGCCTGCGCCTTCTATATACTGATCGGTCCTGACCCGCCAGAACTTTATATTGTTGCCGGGCCAGTCGTCATTGCCGTAGTATATCTGGCTTATCTGGTAGTCTATATAGTTGTCCACATCCATCTGGGTCTTTATATACTCGTAGTGGCTGCTCACCCTTATATCCCTGGTGCCGATGTATTCCAGCATTTGATGATAGTGGGCTTCGTCCCCGCTGGCTCCTTCGCTGAGCCAGCCGTCGCCTTCCAGGATGACGACCCGGTTTTCGTCCACGTCATACTTGTTTTTTATATAGAACCGGTCCAACCGCTCCCGGATATTCTGAAAGCCCCAGTATTCGCCGTTTAGAAATACGATGGCAGGCCTGCTGGCCTGAATGTCCAGGCCGGTGTGGGCAATCAGATCCTGCATCAGGGCATCGCGGAAGTAGGCATACCAGTAGTCATTGCCACCGTTTCTCAGGAGCAGCCGCTTGAATTCGGCCAGGGTAGTCCCGTCAGCCTTCTTAAGGCCCGGGAAGATCTCATACTTTATGTTTTTTTCAGTATCGTACTCTGATTTAGCATAGATCCGCAGGGACTTCTGGGCGGTTGCCCGGCTGGCCCCGCCATGTATCCTTATGCCTACGTTCAGGTCAAAGGCCAATGTCCCATCAGTCTCGAAAAACTCGATATGGGCGGGCCGCTCCCAGTTTGCGCCCCGCTGCATGTAGTTGGCATTCCTTTCGTAATCCGGTTTCCCCGGGTCATAGTTGTCGTCGTATATCTTGCCTGGCACGTAGATACCCCGTTCATAGCCGAAGAAGTCGTCCGGGTCTCCTACTATGGATATCACGGGAAAGGTGTACCTGCCGCTTTTTTCAGGATCGACAAAATAGGTGTGGGTTATGACATCGCTGGGCTCCAGGTCGGGGCTGTAGACCCTTGCCCTTACGACCGTCCCCTTGTATACCTTGCCTCTGGGCTGGCTGTAGTTTGGGGCGGTCCGGATCGCTGAGAAATGATTGGGCTCACTGGTCCTGTTCCGGATCGTTATGGGTGTAGTGTATACAAGGGAGCTCTCATCCGGCACAGAGCCATCCAGTGTATAGTATATGACCGCATTCTCTTCCTTGGTGGACAAGGTGAGCTGGAAGGGCTCGCTGTACCAGCCGCTTTTATGGGAAAACACAGGGGCCATTGCCCTGTGATCCCCGGCCTTGGCTGATGATCCGCCAATACCGGGCAAAAGGAAGGCGATAAGCAGGACTCCGGCTAAAAGATATGCGGCCAGGTTTCTTATTGACCTCATGCTATACCCCCAAAGCTTAAAATCATACGGCTATATAAGGCCGTTGTCGGCAAAGCTGAAGTATTTTTCGCCTGCCACTATTATATGATCCATTACCCTGACATTTATGGTATCGCAGGCTGAGATGATCCTTTTGGTAGCTTCTATGTCTGCACTTGAAGGGTTCAGGCTGCCGCCCGGATGGTTGTGGGCGAGGATTATCCCCGTGGCCTGATGCCTGAGGGCTGCCTGGACGATCTCCCTCGGATAGACCGGCGCGGTATCGATCGTGCCCTCATGGACAAGGGCGGGATATGTCACCCTGTTCTGTGAGTCAAGGCATATAGCGTAAAAGACCTCGGAAAGCCTGCCACTGAAGAGGGGCACGACATATTCCCCGGCCAGCCTTGTGCTGCTGAGCTGAGGCCTGCTGCCCCACCTGTCGTTCAGATACCTGCGGCAGAGCTGGGGTATCATCGAAAGGAGTACAGCCGTGTTCTTGCCTACTCCCTTCAGCTTTTGCAGCTCCCTGGGGTCTGCCTCCAATACACCGGAAAGGGAACCATACCTGTCTATCAGCTCATGAGCAAGCGGATTGGTGTCCTTTTGGGGTATTGCATAGAACAAAAGAAGCTCCAGGACCTGGTGGTTATCAAAGTTGTCCAGCCCTTCGTTCAGGAACCGGTTTTTTACCCTGTCCCTGTGACCTTCATGCATGCCGGGCACCTCCGATATCGCTATCTTTTTTGTCTATATTCTACAAGCTGCCACCGAATCCTGCAAAAATTAACAAACATACACCAGGCATCAAGGGTCAATCACATAGGCAAAGGGCGGATCGGCAAAATAAAATACCGGAACCTGCCAAAGTCTCAGTCCCGGTACCTTTAGGTGTAACGTGCGACTATTTTCATCTCATTCAGCCAGGCAGGCCTTGAGCCTGTCAACATAATTGCTGAGCTCTGCCAGCTTGTCAGTATCGGACAAGGCCAGGAAATCCCTGCATACGTTTGCAAGCTCATCATATCTGGCGCTCAGCCTGTCGAGCTCATCTCTGCTCCAATCCAGGCCGGAGCTGTTGCCCGCTGCCAGGCTGGACAGATCCCTGAGCCCTGCCATGAGGTCATGGAGGGTCGAAAGATTTATGGCCTTCAAGTTGTTCACAAGCTGCCCTACAAGCTCCAGGAACTGCCCGTCATTGCCCGCCAGGCCTTGCATGCTGCCTGATGCTATGCCCTTGATCCGCCTTCTGGTGTATGGGTTGAAGCATACGATGCCTTCCCGTTCCAGCTCCCTGATCACTTCCCTGACATAGTCAGGCTCCCTCGCAATGACGCTCCTGTACTTGTTTTGCAGCCTTATGAGCACCCGCTTGTCGCCTCCGCTGAGCCGGTTGGCGCAGCCCCTGACGGATTCGCCCCGCCCCTGGGCTATTAGCATCTCCCGCATCAGCTTCTTTGTCTCTGCAGGTGTGAAGGCCCTGCCAATGGCATCGCTCGTGAAGACCGTTTCCTCATCGCTGACAACGGTAGTGGATCTCCTGTCCTTCAGCTCATGGGCATGGAGATAGCGGTAGTAATAATTCCTGATCGTGTTGGCCTTCAGGCCGGACCGCTTCGCAACGGCCTCAAATGCCCTGATAATGGGGATCCTGCTCTCCCTTGCCCTGCCTACCTCCTCCTTCATCATAGACATAAGCTCAGGCTGCAGCTCCTGTCGTTTATTGGACCCTATATCCTGATAAAGGACCTGTCCCTTTTCCACTAACATCTTCCTCCTTGTGTACACAGTTAATAAAACAGCCACAAAATTCTAGGTATATTATTCTCAACATCAAACAGGTTTATTCCCTAAATATACCTATATTTTAATATTTTTGTACACAAAGAGGATAACTTGGGATAGATGCATCTTTACAGATACAGGCTTATTCCAAAACTATATAGATCCTATAATACCTGACCCCTTCTCCGCCATTTATCGCCTTATCGACCCTGCCGAGCTTCTCTAGCTCATCGAACAAGATCTTGTCCTGCTCCCTTGTCGTGACCGCAACGGTGACCGTATCACCTGCAGTCTCTATGATCTTAAGTTTCCTATCAGCAGCCATCCTACGAAGCGAGTCAAAGGCATCGGCCTTGTTCTTCACGTAAAGCCTGACTTCTCCTGCTTCGGCAATGTATCCGCCAGTCTCTTCAGGAATGCCGGGCTGCCCCTCAGCCTTGTCGTTGCCCTTTATATAGCCGTTGTCGTCCCCGCCTGAAGTAGTAGTAAGGGGGTCATTCAATTCCTGCTTTGCCCGATCCCTGGCCAGGTCCGCAAATGGGGAGGTCCCGCTGTCCATGAATCGTACGGTAATAAACAGCACCAACACAGCCGCCAGGCCGGCTGCCAGCCTGATCGTGTCCTTGCGTCTGGCTTCCTTCTGCTTCTCCTTTTGCAGCCTGTCCATCAGCCGTTCCCGGAAGCCCTGAGGCGGCTCCTTTTCAGGCAGCGAGTCCAGTATCTTTTTGATATCTTCCGGGTTCATCCTGTTCCACCTCCCTTAAGGCGCATGCAAACGATTTCCCGCAATGCGGACCGGGCCCTGCTGATATGTGATTTTACGGTCCCGATCGGTATATCCATGATCCTGGAGATCTCTTCATAGCTGTAATTTTGTATATCACGCAGGACGATGGCTGAACGATACTGAGGCTTCAGCTCCGTAATACATTTTTGCAAGAGCTCCTGCTGCTCCCTGGTTATGACCGCTTCCTCCGGCGACTGATCATTGGATGCTATCTCGATTTCCTTGTCATCTTCTCCGGAGCCTCCCGCAGACAAGGATACAGACGATATTTTCATTCGTCTGTATCTGTCGATGCATATATTATGTGCTATCCTGTATACCCAGGTTGAAAAATGGCTGTTGCCTCTGAAGGATTTGAGGTTCTTATACACCTTGATAAAAACCTCCTGGGTGAGATCCTCAGCATCCTGTTCATTATTGGTCATCCTGTAGCAGTAGTTGTAAATCTTTTTCTCGTAGCGCAGCACCAGTTCTTCAAAGGCAGCAAGGCTTCCGGCTCTGGCTGACTCCAGTAGCTGAGTCTCCCCACTCATAACGATCCCCCCAGAATACTATATAACGGCCCCTCCTTTTGGGTGAAATCCTTTAGTACTCAGGCTGCTCTGCGCTTTTTGCCGAACCATTTCTTGAAGTAATCCTTGCTCATGTATATCAAGGTACCGATTATCAGCAGGCACAGGAGTATGATTATTATCAGTATGACCTTCAGTATATTCGTGCTGCCGCCCGGATTCGTATTTGCGACCTCAATGGTGATAGGCTCGCTTTCAGCGGTGAATGTGGTGTCATCGATTCCAAGGGCGGTCACGATCACCTTGAGGGTCTTCGTCTCATCGAGCTTGAAAGGCATAATCTGTATACTGATCTCTTCACCGGGCTCAAGCTGGGTTATACTCTTAATATGGGTCTCTATCTCCATATCGGTGTCCGTCAACACAAAGGAAAGGTTGTACAGGGACTCCGTGCCGGTGTTCTTGGCAATGCATTCCAGTTCTATGGGGCCGGGTTTATCCAGTATATTGGTATTGGGCACCAGGGTCATGGCCAGCTGGTGTTTTACCCCGGCGGGCTGCACTGTTATCTTTATCTCCGAAGCAGTATACTTATACTCCTTGTTCATTTCGGCATCGACGGCCTTGAGCACAGGAGCACTGACAGCATCCAGGGTGAGGGTGAACTCCTTTTTGCGGACGACTTCCCTGCCGGGCTCGATGATATCGATGATCGCAACCTCTCCAAGCTGGGGATCGGGCTCTTCGATGAGGATGTTCTTCAGGGCAACATTGCCGGTATTCCTGATGATATACTCTATCTCAAAGGGCTGGCCTGCAACGATGCCCGTAGGTATGTTGCGTTCGATCTCCACCCTTTGATCAAGCTTTTTAAGAGATATGCTGTAGGAGCTGACCGTATCGCCGCTGCCCGGTACCTCGGCTCTGGCAGTGACCGTATAGGTGACTTCCGGTTTTACCTTGGTTTTCAGGGTGACGGGGATGGCCTGGCCGGGCTTCAACGGGCCGGGGCTTGAATAGAAGGATACTCCGTTCCAGTCTACCAGCTCTATATTGTGCAGGTCGACGTTTCCAATGTTCCTGACGTCAAATGTGAAGCTTACCTCTGTCTCGCCGGGTATCGCATTGACCTGGGGCGTACCTTCTAATTTGATGCCGGTGACCTTGGTTACATTATTGAGCTCTATGTTTACTGAAGCTTCATTGATCTCTTTACTATATTCCTCCTGGGTCAAGGGGTTCAAATATTTGACGATAATATGTCCGTTAGCCCTCTTGTCCAGGTTGATAGTCTTTGTGATGGTACCGGACTTCTCTGGTGCCAGTGAAGGTATGGTTCCCAATAGTCCCAGTACCGAATCATGTATTTCGATGTTCTCCAGCAATATATTGGATTTTGACTTTAACTCAACTGTAAAGTTCACCGGATCCCCTTTGAAGACCGGGCCTGTTTTGTCAGCGCTGTATTTGACCTCAAAAGCGGTGTTAAGTACATGGATCTCATCGTTGAAGTCTATCTGATGCCATTCATCGTTTCCTTCCAGTCTGTATTTGAGCCTGTACTTGTATGAGCCATGGTCCTCATTGGCCAGATAGAGCTTTCCCTGGACGATCTTAGAGGAGCTTGCATCTATTTGCTCTCCCTGCGCAAGCAGGCTGCCCTGGGGTATCACTTCGCCCTTCTTGGTTATGAATTCCTCCTTAAGCTCTACTATGGGCTTTTCATTGCTATTGCTTATGTTGTATCTCAAAGCAATACCATCCATGGGTGTCACATATTTGCTGCCATCGTATTGATATATCGCGGAGTTGTACTCAACTGTCACATCAACACCATTGCTTGTGCTGGCCGCTCCGACTCCGGATATGAGCTGCAGGCTCAATATGGCAGCAAGCAATATAATGCTCAACAACCGTTTCCTCAAATCTATCTCCTCCTTAAGACTTCTCCCAATCACTAAAAATATAGGCTTGAGCATAAACATGCCAAGCTCTCTGATAAACACATTATAACATATAATCAACCCTGTGAGAATGATGTCGGGCCCTTTTTTACTAATTATTAACAATTTGTTTATAGAAAAGTCATTTTCATTACACTATTGTCATCATCGTTTATATACTTCAGGTTTTTCTCTATAAGCTCCCTGCGCTGCGCCACACATGCATAAGACCTGCCCGGGTCCGGCGGTGTGTTGATGCAGTAGTCCACAAGCCTGTCCACCGTCGTCTCAGCCACATGGCACCTTGTATCGGAGGATGCATAGTAGATATATACCTGGCCGTTTTCACGGGCAATCAGGCCGTTGCAGAATACCACATTGGAAACGTCGCCTACCCGCTCCTCACCCTGAGGCGCGAGGAAGTACCCGCCGGGTGCATATATGACCCTCTCAGGTGCGTTCAGGTCCGTCATAAAGGCATACAGCACATACCTGAGGCCTGCTGCGGTATTGCGCACGCCATGGGCTATATGTATCCAGCCCTTGTCTGTTTTTATCGGGGCAGGGCCCTGTCCGTTCTTGACTTCTTTGATGGTATGGTATTCCTTCTGATCGACTATTGTTTCTTCTTCGATCACAGCTTCTTCAATGGAATCGGACAAGCCCCATCCTATCCCGCCTCCGGTGCCTGCCTCTATGAACCCGTCCTGGGGCCTTGTATAGAAGGCATACTTGCCCTGGACAAATTCAGGATGGAGGACGACATTGCGCTGCTGGGGCGAGCTTGTTTTTATATCAGCCAGCCTTTCCCAATGCCTGAGATCCTTTGTCCTCGCCACCCCGCACTGGGCAATGGCAGCCGAGGTATCCCAGGAAGGAGCGTCGGGGTCCTTGCGTTCAGTGCAGAACAGGCCGTATATCCAACCATCCTCGTGGGCGGTCAGCCGCATGTCATACACATTTACGTCCGGATCGTCCGTCTCAGGGATCAGAAGGGGATAATCCCAGAATTTGAAACCGTCTACCGGCGAATCGCTCTCAGCGACTGCGAAAAAGGATTTCCGGTCATTGCCTTCTACCCTGGCTACCAGGTAGAACTTACCGTTCAACTCGATGGCGCTGGGATTGAAGACCGCATTTATGCCCATCCTCTCCATAAGGTAGGGGTTTGTTTCATAGTTGAGATCATAGCGCCAGAACAGGGGGGTATGGTCTGCAGTCAGTACCGGATACTTGTATCTGAAATATATCCCGTTGCCGCAGGGCTCCTTTTCGTTTTTCCTTTGTATGATCCTTCTGTAGTTTTCGATTAATTGCACACAGCGTTGATCGAATTCGTTCCTGGTCATGTCTGTAACCTCCCACGTCGGATAGAATATTTATACATTTTTTCTTATTATATAACACACTAAGCTGAAAGAAAAGCCTGTACCGAATGAATTGCATGTCCAATCAGCATACTAATACCAGTCTGTTTGCACGGGAGGAATAATTTTGCGAAAGCTAAGATCCGCAACCACCCTATTGGCAGCATTGGGTGCTGCAGGCCTGGCAGGTACCCTCGCTGCCAGGCAGTTGGGCAGAGCATTGGCCAACAGGCTGCATGACGAGTTCATGAAAAGGATAATGTCCGACCTGTATGAAGAAAATCTATGGGAGGTCGTTTCCTCTACGGCAAGGGTAGGCCCGGAAGTAGTGCTGGAGACAAGTCTCAGGGCCCAGGAAGGAAAGCTGATCGAGCGGCCCATGGGCCCGCCTCGCCAGTTCCCGGGTCTGGACGATATCAAGTTCGACATTGCCCAGCTGCATACAATGCCCACAGAGATCGAGACTGAGATCGACATCAGTGCCGTG
The DNA here is from genome assembly GCA_029549985.1 of Bacillota bacterium. Classification (GTDB taxonomy): domain Bacteria; phylum Bacillota; class Clostridia; order Caldicoprobacterales; family DTU083; genus JAKORJ01. The sequence continues at coordinate 32,017 of JAKPIB010000022.1, forward strand.
ATCGGCCCGCAGGCAAGAAGGCCATTGGAAATCAAGCACTTTATGATGATGGCCCCCATGGCATACGGAATAGCCCTGAGCAAGCGGATGAAGATAGCTCTGGCAAAGGGCTCGGCGGCTGCCGGCACAGCATCCCATACAGGAGCAGGCGCTTTCCTTAAGGAAGAGCGAGAGGCAGCCAAGTACCTGGTCTACCAGTACAACCGGGGAGACTGGGGCAAGACGGCGGATATAATGTGCCAATGCGATGCCGTCGAGATACAGCTGGGACAGGGGGCTTACGGGGGCATAGGCCATGTGTTCAAGGCAGACCTTATGGATGCCGAGCTGAGACAAGCGTTCAAAAAGAAAAAGGGTGAAGACCTTATTACCCATGCAAGGCAGCCCGAGGTCCAAAGCCCCAAGGAGCTCAAAAGGCTGATCGACAGGCTCCGTGCCATGACCGACGGTCTGCCCATTGGGGTCAAAATAACGGCAGGCAAGCACCTTGAAGCCGATCTGTACTGGGTATGCTCCTCCGGTGCCGATTTTGTTGTGATCGACGGGGCGGAAGCAGCCTCAAAGGGCTCACCACCCATAATCCAGGATGATTTCGGAGTACCCACGGCCTTTGCGGTCGACAGGGCGGCCAACTGGATGAGGAAAAACGGCTACAAGGACAAGGTATCCCTAATCGCTTCCGGCAGGATACGTACCCCTGGCGATGCGCTCAAGGTCAGGGCCTTGGGGGCCGATGCATGCGAGATAGGTACGATCGCCCTGATCGCAGCTTCCCATCTGCAGACACTCAAGGCCCTGCCCTTCGAACCTCCCACTGCAATAGCATTTTACGGAGAAGCTGATGCATATGATTTCGATATAGACCAGGCGGCAGGATTCCTGGCCAACTTCCTGGAATCATGCAGGCTTGAGATGGCCGAAGGCATCAGGGCTCTGGGCAAGACGTCGATAAAAGAGGTGGTCAAGTCTGATCTGATGACCACCAATGAGATGTATGCAAAGGCCCTGGGCATACCAATGGTATACGATCCTTTCAATACTGAAGGCTTTGCACCCAGGGTCCGGAGGATCAAGCTATAGAAAACCATTTGACTTTCCTTGACTTTTGTCAAGATCCCTGTTATAGTTGTATTGCAGCAAAAGATGTTTATAGTAAGGAGGACGTCATATGCCCTTTTTCTATTACGATCCCACTTATATCCTACTTATACCGGCCATACTGCTGGCGCTGTATGCCCAGGCCAAGGTCCAGTCGACCTATGCCAGGTATTCGCGCGTCCTGTCCCGACGCGGCATTACGGGAGCGCAGGTCGCGGCCGAGCTGCTGCGCAGCAAAGGGCTGTATGATGTGAAGATAGAGCCTATTCGGGGCAGGCTGACGGATCATTATGACCCCAGGACAAAGACCCTGAGGCTGTCAGAGCAGATCTACGGCTCCACCTCTCTTGCCGCCTTAGGTATCGCTGCCCATGAGGTAGGCCATGCATTCCAGCATGCTGATGAATACGGGCCTCTTAAGCTTCGCAATGCGATAGTGCCCGTTGCCAATATCGGCTCAAACCTGGCCATCCCGCTTCTGCTCCTGGGTCTGGTTCTCAGCCTTCCCGGCCTGGCTGCTGCCGGTGTCCTGGCCTTCAGCCTTGCGGTATTGTTCCAGCTCATTACCCTGCCTGTAGAGTACAATGCCAGCAACCGGGCCCTGGAGGTATTGGAGACAGGCGGATATCTCAACAGGGATGAGATAGGCAGTACACGAAAGGTATTGAACGCTGCCGCTTTGACCTACGTTGCAGCAACGATCATGGCAGTCATGCAGCTATTGCGGCTGATGCTCCTGTCCGGCATGCTGGGCAACCGCCGCCGGAATTGACAGTATATAGACACAGGATCAGCAAACCTGTAAAGCTTGACACACAGAAGAAATGATCTGCTTACTCAATCAGACAACTGTAACCATATGCCGTTAGAACCATAGGTTGTGTGGCAGGATGGTTATATGAAGGTTTTTGTGGTAAGACTTAGAGCCTGTTGACGAAGCTTATGAAAAAAGCGCCTCACTGTTCGCGAATGCGAGTTTGAGGCGCTTCATAGTATCCATCCGGCAGCCATATATACAACCGGCATCCATATAACCAACGGCACCGGCTCAATCCTTGACCGTCACCTTGTGGTACACCTTTTTTCCCTTTCTTATCATAAGGCTGCCGTCCTTAAGGTCGTTATCCGCCAGGGTATGGCCTATATCATCTATCCTCTCATCATTCACATATATACCGCCCTGCTGGATGAGCCTCCGCCCTTCACCCTTTGAAGGGATCAGGCCCAGCAATAGCAGTATATCGATGATGTTTGCATTTTCTCTGAACTGGACCATGCTGATCGTAGAACCCGGCACCTCGGCTCCTGCTCCGCCGCCTCCGAAGAGGGCTTCGGCCGCTGCCCTGGCCTTGTCAGCTTCCTCCCGGCCATGGACAAGCTTTGTGACCTCATAGGCCAGGACCTTCTTGGCCTCATTGATCTTCTCATCCTTGAGGCTTCCAAGCCTCCTGACCTCATCCATGGGCAGGAAGGTAAGGAGTGCAAGGCATTTCATGACGTCAGCATCGTCTACGTTTCTCCAGTACTGGTAGAAGTCATAGGGCGATGTCTTGGCTGGGTCGAGCCACAGAGCGCCCGCTTCCGTTTTGCCCATCTTTTTGCCCTCGCTTGTTGTAAGCAGGGTAAAGGTCATGCCGTATGCGCTGCCCCCTTCGACCCTGCGGATAAGCTCGGCGCCTCCCAGGATGTTGGACCATTGATCGTCGCCGCCAAGCTGCATTTTGCAGTTGTACTTCCGATAGAGCATAAGGAAATCATAGCTTTGCATCAGCATATAGTTGAACTCCAGGAAAGACAAGCCTCTCTCCAGGCGGGACCTGAAGCATTCTGCAGTCAGCATCCTGTTGACCGAGAAATGCACGCCTATCTCTCTCAGGAACTCTACATAATTCAGGTCAAGCAGCCAATCTGCATTGTTGACCATCACCGCCTTGCCTTCTGAAAAGTCGAGGAACCTTGAAAGCTGCTTCTTGAAGGACTCGGCATTATGCCTGATCGTATCGATAGTCATCATCTTACGCATATCGGTCCTGCCGGAAGGGTCTCCCACCATGGCAGTGCCCCCGCCTACCAGGGCTATCGGCCTGTGCCCTGCCTGCTGCATATGCATCATGACCATGATCTGGATGAAATGCCCTACATGCAGGCTGTCGGCTGTCGGGTCGAAACCTATATAGAATGTGACAGGCTCCTTGCCCAGCATATCCCTGATCTCATCCTCATGGGTCGTCTGGGCAATAAATCCTCTTTCCTTTAATACATCGAAAACATTGACACTCATAGGTATCCTCCGTTACAGTGCTTTCTGTTCATTCTACACCAACATTTTCTTGTTTTCAAGCCCGAGTGCAGGGCAGCCGGACAGCTTTTACGCTTGCCTGATTAGGATATATTCTTTTGTATAATTAGCAATAGTATATCCAACTTGTCTTGAACAAAGTGAATAAATGTGGTATTCTTTATAAAAAAGCCTTCGTATGCGATATGAAAGGAGGAAGAACCATGAGCGAATACTTCAAAAACATCCCCAAGATTAAGTACGAGGGGAAAAACTCCGACAATCCCATGGCATTCAAGTACTACAACCCGGATGAGGTAGTCGGCGACAAGACGATGAAAGAGCACCTGAAATTTTCAGTGGCCTACTGGCACACCTTCACCGGTGGCGGTGTCGATCCCTTCGGTTCGGCCACCATGCAGAGGCCCTGGGACCATATCACGGATCCCATGGACAAGGCCAAGGCCAGAGTAGATGCAGCCTTTGAGTTCTTTGACAAGCTCGGCGTCGAGTATTTCTGCTTCCATGACAGGGATATAGCTCCCGAGGCGGATACCCTGGCTGAGACCAACAAAAGGCTCGATGAGATAGTAAAGCTGATAAAAGACAGGATGGCATCCTCAGGAGTCAAGCTGCTCTGGGGTACAGCCAGCCTGTTCACCAATCCCCGCTTTATGCACGGCGCAGCCACATCATGCAATGCCGATGTCTTTGCCTATGCAGCTGCCCAGGTCAAAAAGGCCATGGAGATCACCCATGAGCTGGACGGTGCCGGCTATACCTTCTGGGGCGGCCGCGAAGGCTATGAGACCCTGCTCAACACCGATATGAAGCTTGAGCTGGACAATATGGCCCGCTTCCTGCATATGGCCGTTGACTATGCAAAGGAGATCGGCTTCAAGGGCACCTTCTACATAGAGCCCAAGCCGAAGGAGCCCACAAAGCATCAATATGATTTTGACTGCGCTACAGTATTGGGCTTCCTGAAGTCCTACGGTCTTGACAAGCATTTCAAGTTCAACATAGAGACCAACCACGCTACCCTGGCAGGCCATACGATGCAGCACGAGCTCCACTTTGCCCGCATCAACGGTATGCTTGGCAGCGTAGACGCCAACCAGGGCGACATGCTGCTGGGATGGGATACGGACCAGTTCCCGACCGACCTGTATGTGACCACACTGGCCATGTATGAGATACTCAAGAACGGCGGACTCCACAGCGGCGGCCTCAACTTTGACGCCAAGCCCAGAAGGACCTCCTTTGAGCCAGAGGACATGTTCTATGCCCACATCGCCGGCATGGATGCCTTTGCAAGAGGCCTGAAGATAGCCCACAAGATGCTTTCAGACGGCAAGCTTGAAAAGTTTGTCCAAGAGAGATACTCCAGCTTCACTAAAGGCATCGGCGCTGACATAGTAAACGGCAAAGTTGGCTTCAAAGAGCTTGAGCAATATGCGCTCAACAACACCATAACCAACACTTCCGGCAGACAGGAAGTCCTTGAGGCCCTTGTCAACCAGTATATACTCGGAGATCTGTAATATTAAGCCCGATAGGATCGACAGGGCATTAGCGGATGCTGACAATGACAATGCATGGTTTTTATGTTCATGCATTGTTTTTGTTTTAATCCGACTGTTGTTTGGTTATATATATAACAGTACATATTCAAGGAGGGAATGATCATGGATTCTTTAGGAAAACTGCTGCAAACCGGTGACTGGAAAGGTGAAAAGCATGTACCGGTGATACATGCGCCTGAAGAAGTGAAAGCAGGCGAAGATTTTGAGATCGCAGTATCCATAGGGGATGCCATAAAGCATCCGAACACGCTGGAGCATCACATAGCATGGATCAAGGTATTCTACTTCGAGGACGGAGGCAAGTTCCCTGTCGAACTGGCGACCTTCAATTTCACAGCCCATGGTGAGGCCGGTGCCTTTACAGAGCCTTTCGGAAAAACGACCGTCAGACTCAGCAAATGCGGTACGATATTTGCAATTAGCTACTGCAACATCCACGGACTCTGGGAAAATACCGCAAAGATCAAGGTAAAAGAATAAGAACACGATCTGATAAAAGCAAATACTAAATGCATCAGCCAAGATACCTGAAGATGACACTATGACCGGAAAACAGGTCATGGTGTCTTTTTTTACGTTACTCCTTCCAGTCTATGCCCTCCTTGATTATCCTCATGGGATTGCCGACTGCCAGGCAGTTGGGGGGCACATCCTTGTTAACCAGGGTGTTGGCTCCGATCACCGAATTATCGCCGATGGTCACACCCTTGAGTATCGTGGTATTGCTCCCTATCCACACCCTGTTGCCTATTTTGACCGGCTTGCTCAGCTCATTTGTCGTGCCGTCCGGATAATAGATATGATGGAAATCAGTATCGATGATAGTGGTGTTCCAGGATATCGCACATTCCCTGCCTATTTCGATCTCTTTGGAGCAAAATATTATTGAATTGGCAGTAATATATGAATTGTCCCCTATCGTCAGCCTGGCATCATTGCCGACCACGATGCCGACCCCGGGGCCAAGCTTCACCTTGCCGGCTGCATGGAAGCAGGCCCCCCTGTACAGGAGCAGGCTGGCCTTCGCCTTTGACATATCGCCTATATATCTCCCTCCAAGATATAGCCTTTTGTCTATCCTAAGCCTGGCTGAAGGCATCTTGGATATGCTGCTGCCAAAGTCAGCGAAGATCTTGAACCTGAAAAAGCTTGTGAAGGTATAAAACAGGTTGAGAAAGAGGCTGTATATGAAATTCAGTATGAGCTTCGGATGCAGCCACAGCCGCTGCAGCCCCAGTCTGAGCTTTTTGTGCATTATCTCACCTCAGAGAAACGATTCATCCTCAGTCCATCCATTCCGGGTCATGCCATCATACACATTCGACAGCTTGGGACAATGCGGACACAACATCATTATACAATACCTCTGCCGGCTTTGCCATATTTATGAGTCTTCATCCTGTCGGCCCCTCTGATAGACCAGGTCTCCGCTGATGTAGACGCGTTCGACCTTGGAATCCATGTCAAGGGGATGGCCGTTCAGTACTACTATATCAGCATCCTTGCCGGCATCCAGGCTGCCCAGCCTGTCATCAATGCCCAGGATGGATGCCGGGTTTATAGTGATGGCCTTCAGGGCGTCAGGTCCACTCAAGCCCTCCTGATGGGCAATTATCGCTGACAGTCTCAGGTGCTCTATGGAGTTGTATGGATGATCGGTAATTATGGCTATCATGACTCCCGCCTCTGCTAGCTCGCGGGCTGTATCATAGCTGCGGTTTTTGAGCTCCATCTTGTCTCTTGGAGTTATCATCGGCCCTATTGCGACCGGGACATTTTTCTCCTTCAGGTAATCCCTGATAAGATACGCTTCCGTTCCATGCTCTATCACGATACGGAGGCCAAATTCCTCTGCCAGCCTGATCCCGGTGACGATATCATCGGCCCTGTGAGCATGGACCCTTATGGGGATATCTCCGTTCAAAGCCAACAAAACAGCCTCCATGTTCAGATCCCTGTATTCAAGCCTGCCCTGCGCCTTGAGCCCTGCATAATCCTGGGCCCGCAAAAACAAGGACCTGATGAGGGCAGCCGTCCCCATCCTGGTGACCGGCATTTCATTGCCCTGGCTGAACGTCTTTATCGGATTCTCGCCAAGTGCAATCTTAAGCCCCGTAGGATCCTTTATTACCATCCGGTCTATTATGCTGCCATGGGTTTTGAGGGCCAGATTGAGCCCGCCTACGGGTATATTGCTCCCGGGCCCGGTCATCACCGTCGTTATACCATTCCTCAGAGCATCTGCAAAGCCCGGGTCGTTTGGGTTTACTCCGTCCAAAGCCCTAAGGCCCGGCGCCAGGGGCACCGAGGTCTCATTGTTGTCCTTGCCTATCTCCCCCATCTTTTCCTCAAGGATACCCAGATGAGTATGACAGTCTATCAGGCCCGGCATGACATGCTTCCCCTTCAGATCGATCATGTCGGCACCGGGTCCACTCGCAGGTTCGCCCTCTGCCACCTCAAGTATTTTCCCGTTCTCCATCACTATATATCCGGGATCCATGGTACCTGCTGTTATCCTGTGAAGCACCCCGCCATACAACACGGTATGAGCCATATTAAATCCATCTCTCCTGCTGCGTTTGATGTTTTCTATATTTTAGCCAAAAGCCTGCAGTAAAAAAACAAAAAAATAGCCCGGTGTGTTGTATACCGGGCTAAGGTGGTTAATTAGTCGTTTTTAAGGAAGTCGTCGAGTGCCTGCTGCAGGGTATCGAAGTACTCGTCGATTATCTCAGCAACGGTCTTGTCGCCCTTCAGCAAGGAATCCTGCGGACCCCACCAGGTCTCTACAGCTGCCTTTACAGAACCCCAGAGGCCAACGCTTACATATGCATTGTTGTCATACATGTACTCGAGTACATCGAAGTAAGCATCGTCACGTGCTCTGTCTTCATGAGCTTCCTTCCAGGAATCAGGATCGTCTTCGGGGAAGGGCTCTGTCCACTTGTTCCAGATGAACGCTACATCTTCAGGCTTGTTGACGTTCATGGGTATGGTCTGGAAGTTGTGGCCTGTGATATAAGCCTTGTAGGACTGCTCGGGATCATCGGGACCGATCGGGGGCAGTACGATGCTGTAGTCGTCTTCCATGTTTTCCCTGAAGCTGTCAACTTTCCAGTACTGATACCAGAACATTCCTACGTGTCCCTGCTCGAACATGGTTGCAGCTATATCCCACGGAGGATTGTCGCCATAGAGATATTTGCTGTATACAACCTTGTCGGTATTGCAGAGGTTCCAGTAGTAGTTGAGTGCGTTTACAACCTTCTGGTCTCTCAGGTTGAGGGTAGCTTTGCCATCAGCATAGGATGCCATTGTGCCGCCGTTGGAGTAAACCATGGACAGATCCAAGTCCATACCGGCAAGGCCCCACTGGTCGATAACGCCGTCATTGTCGGTATCCTTTGTCAATGCTTTTGCATACTCTCTCATCTTATCCCAGGTCCATTCCTTGGTCTTCATGAGCTCGTTGGGATAGGTGAGACCTGCTTCGTCGAATATTCTCTTGTTGAAGAAGACCATGCCCCTGGGCCACCATTTACCGGTTGCCATGCCGTATACTTTTCCATCGATGGTCGTGGATTCAACAGTCAGGGGATCCCATTTCTCTTCACTGAAATCGAACCACTGATCGAGAGCCTGGACTTCGTTCAGTTTGTAGTGCTGCATGAGCCAGTTGTCTTCAATGGTAGCGATATCAGCGAAGGGGGTACCGCTCATTACAGAGGATGAATATGTCTCGTTGACATTTTCCCATTCAAGGATGACATACTCAAATGTGAAGTTGTACTTCTCCTCCATCTCGGCTCTGCGCTGTACCTGACGGTCGCCGCCAGGTGTACCGCCCTGGGGAGTCATATCCCACCAAGCAGCTACCTTGATGATCCTGCCGCCCAGATCCCTAACTTCTTCGGGAGTGGGTGAAGGCTCATCAGAAGGCTCAGGAGACGGTGAGTTCTCAACTGCAGGCTTGTTGCAGCTTACTGCCAGTGCAGCAACCAGAACAACAACCATGGTTAAGGTCAGTAATCTCTTAAGACCTTTTGACATAACAGAATACCTCCTATATTGTGTGATTGTTTTATTAAAACCCATATGGGTCTTAAACTGTGCTTTAAGCTTTTTCGCAGCTGTCATACATATTGTACAAATATACAGCCGGTATTTATGCAATTTGATTGTATCATATAGGTTAGTTCAAGTCAATATACCGAAATATAGTGTATAGTTCTAAAATCTATCATTTATATACAGTTTCTTACGCGGGAACAGCCCTTCAAGCACATCCGCCTTGCCATTGATCTCGATCCTGCCTGCCTCCTTAAGCTGGGCGGGAGTCGCAAAGCCTGTTACAAGAGGCCCCAGGTCCTTGATGCCGCATACCAGGTCAGCCTCCCTGTCGGTCGTCTTGACTTCGACTTCTCCCTTGTCCCAGGATACACAGTATCTTGCGGTATTGGCATCCAGGATGGCATCAGCAGCTTGTATGACAACACTGCCGCTGCCCTGAGGAGGGCTTATGAGCTCCAGGGCCCGACGGGCATTCACCACCCTGTTCATGCCGTTGGTCATGATCTCCTGCCCGATATCGTAAGGCTCGGGGAAGTAGGAAAGCAGGTCGAAAAACGAGGGACATTCCCATATCAGGTTGGAAAACTGTGCGGACAGGCCCCTGACAAAGGCCATGATCCCCTCAAAGGCCTGGGTATCAAGCCATACAAGCTCCTCTGCGATCAGGTCATATCCATATTCCGAGGTTTTCCTGATCCTGTGCTTCAGGTATCCTCGCAGAACATCGTCCTGGTTGTACCATAGGTAGATGTATACGTTATCCTTATAGGGGTCGGCTGAGAAGAACCTCTTCCACCGGTACTCATCCCGGACTACCGCCAGGTTCTTGTCTTTTATGAAATCCCCATAGACCGAAACAAGGGGCTGGCAGTCCATATCCTTTGTATACAGGCGGACGCTCCCGGTCTGACTGAAATGAGCCAGGCTCGAAAGCGGGATGGAGTACCTGGTCCGGGTCATGTTGAGCTCATAGCCGAACCGGCGGTAAAAGGGATGGGAAAAGGGATAAAGGTAGGAAAATACATATCCCTCGTCATACATCTCCTGCATGCAGTACTGGAATATACTGCGAACGCCCCCCTTTTTCCGGTCTTCCGGATGAGTGGCTACCCCGCCTATGCCGCCCATGGCTACCATATGCCCGTCATACATGACGGTGTAAGGCAGCAGCTCAAGGCAGGAGCACATCTTGCCCCTATCATCAAAAGCCGCCCTGGTGGTCTCATAACCCTTACAATACTCTTCAGGGTTGGTTACGGCACCTGAAAAGTCTTCCTCCAAAAGGAAGGCCAGGTTTTGTATCTTGCGGGCTGTTATCTTCTCTTCTGGCTTGATCGGTCTGACTGTCATAGCCGGCCCTTTCCATCAACCTACTATACCGGTCCGCTCGATGCTTTCCACAAAGTACCTCTGGGCTACGAGGTAAACGAGCAGGAGCGGCAGTATTACGAGCAGGCTTGCTGTATTGATATACATGGAGCTAAGCACCGGAGAGAGATATACAGTTGTCGCACTTCCTCTTAGATTGGTCAGATGCAGGGCTATAGCGTGCGAAACTCCTGACAGGGCGTTGGACAGCACCCTGAGACCTCCGGACAGGAAGAGGGAGGAGTAGAATGAGTCAGTCCACTGCCATACGAAGGAGAACAGGAATACCGTCAGCATAGCCGGCACCGCACTTGGCAGCATGATCTTGTAAAAGGTCCTGAAAAGGCCTGCTCCGTCAACATAGGCTGCCTCCTCAAGCTCCTTGGGCATGCCCCTGAAGAATTGGCGGATTATATAGATATACAATCCGTTTTTGAGCCCCATGCCGGTCGCGGACATGAGGACGAACGGGGCATATCCACCGAGCAACTTGAGCGGTTTGCCCAGGATCAGCTTGAAAATGCCAAGTATGTCGAAATCCTTGAAATGCAGGTACAGGGGTATCATTATGGTCTGGGGGGGTACGATCAGGGTGATGATGACCAATGCGAACAAGAGTCCCCTGCCCTTGAATTTGAACCTGGCGAACCCATAGCCGATTATGGTGCAGGACACAAGCTGCATTATGCTGGTGAACAATGAGAGCTTAAGGGTGTTCCAGAAGGCTTCCGGATACTTCATAGCTGTAATTACTGTCTTGTAATTATCCAGGGTAGGATTCTTAGCGATATACTTGACCGATATATCATAAAGGTCCTGCTCAGACATCACTGAAACGAGGAATTTGACCATGGTGGGGTATAATATCAGGAAGCAGATACCGATTATTATGACCCCCCTGACGATCGACCATCCAAGTCTGCCCAGAGTATAGCCGGTCAGCCTGTGGTGGCCAAATAGCTTTATGTTGGTTATCTTTTCTAACATGGCATTCATAACATACCTCCAAATTATCAGTTATCCGGCCTTTAATGCAGACTTCATGGTTTATTCCTGATAGAACACCAGCCTGGATATGATACCGGTTATGATCGCTACTACCAGCATTATGGCTACGAAGTAGATCCAGGCCATGGCCGAGCTCAGGCCATATTTGGCATTCCTGAAGGCCTCGTCCCTGATGATCGTCATTACAACGCTGTTGGAGTTGGTAAGCGTATCGATAACTGTATATACTGTATTGACCAGGATGAGCGGGCTTACCATCGGGAAGGTGATCTTCCAGAAGTTTTCCCAGCCTGTGGCGCCCTCGATGTTCGATGCTTCAAACAGGGAGGGTGAGATGGATTGCAGGCCGGCAAGGAATACCAGTATCTGGACGCCCGATGCTGAAACGATCTCGTATATGCGGTTTACCGCGCTCACGATGAAGTCTACGAACCTGGTATCCAGCCTGGTGGACAGCAGCACTCTTGCCAGCGCTACAGCCTGAAATGAGCCTTCCTGGGCGTCTGTCTGGGTAAGCCCCATTGAGGACTGAAGCAAGTCCCCGCTGTCAACCGCGATGATAACACCTGACATCAGGATGACCGGCAGGAAGAATATCGCCCTGGCAACGGAGCGACCCCTGAACTTCTGGTTGAGCAGGTTTGCGGCAAAAAAGCTGAAGATAACAACCAAAAGGACCTGTGTCGCCATAGCAGCCAAGCCTTCGCCGATCAGGGTCATAAAGCTCTTGCCCTCATTCGCTGTGGAAACATACTGAAGCAATGCGGTCTTGTAATAGTTGATTCCGTTAGGGCGCAAGGTGTAGCCGCCTTCAACGACTTCGATCACGTTCAGGCTGAATATGAAGGATTGTATCATAGGAAAGAGGAAGAATGTAAGCAGTCCTATGATAAAAGGAAGCACGAACACATATCCCATCATGGCCTTTTTTTCCTCAAGGCCCATCCTGCGCTTTTTCCTTTTAGCCGCCATATCACTTGCCCTCCTTTACTACCTTGAAGCTTTGAGCTTCTATAGTTACGCCGTCAATGGTCACCGGCCGCCTGTTATAGTTGACGATTATCTCTCTGCCGTTTTCGTAGGTCGTCTTGTAAACATCATGCTGGAGTCTCTCATGGCCGACCATAAACATGCCCTGTACCGGCCCCAGGGCCTCCATGGCCTGTTCATAGAAGGTGAGGGCATCCTCCATCCAAACCTTGTAGTTGTTGGAGTAATAGTGGTCATAGAGGGTCTCCTTGACTACGGAGTTTTCCTTGTGGATGAAGCTGAAATACACTCCAGAACCGGTCTCTATGGCTTTCAGGAAAGCTGTCCTATACTCAGGAGACATATTGATAGGTTCACTTGCATAATCGATGTAGCCTCTGATCGCCATCTGGAAGAAGGGTATGCTTTCATCGGTCAGATGGAACCTGTTCGATTCATCAGGGATGTTGAGCACATGGTTGGTATAGGGCAAGGCATATGAGTTGCCGCCATCCACCATGAGGTTCTTGCCTGCATCCCGTAACTTTTTCATCTGCTCTGCGAGCGTATCTGCAGCTTCCTGTCTGTCATAAAGCTCATTTTTCCTGAAGTTGGAATTTACATCGATAGCCGCATCATTGAGCGAAATGCCCGTGATGCCGAGCTTGTTCATGCTCTTCAGCATACCGTCCACTATATTGACGATCTTGGCCGGGCTTATGATATACAGCAGGCCTCTCGTCCTGTCTTCACGGTTGGTTGCGATGTTGAACCTGAAGATCGAGGCTACCAGCTTGGTTATATACCTGGATGCATGGGCCCTGGGATTGAACCCGTCAAACCAGGTGTCCTTGTATGCATATACGATCCCGAAATCAGGATAGTATTCATAACCCATCTCTTCCAAATAGGACTGGAGCGCTTTGAAGCCCTTGCTGCCGCCAAGCTTTGACATGAGCTTGATGGTCTGGGGTATGGTATGGTCTACCCCGCCGTTGGCCCAGCCCTTGTACCTGAGCACTATGTTGTCGACACCGCCGTCGTTGAGCTCCTTCATTATCTCTACTGCCTGTTCATAGGTGGTGAGCGGCTCGACAGTATTTACCGGTATGCCCAGGATGGAGCGTACCTTATTGATAGCACCTATTATCTCGAGGTAGAAGGGCACCTTCCCGTCCTGTTCCTGCCTTGAAAGCCCGTATTTTTCAGCCAGATAGCTGCGGTAATACGCGGCCATGCCTGCATAGTCGGCTTCCTTGCCGTCCAGGAAGGCATACCTCAGCTGGATGCCGCTGTTGAAGGTCCTGGGCTGATAAACGCTTATGATGCTGAGTCCGGAATAATCGCTTATATCCAGCTCATCCCGGGGTATCAGGGTGAAGCTTGAATACACATAGTTGAAGGAGGTCTGCCTGCCGCTGATGTCAGCCTTGACTGCCGCCATGGCATCGCCTCTTTCTATGATGCAGAAGAAGGCTTCATTCTCGGTTTTGAGGCCGTACACCGGCAGGTATGCCTGCTCGATGACCGTGGATCTTTCAACCAGCGGTATCGAACGGTCCAGGCCATATACATCGATCGAATAGCTCGATGCATACAGCTTGTTGTTGTTGAGGTATATAAGGGAGCCGGACCCGTCGGGGACCAGCATGTACCCCTGCTCCTGGGTGCCTGCTGCACCGAAGAAGGGGAGCACATCGATGCTCGCGATCGGGTAGGTCTCGTGATATTCGATCTCCCTGGTGGGTATGCTTACGACCAGGTTGTCGTCATCCAGCCTGTACTCAAGGGGTATGAAGAAGACATCCAGGTTGCCCTCCTCCGGAGGCACATTGTTGGCTATATGGTCTTCGTTCTTGTCATCCATGGTGTATCCAGCGGAAACGACGATCTCTTCAAGCTGCCTTAATCTGAACTCCTGGATGACCGCTGAAATGACATATATATCGCCCTCTGCCAGGCTGGGATACTGCTCTTTCTGGGCTGCCGTAGCCTTTTCATAAGTGAGCAGGGAATAATATCTGAGCAGGGTTTTCGCCTGAGACTCAGAAATATTGGCGATGATCTTCTCTTCCATCCTGGCCTTGCTTATGACCTTGGGCAGGGTGTATATGGTCTCTTCCTCGCCTACGCGGTACTCTATCCGGGCCCCGTTTTCGATCTTCTTTATCTCAAACTGTCCAAGCTTCACCGAATCGGGATAGCTGTAATAGATGCTTGGCTGGGAGGCCGGAGTATAGTACACTACGCGAAGCTGGGAGTTCATCAGGTTCTTATATGCCGGTGAGGCCTTTGGATCCGAATTGCGGCCTCTTGGGTTGGTATACCATATCTTGCCGGTCTTTTTTACCTTGACAGCCGCTTCAGCTGTTTCCCTGCTGATATATAGCTCAAGCTTGCTGTTTTCAGCTATTTTCTCCATTGACTCTATGCCCGGCTCTGCCGGGAGATTCCCCGGTTCCTCCTCTTCTTCTTCGGTACCGGGCTCCTCTGACGACTCGTCAGTGTTTTCTCCAACTTCAGCCTCGTTGGTATCAGCGGGCGCTGTCTGCTCCTGGTCCGTGTCCTGGCCGCCAACAGGCTCCATATAGGCAACCGAACCGGATAAAAGGAGAGTGATGGCGAGTGTCAGAACTATGATTTTCCTGATTATTTTCATTTCTGCTCAACCCTCCTTTAGAATCGCAATGAAATTTCCTGGAATACTGTCCATGCAAACCAGAACATCTGCTGCAACAGGCTGAAGAACAGCAGCCCTATGAAGATTATCAGTCCGACACCAACGATGATGCAGATGCAGGTGATAAAGGCCTTGGTCATGGAATACTGGTGTACGACGCTTGTACCTACCAGCATCAGGGCCGCAGCCCATACGGTGCTCAAGGATATGAAGAAATAGTAGAAAGCGCCTTCGTCCACGGTTATCACATTGCTGACCAGGATCATCGGCAGGTTTATCAGTATTAGCGGAGTCAGGGCATAGGCCGAGGTTATGATGATATCCTTGAAGCTGCCTTCACCGTCCATCAGAGTGGTCAGGCACCAGTTCGAAATGCACCAGAGCATGAAGGGCAGCACGACGCTGATTATCTCTACCAGGATATTGAGCTCCAGGAGGTTCACGGTATTGAATATGAAGCCCGTAGCCTGCCTTCTGAGGATATAGGTGATGCTCAGCAGGGCTACTATGACCAACGCAGATCCGAGATTACCCTTCTTTTCATGCTTCAGGTCCCAGAATCCGTTGAATGGATGAAAGATCAGATATGTTACATATCTAAGGCCTCTTAATACTTCCATCATGCTACCACCTCTCTCCTGCCCTTTCTTTTGGCACGAATGTAAAGTCCGACGCTAAGTATCAATATCACTGCAACGATGACGCCGAAGTAGCGGCTAAGGACCTCCTTGCGGTACAGCTTGAAGGCCTTGCTGTAATAATCCCTTTTGTTGCCGAGCCTGAAATACTTCATTGCCGTATAGAATTCATCCTGATCGAGAGCTGCCTTGCCCATTCCTATATAGGCCAGCTCGGAGTTGGCATTGTATTTGAGGACTTCCTCCCAGCAGGCGGTAGCTTCGTCATATTTTCCTTCGTTGTGGTAGTATACGGCCTGCAGGACCAGCCTGCCATAGTCAGTGGGTTCGAATACCGTGATCTGACCCTGGCCGGATACGCTCTTGTCAAGGACTATGAAATTCTCACCGACCTTGTCGAAGGCCACAGGGTTGTTGAAGGTACCGAGGCGGTTGCCCTTGCCTCCGAAGATGAAGAGGATGTTGCTGTCGCCGTCATAGGTGAAGATACGGCCGCGCTTGTTGTCCAGCACGCTGTATATGCCGTATTTATCAGCGCATACGTCTACCAGGAGGGACTGACCGCCTTCGGCGTAGCCCCTGGAGAAGAACTGGACGTCCCCGACCGGCGGGAAATAGCCGCGGCGCCTGAGGATGTCCTTGCCCGTGGGATTCAGCTTCCTGACCGGCGACACCCTGTCATCGGTCGACCGGCCGCTGATGGCTCCCTGTATGGCGTAAACGCTTATGGTGGAAGTGGTGACGTATATGAACCCATCCTCATCCATCCTGATATTGTTGTACTCAGTGGGGACGAAGTCCGTTGTCCTGTCGAGCATCTCCTCGGTATAGAACAGCCTTATGAAGTACTGGTACATGTTCACCGATACTCTCGGCGCGCCCATGTATGTCCTGAAGTTGCCTTCGCTGTCAAACTCCATCAGACCCTGGTTGACGCCGGTAGCGACCACATACAGTCTTTGCGCCCTGTCAACTACCAGGGCTGTAGGCTTGTACTCGAAATTTTCAGGTATGATCTCATTGACAGGTTTGCCGATCACCCGTACCAGGTTGCCGTCTTCATCGAGCTCTACGACCCTGCCGTTGCCCGTATCAGCAACATACAGGTGCTCTGCATCGGTTATGAACACGCCCTGGGGTGCATTGAAGGTCTGCTCTTCGCCGTTCATGACGAAACTGTCGACGATCCTTTCTACCTCCCATTGATCATTCAGAACGACTATCCTGTTGTTGCCCGTATCGGCAACATAGATCTTGCCTGCCGGGGAGACGAACAGATCGTTCGCATTGTTGAAAGCGCCTATCCCTAAGGTTGTGCCTTCCACGATCCGTGTAGGAACATAGGGCGCGGGAGCAGGTACGGGATTGCCCCAATAGTCATATGTGTAGCTGCTGTAGGGAATTTCTGCAAAAGCTGTGGTAGTAAGCAAAACAGATATCAGTACGGTACATATCAGATATTTTCTCAGCTTCAATTGCTTGCCCTCCCCTCTATTCCTTAATGCCAGATGTGGCCATGGTCTGTATGACACTGCTCTCTGTAGCCATAAACAGCACTATTGGAACTATCATGATAAGCAGGATTGCAGCAGCGCCGGCACCGGCCCTGGCAAAACCGCCTAAAAGGATCTGGTTGAGGGCATAGGGCAATGTCTTCAGCTCTTCGCTGTATATGAAGGTGCTTCCCGTCTGGCCCCACAGGGACTGGAAGCAGAATATGATCAGAGTCAGCCAGCCGGGTTTGACGCAGGGCATTGCGATCCTCCAGAAGGTCCTGAACTCTCCCGCCCCGTCCATGCGGGCCGATTCAAGCAGCGAGTCGGGGATCGTTACCATGAACTGCTTCATCAGGAACAGGCCCAGGGAATATCCAAAGGCCGGTACGACGAGTGACAGATATGTGTCAAGAAAGCCCAGCTTCGCCATCGTAAGGTAGTTGGGTATGGCTGTGACAGCCGCTGAGAACATAAGGGATGTCACGACCATCGTGAAGAATGCCTTGCTGCCCGGGAACTTGTGCTTTTCAAGCACAAAGGCCGCCATGGAAGCTATGACCACATGGCCCAGGGTACCGACTGCCGTTATGAACAGGGTATTGAAGATGTACCGTGTAAAGGGCACCCAGGATTGAGCCATGAGGAGGAACAGGTCGGTAAAGTTGTCAAGGGTGGGGTTCACTACGTAGAATCTCGGCGGGAACATGTAGATCTCGTCCAGGGGCTTGAATGCCTGCATTATGGCATATATAAGGGGCAATACCATGAAAATGCCGAAAATAGTGATTATCACGAGATTGAATATGTCACCGCCCAATGACCGGTTCAGTCTTCTGGTCCTGATCCGTCTGAACTTCCTCTTCTTCATGCTATCTCCCCACCTTTCTTAAAAGATTCTGTACGATCTTATTGCAGCCGATCATGGTTATGAACAATACTGTTGCAATAGCTGACGCATAGCCCATCTCGAACCTTGTGCTGCCGTAGTCGATCAGGTGGTTGACTACCGTATGGGCTGCGTAGTCGACACTGGGCATACCTGCCAGGGCGATCGTCACATCGCTTATGGCAAAGGAAGAGGTTATGGACATGACCGCGCCGAACATGAGCATGGGCTTCATGTTGGGCAGGGTGATATACCAAAGCTCCTGCCAGCGGTTCTTGATCCCGTCAACTATGCCTGCCTCGTACTGGCTCCTGTCGATGCCCTGCAAGCCTGCCACGAAGGCCAGGAAGCCAGTGCCCAGGCTCATCCAGAGGACGACTATCATAATTACCGTCAGCATGTACTTGGGATCGGTCAGCCATTGGATGGGCTCATATATGATACCTAGCTTCATAAGGGTAGAATTCATGTAGCCGTATGAATCACCGCTGAACATGACCGTCCAGATCATGTAGACGTTGCCAGATATGGATGGGGCGTAGAAAATCAGGATCAGGAACGCCCTTACCTTGGGGGGCAGTTCATTGATGAACCAGGCGAACATCAGGGATGCAAGATAGCCTATAGGCCCGGTTATAGCTGCAAGCACGAAGGTGTTCTTGACTGCCACAAGGAAGATATCATCGCCCAAAAAGAGCTTGATATAGTTTTGCAGCCCCTGGAACTTCGGTGGTTCCAGGATGTTGTAGTAGGTAAAGCTCAGATATATGGAGATGATGACGGGTATGACCGTAAAGGTTATGAATATCAGGGCATAGGGGGCAAGGAAGGCATAGGACACCCTATGTTTGACGATATCCCTTCCAAGACCGGTCATCCTGTCCACTAACCTGCTTTTATAAGCAGGCTTGACTTTTTCGATCACAGTGGCCATTTACTTCCCTCCATCCCTCAGCTCGAGGCCGAATTCTTTTCTCTTATTATCGATCTCATCATTGATGATCCTGACATAATCAAGCAGAGTCTCCCTTGGGTCGGCGCCCTCATTGATGACCTTCCTGAAGGCATTGTTCAGATGCCTTGGAGTGAAGTAGCCGCCCGGTACTTCGGGATTGCCGATCACCCACTGCCTTTGGGTATTCAGGGCCTTATAATCCTTGGTCGGCCAGGGAAGCTGCTCTGCGGCCACTATATTTGCAGTAGGATGGCGGGCCGAGGCACCCATAAGGCTCTCCATCTCACGGCCGAAGCGCACCTGTGTCTCAGCGCTGACCCACCATTTCATAAACTGCCATGCGGCCTCGGGGTCTTTGGCGTTCTTGAGCATCATCACGCAGTTGCCGCCGCTGGTGGTCGACCTGTCTATCGTCCCGTCCTCCCGCTCGACACCGGGTATGGGGGCCATCTCCCACAGTCCCCTTATCTCCGGCGCAAAGACCTGGAGGTTGTTGTACAGCCAGTACTCATTTATAGCAATTGGGATCTCACCGGTCCTGAACCTGTTCATGACATCGAACTGCAGGGGGAAGCCGTAGTTGAGGTAAAGGTCGGTCCACTCCTTGAATGCAGCTATAGCCTCCTCGGTGTCAAGGCCGCTGGCCTTGTCATCATCCACATAGAGCCTGCCGCCCTTCTGGTACAGGAAGGTACTGAAGGTCTGCATAGCCCCCCACATATCGGTGTTCACTGCGACAGGAACGCTGATATCCATGTTCTTCTTCTGGATGTCAGGTATGATCTCATACAGCTCCTTCCAGGTGTTCGGTGGCTTTACCCCAAGCTCTTCCAGTATGTCTGTACGGTAGAACATCATCTGGAACTGCTGCTGCTCGGGCAGGCCATATACACCGCCGTTGAACCGGAAGGGTACCAGGGAGTTGGGCAGGAACTCCTTTATGACATCTTCAAAGCCCTCAAAGCCCGTCAGATCCATCGAAGCATTACGGGTCGCATAGTTGACCGGCTCACCGTTGCCAACGGACAAGGCGACATCGGGCCCCCTGCCGGCAACCGTGGCAGGCAGGAGCACAGTCGCCTGGACCAGCTGGACGTTGACCGGAATACCATACTCCGGAGTGAAGGTATCATCTATCATCCTCTTTACGGTATTGGCCTGGTCACGGCCGGTGGTTATCCAGACAGTAACAGCCTTGCTCTTGTCGTAGACGTTGCCCACGCTGTCATAGTCCTCGACGAAGGAAGCAAAGAAAGCGGAGATCTCGTGCCATGCCTTCCTCAGGAAGGACGCATCGGCAGCGGGCAGCTTTGCATCCTTGGACGAAACGACTATATAGTCGATCTCAAAGGGCTGCTCACGGGTATTGAGTATCCAGGTGCTCAGGGCACCCACGTTGTCCTTGAACTGCTGGAGCCTGTTCTGGATAGTCCTTGGCTTCTTGGCCATGGTCTTGAGCTGGTATGCAAGGCGGTCAAGGACCGCGTTGTGGGAACCACGCTGCTTGGTATATGCAACGAGCCTTTCGGACAGCTCGTATAACCTTTCGCTTTGCTCTGCAAAGGTCTGTATTACTCCGGGCAGCTTCTTGTCAAGATCATAATCACGGTACTGGTCGGGGTTCTTGCCCGTGATCATGAGGATCTGCCTGTAGGCGTTGTTCAATATATAGACCATGTCTTCGGCTTCACGGAGGATATCTGCCAGATCGCCCAGCACTATCTCCATCTTGATCACGTTTTTGCCTTTTTTAAGATGGAACAGATAGGGCTCATCCTCTGTGCCCAGGACAAAATTCTGCCAGTTGGTGGAATAGTTGAAGGGTATGGTCTCGACCTCTTTGAAGGGGACCTCACCGTTTATGATCAGCTTTCTGTTGGCGTAAAGGCCGCGGGTGATGTTCTGCCTTCCCTTTATGGTTATCTGGTAAAGGCCTTCCTCGGGAACCTCTACTTCCCATGTGACCCACTGGCCTGGTATGCGCCAGTTGTATCCGCCTATGGTATTGAGTCTTACCTTTGAGACATGATAGGGCACTGTAGCCGGAGAAGTGCGGTCGTTCAAAGGATATATGGTCGGGTCGGATTTGAAGACGGCATCCTCGCCCTGGATGATGATGGGCTCGGTGGATATCACCTTGTATCCCTTTGCTTCATATTCCTTCCTGACTTCTTCATAAGTAGGTATTTGCGCAGTCTGACAAAGCTTGATGGAACCTATGACCATAGGCTCCTTGACTGAAACCAGTCTGATGGTGTTTTCGCCTTTTTTAAAGTAGAAGAGATAGGGCTCCGTGTGATAGCCCATATAGTCGCTGAACCAGGCTTCCTGCCACCGGGGGCTTTCCTCCTGGCGAGGCCTGATATCATTGCCGCGATTGTCCTGCCTGATCTCCTCGGAGTCAGCCCAGACCCTTGTAAAGGTCAGGTGGTTGGCATCCGTAAAAGGAGATTCGCCATTGATCCACAGCTCCCGCTCTATGGAAGACTGCCTGCCCTTGACAGGGTAGTACTCGATCCAAATGTTGTACAGGCCTTCCTCCTGAACATCGACCTTGTACTCGATAAAGCCTTCCTCATCGGTAAGTATGGATTTGCCGGACTTGCCTTCATAATCTTCAAGTATCTCGATGGTCATATCCTTAAGTGAATACTTGTCGGGAGAAATGACTATCTCCGTCTGAGGCCTTGTGGCGTTCGGAAATTTACTTATGTACTCCTCATAGGTGCCGGAACGCTCGATGACGCTGTCGCCTCCCGAGCCCGAGCCGGTATCGGCGGAAACCGAAATACCGCTCAAATTGAAAAAAGTGATGAATAGGACAAGGATGCAGATTTGTGAAGTCAGTCTGATTATCTTCTTTCCCCTCATACATACAGCCCCTTTATGAAAGATGTGTTTATTTGTAGAATACGGGATCATATTCTGTATATCCAACTGCAAATTACAAATCCAGCTCGCGAGTGAAGGAACCTGGCAGCAAGCTGAGCGGAAATATTAATTAGGTATATTGCACAATATTACTATAACATAAATATACCATGCATACAAATCGTATGTCAACAGTCAATATATGCATCGTCCCTGGCTAACACTCTGCTTCATATGCAATTTTATGTATCTTTAATTTTTGCATATTATTATCTGTTGACAGCCCGGCCTCTTCCCTTAGCTGTTCTCGCCCATCTTTATGCAGCTGAATATCTTCAGCCTCGACAGCATGAACCCTATGATCGACAGGCCGGCCAGCACCAGTATCCCCAGGATGACATATATCCTTATGTAGTCCCCCGCAAAGGCGATCACCCTGAAGGGCGGTATCTGGTCCTTTGCCGCAAAAGACATCTGGAGCATGGGCACGAACAGGGAACTGGACACACCGCCGACCACGACTCCGAACAGCATGGGTATCACGGAGGTCAAGAGCTGCTCCCAGGTCATCATGGTCAAAAGCTCCCTCAGCTTTATACCCATGGCCATCATGATGCCGGACTGGAACATCCGTGCATACATGGCCAGGATCCAGAAGATCAGGAACCCCGACAGAATGATCAATACCGATATGATGAATACCAGGGTCAGGGCGCCATTTAAGCCCATCTGCACCGGATCCCGGCTGAGCTTTATATAGTCCTCGTTTATGTCAGTGATCCGGCTGATCCTGACCTTTTTATCCACAATATCCCGGTACAGCTCCTCCGTAGCGGCCCCCTCCTTCATCCTGAGCCAGACATCATAGGGCTGGACTATGGAGTTTTCAGTAAGATAGCTCAAGTGGGCCACGACGAGCATGTCATAGACCTTGTTGTCCCTGTCGAGCTTGACATTGGGATTGTAGGTAGGCCAATAGTCGATAATGCCCGCAACCATGACCTGGGCCATGCCATTTGGCGGCCAGTATATCGTAAAGGTGTCCCAGAGCTTCAGGTTGAGCTTTTCAGCCACATTCCTTGAGATCAATACCATGCTCTCGCTGTAGGACATTTGGTTGATGTCGTAGTACCAATGCCTTTTGCCAAGGCCTGAAGGATACCAGGCGGTCCTGGCGAAGGCAGCGGGCTCTATGCCTAAAAGGCGGGCATAATAAGTGGTGCTCCCGCGGTAGAACCTTGCCTCGGTGTCCAGGACCTTGGCCGCGCTTTCCACGCCCGCAAGGTCCTCAAAAACATAGGGAGGCTCTTCGTAGTGGGGCATCTTGCTCCCCGCAGCCGGCGTCTCCTCAGGCATCGGGGCTCCCGAACCGGGCGGAGGCGCCGAGCCGCCCGAGGGCACGCCTTCCCCTGTCCATATGGCTGTCAGTATATGATCTGCGCCCCTTGCATACCTGATCTTATCCCTTGCATTCTGGTTGATCGTGCGGGCGGAGGTAGCGCTGAATATGCTCGTAGAGACGGTCATCACTATAAACAGGGTCAGGAAACGGTAAGCATTGGCACTGCGGGCCACCTGGATAAGGCTCGTATATATGGACAGGGGCCAGAAGCGCCTGCCCAGGCGGTACAGCCCCTCAACGATATAAGGAAACAGCCTTATGAAGATCATGGCAAGCCCCAGGGTAAAAAGGGCCGGGACAGCGAACAGGAGCGGGTCTATGGACATACTTTCGGCACCCGTCTGTATAAGGTCCTTCTGCCTTACCGTGAAGCGGTAGTATCCATATATGGATACTGCCAGGATCAATATATCGATGAAGTATTTTCTCCACAGGGGCGCCTTGCTCTGCCTGGTTATGTTGCGCTTGTGCTCGACTATGTTGACCCTTGTGGCGGAATAGGTGGGGAGCATGGTCATGATTATGGACAAAACCACACCGGCCACCGAAAAATACAGGGTCTGGGCATTGAAATGGATCTTTAAGGCACCTCGGTCCACAAACTCCAGGAAGTTGCTGGTGGATCCGAGCATGCGGGTGAAGAATATGGCCAGAAGCGGACCGACCGCCAGACCCAGGCCGCCCAGAATCAGCGATTCTATGAAATATGTCAGCATGAGCTGGCCCCGCCCTGCGCCGCGGCTTATGAGGACGGATATCTCATTCCTCTGGCGCTCGACTACAAGGGCTGAAACCATGTACAGATACAAAAGCAGCATTATGATTATCGGTACATACAAGGCCATGAGAAGGGGTGTCAGCCTGGCCTGCTGCTGCTTGTACGAAGGCAGGGAGCTTATCGTGGGTATATAGGTCATAAAGCCCTTGTTCTTGATATAGGCAGCAAGCCCGTCATACCCGGCATATACATGCTCTACATTGTCTACGTTGATCCTGTGGTAATCCATATAATAATGCCACAGGGTCTTATCTATCAGGAAATCCTCCAAAAACTCCTGCTCAAACAGCCCGGAGCTCAGGTATATGTTCCTGTTGTACTGGGACAGGTTGTCAGCCCAGTACAGGGGATTTTTGTTGTCTATCTCGAACACGCCGACTATCCTGATCGTTTTGATGCTCCTGTCGCCCAGCTTCTTGCTTTCAACGACGAACACATCGCCCACTGCCAGGTGATAGGCGTACATGGTCTGCTGGGTCACGATGACCTCATAGACCCCGTCCTTTGCCTCGTCAGAAGGCAGGGCACCGTCAAGGAGCCTTATATTGTCATACATGTCGGAAAAATAACCAAACTTGAAGCTCAAGGGGTCGTCAGGCACAGCTCTTTGCCTGTTGTCCTCGATCACTCTGAACAGGGGCGTCTCGTGGTAGTACACCTTCTGCAGGCAGGGTATCCCGATCATTGCCAAAAAGTCACCCTCCACCCGGTCGGTGACCTCGCTGAACAGGCGCTTGTTCACTTCATAACCGCCCACATAATAATCATATTCACTTTCTATGCGCACATAGCCGGGGTACCGGTTCTTCTGCTCCTGCTGGTCCCTGAACTCTCTGTCCAGAAGGCTTTGCATTATGCCGTTGGTATATAGGGGGATGCTGCACATCAGGGCAATGAACAATATGTATCCCATCAGTAGGCATAGTATGAGCCACCTGTTTCTGAGCATCTTCCTGAAGATCATTTTCAAAATGGACATATGGCTCTCCCCTTAGCGCAGTATTATTACGTCGCCTTCCTCAAGGCCTGAGATGACTTCTAAGTATGTGGCCGTCTGCATGCCGATGTCGATGTCCACTTCTCTGTTCTTGTCTCCCTCACGCACCAGGACATAGTTCCTGCTGCCGTATGTCCTCAGGCCCGCCTTGGGGATCACCAGCGCGTCGGAGCGTTGTTCCAGCAAAACCCTGACTATTGCCTGGTCTCCCGGCAGTACGCTCAGGGGCAGGTCGTCCACCGTCAGTATAATAGCGTTGCGCAGCCTTTGATCTGACGGCCGCTGGCTGGTGGAGTTCGGGGTCATCACGACTGTACCCTTATAGGTCTCGCCATTTATCTCTACATCTGCCGCCATGCCCATATACAGGCCGCTTACGCTGGTGGAGTTGAGCCTCAGGTACAGGTTGGTCGGATCGACGACAGTGCAGATGGTCCTGTTGGAATCGACCCAATCACCGGGATCCAGCCCTTCGGCAAAGCTGACTATCCCGTTTATCGGCGAACGGAGCAGGGCGTTCTCCAGCCTTTGCTTAGCCCTCTCCAGGTTGGTCTCCTGCTGCTTGAGGTTGAGCTTATATATCTCGATGTCTATATCGGTTTTCTGCCGCTGCCGCTCAAGGTTGTCCAGGCTGGCCTGGGCCTGCCTTCTGGCCTCCTCATCCTGCGCGGCGGCGAGGGCGGCTTTCGCAGCTTTTATATCTGACAGCAGCTTCTCATAGTCGATATTCATTTTCTCAAAGGACAGCTTCTGCTTTTTCAGCTCGATCTCCATCTGGCTTATGTTGTATTCCAGGTCCTCCACATCCAGCTTGGCAAGCAGGTCTCCTTTTCTTACGAACTCACCCGATTTTATGTTGATCTCGGCGATCCTGCCTGAGTTGTCGCCAAAGCTCAAGGGATATTCGGTGACCGGTATGAAAATGCCGCTTTCCTGTATCTGGTTGACAAGGTCCATGCGCTTCACAGTATACAGGTTGTAGCTTGGCTCAGGTGGTTCTGCAAGAGGAGGGGGAAGGGGCTCCTGTTCTTTGGGCAGCAGTATGCTGCATGATGTGAATGCTGGGATGATGATTGCGGACACTAACAAAACCGAAGCGATCCTGACTGCTTTTTTCAGAGCTGTGTTCATTTTATAGACCCCCAGTAAAATATATGTTTTTCTGATTTGACACTAGATAGCGGTTACTTTCAACAAGTGGACAGCTGCTAATTTATATGATTGTCACAAATCCATTTATCACGATTCTACCATATAACATATTATTTTACAATCCAATTTGATTTTTCCCTTGTATTGCATTATTCCGCAAAAATTATCAGGCTTTTTGCTAAAAAGAAGGATTTCCGGCTCATTTATAGAATTAGTTTTACTATTGTACAAGCAAGAGTAGTTACAGGGGTGAATAGCATGACCCAGGCCCAGAGATCAGAAGAATACCAAACGCTTTTGAACAAGCTGCCTGGAGTGGTTTCGTCAAAGGTTTTGCTTGACGAAAACGGACATATAACCGACATACACATACTGGCCGACATTGGCCGGGGGGCCAAGCAGATAGCCCGGGACGTCCAGTCGGCATTATTGACGAAATATGACATAGGCGTTGATCATAAAATCATCAGTATAGCCCAGGTCGATGAGGGCGGGATCCAGGTCAGGCAGTCACGCCTGGCGATCGGCCGGGTCGACCTGCAGACAGAGCAGGGAAAAGCCCAGGCCGGCGTTGTGCTCATCAAAGACGGAGAGACCTTCGAGGGTACGGCGATAGGAGGCAATTCGGTCCAGGGCCGGCTCCGGGTCGTCGTAGAGGCCACGCTGGCAGCCATCCACAAGTGTATAGGGGCGGATTTTACCTTTGCCTTGTCTGATATCGTAAAGGTCAACCTGGCAGGCCAGTGTGCAATGCTTTTGACCGTCCTGCACTATGCAGGCTACGGCATGGAATACCTGAGCGGGTCGTCCATCGTGAAGGACGATGAGTATCTGGCCGCAGTCAAGGCTACCCTGGATGCAGTGAACCGCAGGCTCAACCAGTATTTCTGACCCCATCAGCATAGTAAGCCAAAACATCCGTAGTCCTCTCTTTTTTTATTCAGCGGAGCGGATATAGCCTGTCTGTCTAGCGAAGGACAGAGATTGATAGATGGAGGCTATATGCGATGAAGAAGATTTGGGCTAGTATAGTTACCCTGTTGATCAGCCTTGTTTCCTTGCTGCTTGCTGGCGGCGCAATGTTCTCTTTCAGATAAACCCACTATGACCGGATGTTTTGGCTTATCTATAAATACCAAGGAGCAGATATGATGAGCAAAAAGCTATACTACACGGTGCTCGCTACAACTACAGCAGTGACGATCGCAATATTGGCATATTGCGGCTTGAGCCTGGAAAACACCACTTTGCCCCAGCTCCTTTTCTGGATGCTGATAGGTTCTGTCTGCGAATCACAGCCTGTATATTTTTCAAAGGGCCGCGTCGTCAGTGTGACCTTTGCCATCCTCCTGGCCCTTCAGCTCAGTCACGGGACATATGCTGCGACCCTGGTCGCCGCTTCGTCGATAGTTTTCTTCATAATCAAGAATGAAGACGGTACATATACCCATACGTTCAACTTCCCCTTGAGCAAGACCCTGATGAACCTGGTCAACTTTACCTTCTCAGCCTTCTTTGCAGGCCTGGCATACGATGCGCTGTCCGGCTGGATCGGTGACAAGGGCACCTATATGTTCATACCCTTGATGATCGCTTACCTTTCTTTCGTGTTCATAATAAATACGGTTATCATGACAGCTTTCATGAAGCTGTTGACCGGGTGCCCCTTGCTCAGCACATGGATGAAGGGTGCCCTGTGGGCTGTTCCCAACTATCTGGCCATAATGCCTCTGGGCTTTTTCATCAACAAGCTCTATGAAAACCCTTCGGGCATGGTCTATGTCATCATGCTCTTCGGCCCCCTGCTGCTGGCAAGGCGTTCCTTCAAGCTCTACCTGGATTCCAGGGAGCAATACTACAAGGTGATCAAGACCCTGACAGCAGCCATAGAGGCCAGGGATCCATATACAGAGGGCCATTCGAAGCGGGTGGAGTACTACTCTGAACGCATCGCCCGCAAGCTGGGCTACACCCCCGGCCGGATCGAAGCCGTAAAGGTCGCGGCCCTGCTGCACGACATCGGAAAAATCGGCATAGAAGACGCCATCCTGTATAAAAAGGGGAGCCTGACCAGCGATGAATGGGACCGCATAAGGCAGCATCCCATCATTGGAGTCAAGATACTGGAGGACGTCATTTCACCCAAAAGCGTACTGGATGCCATACTCCATCACCATGAAAGGTATGACGGCAGCGGCTATCCGGATGGGCTGAAAATGGGCCAGGTATCAACGGATGCCTATATCCTGGGCGCAGCTGATGCCTTTGACGCCATGACCTCCGACCGGGTATACCGCAAAGCCCTCAGCAGGGATACGGCTATCAGCATTTTGGCAAATGAAAAGGGCAAGCAGTTCCATCCCGAAGTGGCAGATGCCCTGATATCGGTCCTGTTGGAAGAGGACAGGACCCAGTACGGCGAAGCTGAAAACATGCAAAAGGCAGAAGCTGACTATGTTTATTAGCATGATTATCCTGGCAGTCCTGCTGGGGTTGTTAAGGGGAGGCAGGCTTGCCAACCTGACCGGGATAAGGCTCAGATATCCCCTGCTGATTTTGTTGTCGGTGATAATCGAATACACCGGCCTTTTCCTTATGCAATCCGGCATTCTGTCATCGCGTCCGGTGATTTTCGCCTTCGTGGTCGTCCACTATGTCCTGCTTTTCGCCTTCATATGGCTCAACAGGGATCTGCCCTACCTGTGGTGCGCAGGAGCGGGCAGCGTGCTCAACTTTCTGGTCATACTGGTGAACAAGGGCTCCATGCCGCTTTCAGCCAGAGTGACCGAGGTCTCCGAGGTCACGGGCAATCTAAGGCACCTGCTCGAAGGCCGCTTCCTTACCTATCATATAATCAACGAAAGTACAAGGCTTTGGTTCCTCGGGGATGTGGTCCTCCTTCCATGGCCATTTAGCTGCTTCGTCAGCATCGGCGACATCATCCTTTACGCAGGAGTGTTCCTGCTTGTCCAGTCAGTCGTGGCCGGAGGCAAAAAGGATGAATCAGGGACAAAAGATGGATCCAAGGCTTGATCCGGTCAAGAGATCATATGGTTGATGAAAAGGGATAAAAAAAGAAGGGTTTTGAGCCCTCTCTTTTTATATATGTGTGCAATCGTCCTTCAAATGGCCAGGGCGATCACTCGATCTGTATCCTGTGCTTTCTCCTTTGCTCACCGTCGGCCTTCGGGAGTACGATGGTCAGTATGCCGTTCTGGAACCTTGCCTTGACATCCTCTTCCCTGACCCCGTCTACATAGAAGGTCCTGGAGCAGGAGCTGAGCCTGCGCTCTCTCCGGATATAGTTCTCCCTTTCCTCGTTGGTGATCTCCTTGCGCTCGACGCCGATGGTCAGCCTGCCATCCCTCAGCTCTACACTGATCTCATCCTTGTCTACGCCGGGCAGCTCAGCTTCCACCTTGTAGGCGTTGTCGTCCTCCTTGATGTCGACCCTGATCTGGTTGTCAAACCCATAAAAGGACGGGAAAAAGCTGTCATTGAAAAAGCGATCGAACATTGACGGTATGTCGAATATGTCCCTGATTTCTCTGTCCCTTCTCTGGATGCTATCGTTCCTTCTGTTGTAAGGTGTCAATCCGAACATTTTCAATTCCTCCCTCGTTCTATTCTTAGTAATTATTATCGGTCGTTCTGCCTTGATTTATGTTTTACTTTGACTTTCTTTGACCTTAGCTACTATATACCATATGCGAGGGCTTTGTTCAATGTTCGTAATAGACGATATATTGCTATTATTTGTTAATATTTGTGCTCAACTTAAATCATTTTCCGATCGCTTTGATTTTTGATTTATTTCTTGATTTATCATTCACTCTCGTGTTATAAATGCTGCAGACTGAAGCCCATTAGCCCAAATGGTCAGCGATATTGACCGCAGCCACCCTCCATCCGCTGCCGCCATGCTTTATGATGCTTATCGAGCAGTTGTACAGCTCAAGGCGGCTGCATACCGTCCGGAAATCTGCTTTGAGTACATATGCCAGCATCGCTGCTATAGGCCCGAAATGAGTGACGACAGCTATCCTCTCCATGCCCGGGCACTCTGCTTCAAGGGCTTTCAGGAAGCCAACCACCCGCTTCTCCATGTCACAGGCATGTTCTCCACCAAAGGGCCTGAAATCCCAGCCATCCTCCCTTTCGGAATACAGGCTGCCGTACCTTCCTTCAGCCTGGGCAGGGGTCAGCTCATCCAGACACCCGCAGCCGGTCTCCCTCAGTTCCCTCGTAAAGAGGATACGGCCCTTATCATCAGGAAAAACAAGCCCGGCTGTCTCAGCCGCCCTGGCAGTATCACTGGCATATATGCGGTCAAGCCTGACTCCCTTAAGCCTGGCTTTGGCCATCAGCGCCTGCGTCCGGCCGCGCTCTGAAAGGCCGTAGTCAGCCCAGCCCTGGAAAACGCCCAGCACGTTGCCTTCCGATTCTCCATGCCTTATCAAATATACTTCCATCCGTTAGTGCCTCGATTCCCGTTTTTATTCATATGACTTCAGGTCCGGAAGCTTATCCAGGGTGATCACATAGGGGTGGTTGTAGACCTTGTAAAGGTGGTCAGGTGTATTGCATTTCCCGTCCGTAACAAAATCGCCGAACCAGGGGCAGAACCACAGCCATTTTGCCTCCTCGCCGATCAAGAGGTCAGGATCCGGGATAGGCCCGTTTTCCGTCATGGCGATAAGCTTTATATCGCCTCCGAAGGACAGCAGGGCTTCAAAGCCCTCCTTGTTGGGATTGTAGTCTCCTGCCGGGAAGTACTTGTCTATACCGATGATGTCAACGCAGTCATGGCCGGGATACCAGTCGGTGTTGAGTTCATTGAAGGCAAAGGTCCAGACCCAGATCAGGTTGTTCAGCTTGAACTCGTATGTGAACCTTTCATACATGAGCCGGTAAAGGTCCTTGCAGGGCCCGGGCCCATGGGCTCCCCACCAGAACCAGGCCCCGTCAGCCTCGTGGAAGGGCCGCCAGAGCACCGGCACGCCTGCATCCCTAAGGCGCGCAAGCTCCCGTCCTACTATTTCCATATCCTTCATGGCTGCAGCATGCTCCGGTGTACCCTTATTGAGCAGCCTTCTTATGTCAAAATCCGTCTGGCTGGTGTAAAAGCTTTTTGTAACGGGCTTCCCGCCCATGGGGGAATACCAGTGCCAGCAGATGGTGACAAGGCCGCCCTTGTTCAAATACCAGTCCATGGCCCTTTCAGTGACATCGTCCGGCCAGGACATGGCCGATGAGTAGTTGAGAAAATCCATGCTTCGTATGGCCGGCAGCTTGCCTGTGACCTCCAGGATGCGGTCAAGCTCCGGCCTGTAGGGAAACTCCGCTTCATGCTGGCCGGAGAGTATGCCCTTGCCGTAGGTGTCAGCCAGATAGCTTATGACCCCCCTTGCCTCCTTTGAGGGGTCGGGATTCACCAGTTCCTTGTTTATGCTTTTAGGATACTTGCTCATATTTGCCTCCACTCGAATTCAATTTTTATCAGTGTCAAGATTTTTGTTTGATTTCCCTCGGGATTGTGTATAATTTCTATCAATAGTTTCAATGCGCATCCGGTTGTGTTAGAATAAACTTATTACGCCCATGAAACCAAGGGCTGAGCAAAGGAGAATAAAGTTGGATATAAAGGATTATAAGATAGTTGCTGACAGCTGCTGTGATATCAGTGAAGAAATCAAAAAGGAAACTAACATCGACATCGTGCCTTTGACCATGAGGATCGGAGATAAGGAATACGTAGATGATGAAACCCTCGACAAACAGGACTATATCAAGGCAATGAAGGAAAGCAGGACTGCCCCTTCCACCTCCTGCCCGCCCGTTTATGATTTTATGGAGAAGTTCAAAGAAGCAAAAAATATCTTCGTGGTGACCATCTCCTCAAAGCTCAGCGGGACATACAACAGCGCGATGCAAGCCAAGCAGGCCATCCTTGAAGAGGCCGGTGACAGGTTTATCCACGTCTTTGACTCCATGAGCGCTTGCATAGGCGAGACCCTGGTCAGCCTCAAGATACATGAGTATATAAAAAACAACCTGAAGAACCTTGAGATCGTAGATCGGGTAAACAGCTACATCAAGGAAATGAAGACCTTCTTCGTGCTGGAAAACATGGATAACATCGTCAAGTCAGGCCGGCTCAATCCCCTGGTAGCCAAGGCAGCAAGCATACTCAACATCAAGCCCATCATGGGCTCCGACAACGGTAACATACGTCTTGTAGACAAGGTCCGAGGCCACGAGAGGGCACTGAAGCGGCTGATAGATGTCATAGGGGAGGAAGGCAGCCGCCTGGAGGAAAAGGTACTGGGTATCGCCCACTGCAACTGCCTTCAGCGCGCCCTTGATCTCAAGAGCCGTATAATGGAACGTTACAAATTCAAGGATATAATCATCGTCGGAATGTCCGGCATAAGCTCAACCTATGCCAATGACGGAGGGCTTGTGATCGCCTTTTAGGCCGTCCTGAAAAGGTACCTTGAGTCAGGACTCATAAGCCTTTTTGAACAGGTCTGCCACCATCTCGCGGCTCGGCACGCCCTCATGGAATTTCTCTCCGTCAAGATAATAGGTAGGCACGAAGTAGTAGTCATAGGTGTTGGCGATTTCAGGGTTCTTGACTTCATCGATTATCTCGATGTCAAGCTCCCTGTATTCCGGGTTGCTCTGAAATAGCTCCTCCATGTACTGCTTTGCATCTCGGCAATGGGGGCACCCTTCCATCACAAACATAAGTATCTTTTTCATCAACTGCAGCTCCTTTGCTCTGTATGATTTTTGATGATATTTTATAAGCTATAGTATGCCCCTTCAAACAGGCGCAAACAAATATGCAGCTCTATTCCATGCATAAATGTTTGCGCCTGTGTTTTTTCATTTATCTATGCCTGTTCACTTGCCTTTTGCCTTGTATATCTCCTTGACAGCATCCTCAGAGAGGGCATAGTTGTATATCCTCACGCTGTCCATCGCCCCCACATACCGGTCGCCCCTTTTGTCCTTGTCGGCCCCGGCTGCAAGAGGCAGGGTAAATCCGCTAAGATCCACCGTGTAGCCAAAGGATTCACTGGCGCTTTTTTCGCCGTTCACATAGATCGTGAGAGTGTCATTGTCCCGCACACAGAGTATATGGTTCCACTCATTGGCCTCTATGAGCCCTGTATCGGTCGAAACAAACTGGGAGCCCTTTTTCTCTTTGGTCAGGGGCTGCTGGACATGGAACTGGACACCACCGTCTATGAGGGTCGACACCCTCCACAGGATGGAGTTATTGGCGACTGAGTTGCCATACCACAGCAGCCTGGTATTCCTCGATAATATCTCAGGCTTAATCCAAAGTGACACACTGAAGGCATTGGACCCGAACATGTTAAGGCTTCCCAGCCCCAGATCCACGCTTTCACCTTCGCCCTTGAACCGGATAGCCTTGCCTTCGATGCCGTCTACCCACTCAACGTCGCCTACATAGGCATCCTTGGTATAACCGGATTCATCCTTGGTGTGCGTGCCTTCACCTTCATTGAACTCCCATTTGCCTATTGTCTCTTTTTTGTTTTCCTGGACATAGATCTCATAGGTATTAGTTTTGCCATAGCCGGTGACTATGATCCTGGCCTGCGGCGCCTGCTGCTTTACATCTATCACATAGCACTGGCCGTCCTTTTCCGCGCCTTCAACAGTCATCTTGACCTTCAGGTCATTGGCCACAGGCTTGATCCTGACCTGTTCAGTCCCCTCATCGACCCTCAGCAGATGGGTGAGCAGGCCGCACTCAAAGGGCTTCAGCCATACGCCCTTGTCAGCCTCGAGGCTGCTCAGGACCGGCTCCTCCACGACTCTCCAGAAGGCCTCCTTCGGCTTCTGATCGATATCGAACATCATTGGCCAGTCCTTCCTGCCTCTGACCGGGTGATTGTCAAGCCAGGTATCATCATCGGCAAAGCCCCAGGTCGTGACCTTCTTTATCTGGTCAAAATCCTTGAATATGTTGAAGAGTGTCTGATATCTGTCAGCCTGACGCTTCAAAAGGTCCAGCGTCATCCCTGGCAGCATGGAGTTGTCGCCCCAGGCATACACGGATATATCAAGCTCGGTTATCTGGATCTCAAGGCCCAGCTCGGAGTACATCTCCAGGGACTGGCGGATGCTGTCTGCAGACGGCCAGCCAAGCTGCCAGTGACCTTGTATGCCTATGGCATGGATCGGCACTCCTTCAGCCAGGAGCTCCTTGACGAGGTTTATAAAGGCTTCCCGCTTGCCCGGCACCTCAATGTTGTAGTCATTGAGCACCAGCTTTGCATCCGGGTCAGCTTCATGGGCAAACTGGAAGGCCAGCTTGATATAGTCCTTCCCTATCGCCTGATACCAGGGGGAATTCCTCAATCCGCTCCCGTCGTCGGCTATAGGCTCGTTGACTACATCCCATTCCTTAACAATTCCCTTGTACTTGCCTACTACCGTATAGATGTGGTTCCTCATCCTCTCTATGGCAGTCTCCCGGGAAACGAACTGGCCGTTTTCCTGGAAGAACCAGGCCGGAGTCTGGCTGTGCCATACAAGGGTGTGCCCATGGACCTCCATATCATATTCCTGGGCAAAGTCCACGATCTGATCCCCGCGCCCAAACTGGAAGTTGCCTTGAGTAGGCTGGGTGGCATCCGGCTTCATCGAATTGCCCGGAGTAAGGCTGTCAAAATGATACGGGATCTTATCGCCGTACCTTATGAGGGCGTTGGGCTCAAGTCCTACACCTACGGTAAAATAGTCCTTGAACACTTCCTTAAGAGAAGGTATCTCTATATATTTCTCCTCATACTCAAAAAGGTCCCCGCCCGGAGATGTGCCGGGGCCTTCGCTGGGCACAGGCCCGGTCACCTTTTTACAGGCAGTCGCCGTAAGCACCAATGCTACACTGAGCAATACTGCGCAAAACAGTCTTAAATGTTTCATTCTAAAACCCCCTATATAGTTGATCTGGTAAAGGTATACCAAATGTTTACTATACTTATTCCATATTCATGATCATAGTACGGTGTCGTCCAGCTCCATGCCCGCTTCTTCATATAGCTTCCTCCGGCCCGCCTTGTCGCTCAGCAGCTCTCTGCGGGCATATTTCGCTACCTGCTCGGCCATATCCCTCGGTACCACTATGACGCCGTCGCCATCAGCTACGACGATATCTCCGGGATTGACCACGACGCCGCCTACATTGACAGGTATATCCTTGGCATCGAACTGCAGTCTGCCCTGCACCATGCCCTGGGAGATCATTTTTGACCAGACAGGCACCTTCTGAATGATCAGCTCATCCGTGTCCCGGACTCCGCCGTTGGTGACGATGCCCCTGGCTCCTTTGACAAAAGCTGCCAGGCCGTTGTTGGAACCCATGAGCCCGGCATTGACTCCGCTTTGGTCGATGA
This sequence comes from Bacillota bacterium, assembly GCA_029549985.1. Taxonomy (GTDB): domain Bacteria; phylum Bacillota; class Clostridia; order Caldicoprobacterales; family DTU083; genus JAKORJ01. Next base: position 67,690 of record JAKPIB010000022.1, read on the forward strand.
CTATGAAATCGCCGTCCTCTATTTCCTCGATCCATGGGTATGTACAAATATGGTTGTAGTAGTATCCGGACCATTCGGTATATTCCTCAGGGGTCATATGGGGTAGGCTGCCCTGATAGGGAAGATACCTGGCGGTCCTGGCTATCCCTATGGCCCTGGTCCGGAACAGAGGCCTGATATCAGGGCTCATTGAGCCGTAATGGTGCATCATGTTCCAGTCCATGCCGTCGCGCACATCAGCTACCCTAAGCCCTTCAAACAGGGCCAGGAGCCTTGCCCGCTCTTCCTTTGACAATTTCATTCTTTCTCGCACCTCCGTAAAGTACTTATTTTATTGTACTAAATATCTGCATGCTTTTCTAGTTATTTTTGACAAAGGGCAATGTATGATCAGAAGAACCCTGATATACAGGCAAATATTCAAATGGAGCGATTTTTGTTGTATAATGTAGACATATTAAGAATGGGCGGGGTGTCTGCTTTGAATAGAAGGGACAAGCACAACTATTACCTTGATATCGCCGAGACAGTACTAAAAAGAGGCACATGCCTCAGGCGGAATTATGGTTCCATCATCGTCAAAAATGATGAGATCATAGCGACAGGCTATTCCGGAGCGCCCAGAAGGCGCAAGAACTGCATAGATATAGGCGTGTGCATCCGCGAAAAGCTCAATGTGCCCAGGGGCCAGATGTATGAGCTGTGCCGCTCGGTACACAGCGAGGTCAATGCGATCATATCGGCATCGAGAAATGAAATGATAGGTGCGACCCTTTATCTTGTAGGAAAGGATATGAAAACCGGAGACTATGTGAAGAACGCCAACTCCTGCTCCATGTGCAAGCGGATAATAATAAACGCCGGCATCGAGCAGGTCATCATCCGCGACACCCAGGACGAGTACCGGTTCATCAAGGTCCAGGACTGGATAGACCACGACGAGACCTTTACAGGGGAGCTGGGGTATTAAGCAAAAGGGCTATTGTCTCATACAATAGCCCTTTTACTGCAAGTATACGCTTAGGAACGAATTTTACTTAGCTACTGTGTCTGCTGCAAATACTATTTCCCCGTCAAAGGAGAAACCGGTTTTGGGCCATCCCCCTTCGAAGCTTTTGGGGATCCTGAACTCTACAGTATAACGATCGCTCTTTCCCTTTACGCCTGTCGGTACACCGTTCGCTACTAACACATTACCGGAACGATCATATATCCATATATAGGGGATATCGCACTTAACAACTGATACCTGTATGTTGACATTCATGCCTTCAGGTTGATTGTTTATAATTCTGAACAAATCCTTATAAACATACGTGCTACCAGGCTGGAAACCGGCTTTGTCCTTCCCTTGTGTGAAATCAAACCACATCATTCCGTTCTCTATGCCCGTTGTATACCCTACCTCTCCAGGACCGGCTCCATAATTATCAAAGCGCAGTAATGCAGCGTTAGTAGCTACGATCCTCATTTTTGCGTCATTATGCACTTCGGCCCTGGTGTATGCCATTGCAGCCATCAGGCTGGCTACACATAGCAACACAACTACTACCAATAAGCTTTTTCTCATTTTGTATTCCTCCTTTTATTTTTTGGTACGTGATGTACCTTATGTATTAATTATAGGGACTGTAACTGATATATTCTTCCAGCAAAAGTATACTTGTGCATGTACTCATGGCTAATCGGATGCAGTGTAATACAGCGGTATATAACTTATACTTAAGCCACCCTTCTTGTCTAAACAGGTTGATATTTATCTACTACTTTAGTGGTATCCAAGGTGAACTTATGAGTAATTACACAACTTCCATATTGCTATAAAATGAATTCATAGGAGGTTGGAAATCATGCAAAAGATATCAAAGGCGATCGATATAATCCTATATATACTTGCAGCTATTGCACTTGTGGCAACGATTTCAACCACGATCATGAACAAGCCCGTATTTTTCACATCAGTAAGATCTGATAGTATGTATCCTCTTTTTCAAAGAAGTGACATATTATTGATCAGACCATCATTAAATACAGAGCAGTTAAATATAGGAGATATTGTGGTGTTTCGTAGCGAAGAAGGCAGTCTATCTTCAAAAGGATGGATCGTTCATCGTATAGTTGATGGTAATGATGAGACGGGTTACACCACCAAAGGCGATGCCAATAATTACACCGACCAGGAGGCTGGCCAGGCCGGATATATCAAACGTGAATGGATCATCGCCAAGGCCGTTGCTATTGCGGGTAAGCCTGTAAAAATCCCTTTGATAGGACAATTGTCGCTTTGGATAGAGCAGTTTAGGGCAAATCCATATGCTATGCCGATAATAGCTGTTATACTGGCTGCTATTATAGGTGCGAGTGAACTGACCGGTTTCAAAAAAGCGAAGAAAAAGCATAAAAGCAAATATGATCTGGATAAGCAGCTAATATACTTTTTAAGCGGTTTGACGATAACAGTAGTAATTGGCACATCGATGCTGGCTTCCTCACAGCGCATAGTGATTCCCTATGAGGTGACACTCAATGAGCAAGGAGTATTGATGGGCAGCAGTATCGGCATAGTAAAAACAGGCCAGCAAATTGAAAAGCCTTTGATCCAGATTTCTAATAAAGGCTTTTTCCCAATAATATCAACTATAACATCAGATGACAAACAGCTTACATTCAGTAATGCCATTTCCACATTGATACCAGGTACTGAGTTTACATCATATATGACACTCAATGCTACAACACCCGGAAAATATAATTCTACCGTTTATACCGGTATGTTCTACCCCTTTCTTCCTGCCAAATTGGTCTACTGGTTGGCCAAAAAAAGCTACTGGATGGCGCTTATAATCATATCCTTGATCCCCGGGCTTCCGTTAATGCTTTATCCAGTATTTGACAGTAAAATGCGTAGAAAAACCATTAAAGAAATACAGCGATTCTATCGCCGTATTCAAAGGTCTATCCCAATATTCAGCTGACCTTGACCAGGCCTTTTTCATACGCATCCGTTTTGTGTATTTCGGCCGAGCCATTTTTCCATTCGGCATAAACGGTGACCTCATAATCTCCGCTCTCGATCGCCTCAGCTATTTCAAGCATGACCTTCTTTTTTTCTCCCGGTGCAATGAACATGCCTTCCCTGGCACCACCAGTGACAGCAATAGGTAAATCAGCTCTGCCGTCAACTGATTTATCAAACACTTCGACCCTGACCTTGATGGTTTCATTAAGATTATTGGTTATGAAAAAGCTGTATTCATCCTTGTTGATTCCTGTTGTGGTTTTCCTTTTAGTTCCTTGAGCTGTTATCGTCTTGACTGTTGTCACTTCTTTTATCAGATCAAATTTTATTGTGTCATCAACTGCAATAAGTGAATTTTCTGAAGAACTGATGGCTATCGTTACGGGACTGCTCACACGCGCATAGGAATAGCTGCTGACCTGAATTATAGCCCCCAGGGATAAAATCAGCACAAACAACAATATAAGTTTGCGCCCCAAGTACATATTACCCCTCCTAATTGTAAAGATTCGAACAGGATGCCACTAATAAGTTATTATGTGATACTCAGTGATTATGCCCGAACGAACTGAAATAGTGATATGGCCGGTTGCACCATTAGCTCAATGCACTCCAGGTGCCCAGATATGCAGAATGCATTTCATCGCTTCCATTCGGTTTCATTATAGCAATGCATGTACAAGAATTTGGTCAAACCATGGTGTCGAGATATATTTCTTTTCATAAATCGTAATATAAAAAACGCCAAATAAGCTGATAAAAATCCATTAATCAGCTATTTGGCAGTGACGTCATCGTAAAATTTGCAATCATCCGGCCTAATCCATCTCAGGCCGGACCTGTTGGTCTTCCCCTTCCGGTACCATGACTCCGGCCATCTTCATCAGGTAGATGGCGTTCCTTGTATTCGATATGCCAGGATGCAGCTTATAGTCGAAACAGAGCTGTCCCTCCCTGTAATACTCCTTGAAATGATAATTTTCTATATTTTCATTTTCATCCGCCAAATCTCCCAGCTCGACATCATGGGTGGATACCAGGCCCACCGCTCCTTCCCTGCTGAGCTGCCTGATGAGGAGCCTGGCCCCGGTATGCCTGTCCCTGGAGTTTGTGCCCTTGAATATTTCATCCAGCAGGAAAAATACCTGCTCACCCGTTCTGGCAGCGTCGATCATCCGCTTTATCCTCAGTAGCTCGGCATAAAAGGAGGATATGTTTTTCTCAAGGTCATCCCTTACCCTCATGGAGGTATATATCCTGAACAGGCTGCAGCGAAACTCCCTGGCGCAGACCGGCGCTCCGGCATAGGCAAGCACAAGGTTGATCCCCGCTGTGCGAAGCCAGGTGCTTTTGCCCGACATGTTGGACCCGGTTATAAGGTAGACCCTGCCCCTGCCCCGCATGCTCAGGTCGTTGCAGACCCGGTCCTCAGGCAGCAGGGGATGGCCCAGTCCTGCAGCCAGGATGCCTGTTTCTTCATTGTCTATGACCGGGACGGTCCATTCAGGATGATCGAAGTATAGGACAGCCAGACTGCACAGGGCTTCAAGCTCCCCCAGGACGGCAAGCCATTGCCTGAGCAGGGTGCCCGACAGCTCCTTCCATTTCTCCAGGGCAGCCATGCATTGATAATCCCACAGCAGCAGAATATTGACCACAAGGTAAAGCTGGCTGTGCCTGACGGCAGCCCGGTCTACGATCCTCTCCAGCTCACGCATCTGGTCTCCAGCCCTTTTCCCGGCTGTGCTTAGCAGCCTTCCTTGAAGCTCTCTAAGATATCGGTCTTCGAAGCTTTCAGCTTCAAAGGCTTCCAGCATCCTGCGGTATGCCCCGATGCTCCTGGCAAAGGGGCCCAAGCCCGCAAGGATCCTGTTTGTCTCAAGGAACCTTATGGCCAGCAGACCTGTCTGCAGCAGAACGATCGCCGCCGGCACGATAAAATGCACAATGCCCGCAAAGGCTGCCGCCGTTGTGATGACGGCAGCAGCAGGCAGGATGCGGATAAGCCATATAAAGGGGCGCTTAAGATAAAGCTCATTTCTCTGCTCAGCCCATTCAAAGAGCGGCTCCGGATCCGTAAAGCTTTCCTTTTGCCTGAGGGCAGCAGCCTGGAAGCGCTGCCGGAAATCAAGCAGACGTGAGAGCTCTCTTGCAGCCCTTTGCCTTGAAGCTATCATGGCATCGTCGGTACAAGGAGCTGACAGCCATTCCGAAAGGGCTTTTCGCCCCTTGAATGTCACTGCGGTATTTATCCACTGAAACAGGGAGCCCTGGCCGAAAATATCCAGGTCGCCCGTGTACGGGTGGCCGTCATCCGAAAATTCGGTCCCTGTGTCGGTAAATTCTCTCCACCGGCCGGTCAGACGTCTGATCGAATCCTCATTTATACCGACCAGGATCCCGATCTCGGCCTTCCTGTTTCGAACATGGACGTGGACCGTCACAAGGCCTATAAATAAAGCCAGGGCAGCAGCCGATATGATGGCTGCTGCCTGCCTTTGATCGCGAAAATACAGGTAAATGGCTGCTCCCATGCCTGAAAGGGCAGTTAAAAGCCTCAGGTTGCTTATCAGGCTGAGCTTCTTGCCCAGGTCCTTCAAAGCCGCGCTGTATTGCTCTACCCTCTTTTTATACTCATCCAGGGGTTTTGCCAAGGGTATATCCTCCAATTATTTTATTTCCAGCACTATGACCGACATAGGCGGCATATCAACGGTAAGCTCGTTGTTTTTAAGTACAGCCCCGGCGAAAGCGGCGGGCCTTACGCGGTCAGGTTCAGCAAAGGTATTGTGGGCATTCATGGCATCGGATGTCAGGATCGTGCCGCTGACCTCTGAGCACCTGATCCCCCTCAGATCACAGCTAACCTCTGCGTTCTCTCTGGGATTTAGGTTGCACAGCGAGATATGGAGCTTGCCGGACTCATCCACCGATGCGGAAGCGCTCACCTGCGGGATGGACTCAAGGCCATAGGTATACTCGGGGCATTCGATATTGACAGGCACATGCAAGGCATCCTGGTGTACGCTGTACATGCTGAAAACATGGTATGTAGGCGTCAGGATCATCTTATCGCCCTCTGTCAGGATAACTGCCTGGAGAACGTTCACCAGCTGGGCGATATTGGCCATCCGGACCCTGTCGCTGTGGTTGTTGAATATGTTGAGGTTGATGCCCGCCACCAGAGCATCCCTCATCGTATTCTGCTGGTACAGGAAGCCCGGGTTGGTACCTTCCTCAACGTTGTACCAGGTGCCCCATTCATCGACTATAAGGCCTACCCTCTTCTTGGGATCATACTGGTCCATGATCGCCGAATGCCTGGTTATGAGCTCATCCATGACAAGGGTATTCTTCAGGGTCGAGAACCATTCCTTTTCGTCAAACCTGGTGGCAGAGCCCTTGTTGTTCCAGTTGGAGGTCGGTATGGTGTAATGATGGAGGCTGAGACCGTTCATCATATGCCCGGCTTCCCTCATCAGGACCTCTGTCCACCGGTAGTCGTTGCTGCTCGGCCCGCAGGCGATCTTGTAGATCCAGTTGCCCCCGAAATTCCTTACATATGTAGCATACCTGCGGAACTCATCGGCGTAGTATTCCGGCCGCATGTTGCCCCCGCAGCCCCAGTTTTCGTTGCCGATGCCAAAGTAGGTCAGCTTCCAGGGCTCCTCCCTGCCGTTGGCCCTTCTTAGGTTGGACATGGGTGATTCGCCGTCAAAGGTCATGTATTCGATCCACTGCTGCATCTCATACACTGTCCCGCTGCCCACGTTGCCGCAGATATATGGCTCGGCTCCGATAAGCTCGCACAGCCTCATGAACTCATGGGTGCCGAAGTGATTGTTTTCGACCACTCCGCCCCAGTGGGTGTTGACCATCTTCGGCCGCTTCTCCTTAGGCCCTATACCATCCATCCAGTGGTATTCATCGGCAAAGCAGCCGCCAGGCCAACGCAGGACCGGTATCTTCATCTCTCTCAGGGCCTTTACCACATCGTTGCGTATGCCGTCGGTATTGGGTATCTTGGAGTCCTCGCCGACCCATATGCCTTCATAGATGCACCTGCCGAGATGCTCAGAAAAATGACCGTAGATATTCTTGCTTATTCGATGCTTTTTGACATCACCGTTTACAATGATTTTTGTCATCAATTACCGCCACCTTTCCGTTTTTACCATTAGTATAACCTAAATTCAGGAGATGGACAAACTATATTTCCTCTCCGCTAAAAATTATGTAGATACAGGCATCAGCTTATATTATAATTGGTATATAAATTTAAAGCACTTTGTATAGGCATTACGAACCCCCTGCGTGAATAAGCATTTTAGTGCACACATCGATTGCAGATATGTTCGCGCAAACACCATATCCGGTACAAATTCTTAATGAGAGGATGAAGCAAATGGGTATTATCAAAGCTGGCATCGGTGCACTGGGCGGTGCGCTTGCGGATCAATGGCTGGAAACGATCGAACCTGAACAGATAGACAACACTGTCATAGCTACCTATGGCGTGGCAGTAAGGAAGGACAGAAGAAGCTCCAACAAGAAAGGGACCGAGGATGTCATATCCAATGGCTCTATCATACACGTGCCTGAAAATGTATACATGCTGCTGGTCGATGGCGGCAAGATCGTAGCTGCCACGGACGATCCGGGCTACTATCAGGTGGACAACTCAAGATCCCCCTCCATATTCTTCAGATCCGACGATACGGAGCTTCCCGGCTATGGCAACACCGGTAAGAATGCCATCAGCAGGCCGGGCGGTATCCTGAACACCATAAAGGACTCCTGGGAGCGCTTCAAATTCGGAGGCACGACTCCCCTCAAGCAGCGTGTCGTGTATATCAACAAGCAGGAAATACCGGACATCCGGTTTGGTACAAGGAATCCGGTGCCATACACCGACAGGGTCCTAGTGCCCGGGAGGGTGGTCCCCTGCAAGGTGACCTCCTTTGGTACCTATTCCATAAAGATAGTCGACCCGCTCTTGTTCTACAGCGAGGTTTGCAGCAAAACGGAAAAGGTCAACCTGACGGTGTCAGACCTGGCGGAGCAATATCTCAATGAGTTCCTCATGGCCTACACTACGGCCCTGGCCAGCCTGTCCATGAACAACGTGCTTGTATCGGATATCCCGATCAAGACCATGGAGCTTGGCCAGTACATGGCTGAGGTCCTCGACAAGGAATGGCTCGCCAAAAGAGGCTTCATGATACAGTCCGTAGGTATAGCCGGCATCTCCTATGATGAGCAGACCAATGAGCTGCTGGCGCGCTATGCCCAGGATTCCATCCTCATGGACCCCAATGCAAGGGCTGCCCGCATGACAGGCTCCATAGCCAAGGGGCTGGAAGCCGCGGGCGCCAACGAGGGCGGCGCAATGCTCGGGTTTGCAGGTATGGCTATGGGCATGAACGTAGCAGGCGGTATGGGCCTCATGCCCGGCCAGCAGGCGGTCCCCCAGCAGCAGCCGCAGGCGGCGCAGGCCCCGGGCTGGGTATGCATGTGCGGCAATAAAATGAGCGATGATTCGGCCTTCTGCTCGAAGTGCGGCAAGAAAAGGCCGGAGCAGAGCCCAAAGGCCGCCGATGAATGGACCTGCACCTGCGGACGAAAGGTCTCAGAGGGCCCCTTCTGCCCAAGCTGCGGCAGCAAGCGTCCTGAAACAGCCAGGCTGAAATGCGACAAATGCGGATATGAACCTGAAAATACCGCAGAGCCGCCGAAGTTCTGCCCCAAATGCGGGGATCCCTTCAACGAACAGGACAAGGCCTGATACCGGGCTTTGATCAGGGGGTATATATATGAGCTCTGTCAAACAATACAAATGCCTGAATTGCAATGCAGGATTGAAATTCGATCCCCCCTCCCAGCTATGGAAATGCGAATACTGCTTCGGGGAGTTCACCAAGGAGCAGCTTGACAGCATACAAAAGGTGGATGAGCAGCTCGACCAGGAAATGCCGGACCTTGAATCCTACCACTGCAACAACTGCGGGGCCGAGCTGATCACCGACGGCACCACGTCGGCCACCTTCTGCCTGTACTGCAAGAGCCCTACAGTCATAAAGGCAAGATTTACAGGCAGGTTCAAGCCAAAGTACCTGATACCATTTAAGCTCACGAAAAAGCAGGCCGAAGAGCTTTATAAGAACTGGATAAGGAAAAAGCTTTTAGCTCCCAGTGCCTTCAAGCAAAAGGAAGAGATCGAGAAGATAACGGGCGTCTATGCCCCCTTCTGGTTGTTCGACTGCAAGGTGAAAGCCCACATCGGCGGCGAAGCTACCAGGGTCAGGACCTGGACCCAGGGCAATTACCGCATCACCCAGACCCAATACTATCGTGTCGCCCGTGCAGGCAGGATCGAGTACGACAAGATACCCGTGGACGCATCCAAAAAGCTGGACGATGGGCTCATGCAGCTTGTAGAGCCCTACAACTACCAGGATCTGACGGACTTTTCGATGCAGTACATGTCCGGCTTCATGGCGGAGAAATATGATGTGGAATCAAAAGACGCCCAGGCAGTAATGCAAAGCAGGGTCGAAGGCTATGCCGAGCAGAGGCTTAGGGGCACTATCCAGGGTTACACCTCCACCACCATAAGTCACAAGCAGGTGGACTTTGAAGAAATAACCGACAGTTATGCCATGCTCCCTATCTACCTGCTGGTGAACAAGCACAAGGATAAGAACCATACCTTTATCATAAACGGTCAGACAGGCAAGGTCGTCGGTGAGACCCCGCTGAGCCGCGGGAAGCAGCTTGCCTTTGCCGGCTGCGTCTTTGCGGCGGTCTGGTTCCTGATCGTGTTTGGAGGTGCTCTGTTTGCTTAGAAGGCTTTTATCGGTCGCAGCAGCCTGCCTGATGATGCTCGCTCTTGTCAGCACAGCCCAGGCAGGGACCTCGGATAACGTAAAGGATCTCCTGAACTACCTGACCACAGATGAAGTAAACGATCTGCAAGGCCGCATCGAAGGGATAGGTGCCAGCCGGGGGCTGGACGTAGTGATAGTGATCACTGATGATATAGGGAGCAAATCACCTACAGCCTATGCAGATGACTATTTCGACTACAACGGCTACGGCATTGGGAGTGACCGTTCAGGCCTCCTCCTGCTCGTCAGCATGGGCACCCGGGATGTAGTGATATCTACATCGGGCAAAGCCATCAGCATATTTACGGACAGCAGGCTGGACGATATACTTGATGAAGTATCATCCTACCTCTCTGATGGTGAATACTACAAGGCATGCCTTGAATTCCTGGAACAGGTCGACTATTATGCCACCCTCGGCGCGCCCGGCGGATCAGGCAGTGGAAGCGGATCTTATCTAAGCAGGGCTGCTTCCATAGCAAAGTCTCCGGTAGTCTATGTGATAGCCGCTGTCATAGCCCTGATCGCCACCCTGGCAGTATCATCAGCCAGCAGGGGTACGGCTTCGATAACCAACAGGACCTATGAGGAAAGCGGATCCTTTGAGCTGATCTTAAGCAGGGATGATTACCTGAGGGAGACTACCTCTAGGGTGAAGATCAACAGCTCTTCCGGCGCCGCCTCGGGCGGGAGCAAGGGCAGCAGCGTCCACAGGAGCAGCAGCGGCAGGACCCACGGCGGCAGGAGCAGAAAATTTTAGATATGATAAACCCCTTCACCATGAGCGTGAAGGGGTTTTTATCTTGCACTGCCTTTGAATCAATCCTCGCTGTCCATCACCAGCACGAAATCCTGCTCGCGTCCGTGCCCCGGAGGGACCAGTCTCATATCCCCCTTGTTCTCTGCCATGCCTATGGGCGTCGATTCACCGGTCCGGGGATCGAACCACTCAAGCCTTACGGACCTTCCCTTGAGCACTCCCAGCTTTACGTGGACCGCTATCCCGTGGGGGGCGTATATGAAGGCATATTTCTCTCCCCGGGTGGCCTGCTGGTGGTTGGCCCCGTCATAGTTCACCACAAGGAGGGACTGGTCCGGGATCCGTTCAAAGAAGGGCCGCGACTCCATGAGCTTCCTCAGATATTTCACCTGCTCGGCTGCAGGGCGCCTTAATGCATCCTTCCAATGCATGGGGAAATAACAGCCGGGCTCGGTATTGAAGGACCAGACGCAGTGGTGGCCGTATGTCACGCCAAAGCCGCCTGCAAAAACCGACCAGTACAAGGCCTTGCGCACGTCCACCTGGTCAAAGAATTCATTGTCCTCCTTGAAGGCTATGGGATGATCCTCATAACACGGCTCACCGTCCAAAACTGGCTTGACCGGCTGCCGCTCATGATCCTTCTGTATGAAAGCATAGTTGGGATTGCTGCGTTTTCCGTGCCCTGACTGGAGCATATTGAAATCCAGCCATTTTTCATCATGGAGGTAAAGCGATGAGGAGGTCCCGCCTGAAGGATGAAAGGTCACCAAATGACGCCCTCCGTCACCTGAGCTAAGCCCTACTGCCATAGCCTCGATCACATCAAAATGACGCCGTGTGGTCAAAGGCCGGTCCCCGCCAAGGACCCAGACTATATTGTCCCTGTCCCGGTACCGCCTGCCCAGCCATTCGCCATATACATAGGCATTGGACCTATCAAAGATCTCCGGGCCCTTGCCCCAGAGGAGATTGAACTTGTCACCCCAGGTAGGCAGAAGAGCGATATACAGGCCAAGCTCCGCCGCCTTGTCGATTATGTAGTCCACATGGTCCCAATAGCTGTAGTCACCGTCCGTATCGGGCAGACTGGGGTCATACCTGCCGGAGCCGCCCTTTTTCAGCGGCACCCGCCCATAGGCATTGGGTTCGGTCAGGCCGCTGAATTCAGCCAGGGCCACTGCCTGGATGACTGTAAAGCCCTGGTCGGCCCGGGTGGTCAGGTACAGGTCAGCCTCCTCCCGGTCCAGCCTGTGGAACAGCTCCCAGGCTGTGTCTCCCAGCCAGAAAAAGGGGGTGCCGTCAGATTCCATGAGAAAACGGCCGTTTGGATGTACTCTGAGAATTTGCATCGGATAGCCTCCTATCATACGTTTATATGATCGACCTTATCCGGAAGTTGTCCATGCCTGCCCAGCCATATACCGCTGATGCGGGGATTTGTTCATTTGCTGACCACTGTCAAGGGGTCATGCTTGGCCCTACCTGGATAAGGCTGCGATGGCGGACCCTATGAGGTTGGGGTTTTCAGCCTTGACGAATTCGATATAGAGGCCTCTTTCCTCTACCATATGCTTTTTCACATAATACTCTATCTTTTCCTTCATTGACTTGAGCATATAGAAGGTCGAGCCGTCGGCGGTGATGCACACAGGCAGGCAGGGATCGGTCCCCTTGCCGGTTTTTGTGACGACTCCCGTCAGGCTTATGGTGACCAGCTTTGCGGCCCTTTCTATAACGCTGTCCAGCAGGTGGTAGAGGGTCTCACGGTCCCTGCGACCTTCCTCAGGATCGGTGCTGCAGCAGGCGGATAGTACGCTGTTGCCGTAGGGAAGCCTTAAGAATGCGTCGGCATCAATTGCTCCCAGGGTCTCGAGCCTGTCTATGTTCTCCCTGAATGCCTTGGACAGCAGGCCTTCGGATGCAGCCTTCTTAAGGAGGGCCAGCATCAGGCCGCCCAGGTAGCCTCCGGAGATCATCTTTTCAAACCTGGCCTGGCCTGGATTGACCGTCGTGCTGTCAAACTCGTCATCGACCACGCCGGTCGGTGCTTTGCAGTAACCGCCTGACTCCATGTTTATGAGCATGGTCTGCATGCTGATGTTCTTGTCCCTTATCTTGCCTATGTTAGCCGTATCCTCGATATAGCAGGTATTGGTGCCGGTACCCAGTATAAAGCCCACATAGGAGCTGTATTCCTTGTCCGGGTGGGTGGCCCTGCCGCCCAGGAGGGTGGACACGGTGTCATTCAGCAGCACGATCTGCTTGTCGCCCTTGTAGCCTGCCTTTTTGGCAGCTTCCAGCAGCCTGCCGCCCACAGGCTCGCCTATCATGTCCCGGACCCTGATCTCCTTGCTGAAACGGATCGCCTTGCCATCGCCGTTAGGCAGTATTTCAGTCGGATAGGAGAAGCAGAACCCGATTTTATCGCTCTTGTCGATGACAGGCTTTATGTACTCCAGGATCGTCTCGAAAAACTCGTCCCTGCTGATCTCCCCCTTCGTACCGGGCATGGGGTGGTTGCTGAAGTCCTCGATCACAGGCTTTTTGCTGTCATCGAAATACACGGTCGCCACGCGGAAATTGGTGCCGCCGGCATCCATTACGATGACCCGCTCATTGGTCTTTATCTCGCTGCCCAGGGATATGTAGGTGGGCAGCATCTCCAGTGTGCTCTCCCTGCCGTTAAGGCCATTTTCCATATCCTCGAGGAAGACCTTGAGCTCCTTGTCAAAGTCTATCTGCTCATGATGCATCCTGTTTTCTTTCATGAAATCCTGTACCTTTTCCCATATAGCGCTCTTACCCATGGTTCAAAGCAGCTCCCTTCATTTATATGTAAATAGTTATACAAGACAGATACAAACAGTCCCGGATTTTATTATATATATAAAAATGTTTGCTGTACATACCGCCAACATATTCCTGCCCTGATTATGCTATAATTAGACCAGGCCATCAGGATGTCCAAATCCATTTGGTTCATTTTTATATGTATCGAAAACTATGATAACAGGATACGAGGTGTTATGAGCGATGACAGGGGATGGCTGATTGCGGGTCGCGCCTGTCTGCCGGCCTGCGCCAGCGGATCGCCATAGCCCGCGCCCTGATACGCAGGGCAAGGATCCTCATACCGGACGAAGCCACAGCCCATCTGGATGAGATGACCGAGGGCGGCTTATACTGCAAAACCCGCTGAAGCAAAGGCACCGGCTCACATTGGTCCTGGTGACCCACCGGACCAACAGCATACAGGGATTCGATCATATCTATAGGATCAGCAAGTCAGGAAAGCTGAGCCCTGTCATATGACATGACAGGGCTCGTCTGTTTCTGCACCTAAAATCAGCAGCTGCTATGATTTTGATGTTCACTCTGGCTTCTTTACCGCTTCGCCGTTGACAAATACCCAGACCGCCTTTGTGCGGAAATCCAGGGGATGCCCGTCGTAGATCACAATATCGGCATCCTTGCCGGCCTCAAGGCTCCCTACCCTGTCAGCGATGCCTGTGATCTCCGCTGCGTTTATGGTTATTGACTTGAGGGCTTCCATCTCGTCCATGCCCTCCCTGACAGCTATGGCTGCGCATACGGCCAGGTGCTGCTCCGGTATCACAGGATGGTCAGTCATCATGGCTACCTTGATCCCGGCCTTTGAAAGTATGCCGGGTGCCTTAAAGGTCATATTGCGCAGCTCTATCTTGCTCCGCTCGCTGAAAAGCGGCCCGACTATGACCTTGGCGTTTTCCTGCTTCAGATAGTCAACTATCAGGTGCCCTTCCGTGCAATGGTCCAGGGTTATGTCCACGTCAAACTCCTTTGCTATCCTGATAGCCGTCAGGATGTCATCCGCCCTGTGGGCATGGGCCTTGAGCGGGATCTCCCGGTTGAGGACCTTTACAAGCGCCTCCAGCTTCAGATCCCTCTCCGGCATTTTGTCAGGATCCGTCTTGCCCCGCTCCAGCTTCTTTTTATACTCCTGCGCCTTGATAAGGGTAGCCCGCAGTATCGCAGCTGTTGCCATACGGGTAGTGGGCGATTTCTGCTTGCTGTTGTAGACCCTCTTGGGATTTTCGCCAAAGGCCACCTTAACGGCCAGGGGCTCCTTAAGTATCATATCATCTATACGCCGGCCCCAGGTTTTCATGGCTACGAACTGCCCGCCAATGACATTGGCACTGCCCGGGCCGGTTACGACTGTCGTCACCCCATGCTCCAGGGCTTCCTTGAAGCACCTGTCCTCAGGGTTTATCGCGTCGATTGCCCTAAGCTCCGGCGTGACCGGGTCGGTCATCTCGTTGCCGTCCGCCCCTTCAAAGCCCATTCCGTCCTCCCACATGCCGATATGGCAATGGGGATCGACTATGCCGGGCATCACATACATGCCCCTTGCGTCTATTACCCTGGTGCCCTCGGGTGCCTGTAGGTTTTCGCCAACCGCCTTGATCTTGCCGCCCTCCACGAGGATATCGCCGCATTCGTAGTCCTCGCCGGCCATGGTCAGCACTTTGCCGCCTTTGATCATCAACATATGTAAATACGCCCTATAAAAAGAGAGCCGTGAAGAAATTTTCACAGCTCCCTGTATATATTAACCCCGGATCTGTAAAAATCCAGGTTTATTTTATCACATATGCATTTTTCCTGCAAAGCTATGCATAATCATGCGAAGCGCCTGTCATCTGATCGTGTATCCCCGTTCCATAAAAGCTTCCTTTATTTTTTCAAGGGGAATATTTTTCATTTTCGCCCCCTTTTCTATGGTCATGACCCTGCCCGCGGTATTCAGCATAGCCGGGTTTGTAATGCTGTCAAAGCCAAGCTCCTTCATGATACCGATAACCTCGGGGTGGTCCTTGCAGATATCATAAACGGGCCTGGAAAGCTCGATCACCTTTTCCATTTAAATCACCTGCCTTTTTATTACATTTATAACTACCTTGCATATCTTCTAAACAGGATATTGTTTTCAAGGTGGATATGCTGGAACAGGTCAGCCTCTACCTCCTGTAGCATATGATAGGTCTTTTCAAAGGTTGGGCATACACCGGCCGGTATCTCATACTCCTTTGTTATCCTTCTGAGCTCCTTCAGGATATCTCCGGCAGATACATGCTCATCCTCGGTCTCTTTCATGACCTTGTTTATTTTTTCAATGAGCTCGTCGGATGGCTCAGCGTCATGCTGCTTTATCAGCGGGAACAGGAGCTCCTCCTCCTTTATCAGGTGCTGTTCCAGCTCTGTCTTTAAGGCATGGAATTGCTTATGCACGTCAAAAAGCTCCATGTGGTGGGGGCCATGCACCCTGAGGATCGTTGTTGTCAGCTCGCTGACTATGGGCAGGTTTGTCTTTAGGTACGCATGGTGCTTGTTTACCACGTAATCTATCAAATCACTTGAGGATATATTGAGAAAATCGGTCCGGCTGGTTGTTTTTTTGGTTTCCTCGTACATATCATCCAAGGCTTTAAGGACCTCCTGCTCATCAAGCCCCTGTTCCCTGATGGCTTCAGCCAGCGGCCTGTGGCCGCCGCAGCAGAAATCGATCCTGTATTTTCGAAAAACGTCACCTGCCTTTGGCATCATTGCCACTATCTCGCCTATGCTTTGCTGTGCGCTGAACTGGCTCATACTTTATTCCTCCCTTAATAAATCTTGATTTTAGTTTCCTTCATTTCATAATCAATAATCGCTGTTATGGTCTTATCGATCGTTTGCGTTTTTATGATACAGCGGGAGAACACTATAAAAAATGACCGGAATCAAAATTTGAAAAATTCCAGCTAAGATTATGTTAAAATGCTTTAAGGACTATTAGCAAAAAGGCGGTCAGATTCGGCTTATGTACTTTAAATATGAGGTTGACGAGTTAAACAGCGGCAGGACCGTGATGAGCATACTTAAGCATGAGTTCGGGTTTTCACGGGGCCTTGTCAAAAAGCTGAAATCAAACGGCAGGGTCCTGTGCAATGGCATGCCCGTTTTTATGACAGATATCGTTAAATACGGTGACATAGTCGAGGTATACCTGGATTTCGATGAAACCTCAGAGGATATAGCCCCAACGGAAATGGAGCTTAATGTACTGTATGAGGACAATGCCCTGATAGCCCTGGACAAGCCCCCGGGCCTTATCACCCATCCCGTGAGCAGTAACCTTTACAACACCATCGCCAACGGGCTGGTATATTACTTTCAAAAAAAGGGCCAACGCGTCAGGGTGCGGCCGGTAAGCAGGCTCGACAAGGATACCTCCGGCATCATTGTATTTGCAAAAAACCAATTCATTCAGGACAGGCTGACCAGGCAGATGCTGAGCAATATCTACCACAAGGAATACCTGGGCATTGTCCACGGCTGCCCCAAAGCGTCTGAGGGAACCATAGACCTGCCCATAGCCCGGGTGCCCGGCTCCACCATGCTCCGGATGATATCGGAG
>JAKPIB010000046.1 GCA_029549985.1 Bacillota bacterium
ATTGGAGTGACTATGGCGGCATCGGTAGTGATCGGAGTCCTGCTTGGCAAATTCCTGGATGACAAGCTGGGCACAACGCCCTGGCTGTTGCTTGTATTTTCCTTATGCGGTGCCGGGGCTGCGATCAAGGTGATGTTCGACGCCTCGCAGGGCAAAAAATAGCCGGCCTTAATATTCATGGAGATAAGAGGTATTATGAAGCTATCGGGATTAGCAAGGCGAATGATTATCACAATACTCATCATATCATTGATATGTGTCCTGGGTTCTGTTGTCTATTACCGCTCTATGGCGTCCATTCCCTTTGTCCTGGGCGTGCTGGTAGGTTCAGCCGTCAGCATTGTAAAGGTTTTTCTACTGGAACGTACTGTTGATAAAGCGATAACAATGGATATAGGCAAGGCCGGGGGCTATGTTAGCTTGCAGCACGTGTTGAGGCTCCTGTTTTCCGGTGCCGCGCTTTATCTGGGTGCAGTTGTCCCCCAGATCAGCCTGTGGGGTGTAGTGGCGGGGATTCTGGCTTTCCAGCTTGCTGTTTACAACATTAGATTTTTCTAGGCAATCAGTTGAAAAGCCAGGCAATAAAAAGAGGTGGTGGTTATATAGTGGGATTGAACATAGATAATCTGTGGGTCATCAATGTAGCAGGGATCGAAATCTGGATAACGGAAACGATTTTCTATACATGGATTATCATGTTGTTTCTTATTGTGATTGCGATAATAGTACGTATAATGCTTCGCAATTTTAAAGAGGTGCCCACAGGTATACAGAACCTGATAGAAGCTGCCGTCGAATCATTTGACAATTTTGCCATCAATTCATTGGGTGAAAAACTCACGTACATATCACCCTGGTTTTTCATGGTTTTTGCCTTCATACTTTCGTCCAGTTTATTCAGCGTATTTGGGATCAGAGCACCTACAGCTGATTTCGCAACTACATTTGCCTTAGCCCTGGCTACATTTGTTATCATGATTTTTATTGGTTTCAAACATCGCAAAGGTGATTATCTCAAGAGCTTTTTCAGCCCACATCCCATATTCTTCCCCCTTAATTTGATCGGAGAGCTGGCCAAGCCGATTTCATTAAGCTTCAGGCTTTTTGGTAACATGCTTTACGGTACGATCATTCTAACCCTTTACTATGCACTGACGCCTTTGTTTGTCCAAATTGGCATCCCGGCTCTGCTGCATGCATTCTTTGATGTTGTATTCGGTGTCTTGCAGACATATATATTTGTTATCTTAAGTCTGATGTATGTCAGAAGTGCGGCGGAGTAACATCTTGCCGTTGCTGAAAGAATAGAATCAAAACAAGAAACGAATGGAGGAAATCAAATGAAAGAACTAGCAATCGCCATTGGAATGGTGCATATCGCAGCTGCAATTGCACTGCTTAATGGATTACTGACCACCTTCGGCCAGGCAAAGGTTGCTGCCCAGGCCATTGAATCCATAGCCAGACAGCCTGAAGCTGCTGACTCCATAAGGAGTATTATGTTCATTGGCTTGGCTTTGGGAGAGACATCCGGTATCTATGGCCTCCTGATCGCCATCATTATGCTGTTTGCCAATCCGCTGATAAATACCTTGATAAGCTTAATCAGCAATTAAGCCTGATAAAAGTATCGGACTCAAGCTTAGTCGAAGGGAGGTCTTCTCAATTGCTGAGCAGAATAGTGCTATTAGCTCAGGAGGTACCGGACGGGCGCGTTTTTGCTCTTGACACCCAAACCCTGATCAGCATAGGGATCCAATTGCTCAACGGGATCATATTGGCAGTCGCGTTGACTTTTATCTTATATAGACCCGTAAAGGAGTTCATGAACAAGCGCACGGAAAGGTTTCAAAGCAAGGTGAAGGAAGCAGAAGCAGCCATGGCCAGGGCCAATGAGCTGATGGCAGAGTACAATAGCAAGCTTGAAGCCATTGAAAGGGACCGCGATAAGATCCTTGAAGAGGCCCGACTCAAGGCTGCAGACGAAAGCAGGATAATCCTGGAGGAAGCCAGGCGGGAGGCTTACGAAATCAAAAAGCGTTCACTGGAAAGCGTTGAAGAAGACAAGAGACGCCTTAAGGAGGAAACTCGCTCGTATGTTGTCGATCTTGCTTCCCGCATAGCCCAGAAATACATAGCCGAGAGAATGGACGCCGAGACCCAGGACCGGCTCTTTGAAGAAGTAGTCGCCAGGCTGGAGGATGCAAAATGGCAAAACTAACGGACCGCTATGCTGAAGCACTACTGGAGATATCAGAAGAAAACGGCTGCATAGAAAGGGATCTGGAGCAGGCGGTATTCATAAGAGATACACTTAAGGGCGCTGAAGTGCAGGCTTTTCTTCTGCAGCAGGATATTCCTGATTCAGCCAAGCGCAAGCTTTTCAGCAAAGCTTTTTCAGACAGGATTCCCTGGCACCTGATGGGTTTTCTTTATCTTATGGTGAAGGATAACCGTGAGGCACTGATCGTGCCTGTTTTGAATGAATATATCGATCGCATCAACAGACGCTTCGGTAAGACTGTAGCCAAGGTCGTATCGGCCAAGGCACTTACGGAAAGCCAAATCGACATCATTCGCAGGGTGTTGTCCAAGAAGACAAATATGCAGGTAGAAGTTGAAGTCACGGTG
The DNA here is from genome assembly GCA_029549985.1 of Bacillota bacterium. Taxonomy (GTDB): domain Bacteria; phylum Bacillota; class Clostridia; order Caldicoprobacterales; family DTU083; genus JAKORJ01. The sequence goes on from JAKPIB010000046.1 coordinate 2,632, forward strand.
GATCCGGATGTGATAGGCGGATTTTATGTGCTGTTAGACGGGCAGAGCTTTGACGGTACGGTGAGATCTGAACTGAACACTATGAGACAAAGCTTAGAGAGAGGAATCATGAATGAGTGTATTTGATGAAGGGGTAAGCAAGGTTATAGAAGAGTTGATTGAGTCTTACTCATCTAAGCCGGATTTTACGGAGGCTGGTACTGTTATACAAGTAGGAGATGGCATAGCCCGCATCAGCGGTTTGTACAGTGCCATGAGCGGTGAGCTTGTGGAGTTTTCAAACGGGGTCTACGGTATAGCATTGAATCTGGATGAAGACAGTATTGGCGCTGTTATCATGGGCTCCGATGCAGGCATCAAGGAAGGAGATCCCGTCAGGCTGACAGGCAGGATGGCCGAAGTACCTGTGGGCGATGCCATGCTCGGCCGTGTCGTCAATGCCCTGGGGGAGCCGATCGACGGGAAAGGCGCAATAGCAGCCAGTGCCCGCCGCAACGTAGAAAGCCCTGCTCCCAGCGTTATAATGCGTCAGGAAGTAAATAAGCCACTTCAAACGGGGATCAAGGCCATTGATGCCCTGGTGCCCATAGGGAAAGGACAGAGGGAGCTGATAATAGGTGACCGTCAGACCGGCAAGACTGCCATTGCCATTGATACTATAATAAATCAGAAAGACAAGGATGTATATTGCGTATATGTTGCCATCGGTCAAAAGGCATCGACCATAGCGCGCATACTGAAGGTGCTGAACGAGACCGGGGCCATGGAATATACGACGGTAGTCCTTGCTACCGCCAGCGATCCTGCACCGCTGCAGTATATCGCCCCTTATGCCGGGTGTGCGATAGCCGAGCATTGGATGTATAAAGGTAAGGACGTTCTGATCATATATGATGACCTGTCCAAGCATGCTGTAGCATACAGGGCTATCAGCCTGCTCTTAAGGCGTCCGCCCGGGCGCGAGGCCTATCCTGGCGATATCTTCTACCTCCATTCAAGGCTTTTGGAGCGTGCCGCCTGCCTGAGCGAGGAATATGGCGGAGGCTCCTTGACAGCCCTTCCGATTATAGAGACCCAGGAAGGGGATATATCAGCTTATATCCCTACCAACGTCATATCCATCACTGACGGGCAGATCTACCTGGAAGCCGAGCTGTTCAACGATGGTGTCCGGCCGGCGATCAACCCGGGTTTCTCCGTATCGCGCGTAGGAGGCTCAGCTCAGATCCCTGCCATGAAGACCTTGGCCGGGCCCCTGCGGATAGAGTTTGCCCAGTACAAGGAGTTGGCAGTGTTCTCACAGTTTGGCTCTGACCTCAGTGCCGACACCCTGGAACGACTCAAGCATGGAGAACGGATCATGGAAGTCCTGAAGCAACCACAGTACCGTCCTATGCCGGTCGAGGACCAGGTCCTGATCCTCTACGCGTTGAACAACAAGCATCTGGCCAATATAGAGATCGAACGGATCCAGAAGTTCCAAAAGGATCTGATCAGGTATGTGGACCAGCATGCCGATCATATCAAAGCAGAGATAAGAGAAAGCGGGAGGATCACCAGCAAGCTTGTTGAAAGCATAGAAGCAGTGATAAAGCAGGTAAAGGAACAGTACAACTATAGCTAGGAGGAAAAGGTGTCTTCATTAAGAGATATCAGGCAAAGGATCGATAATGTCAGGTCCACTGAAAAGATCATAAAAGCCATGAACATGGTTGCCTCTGCAAAGCTGCAGAGGGCAAGGGCGCAGCTTGAGGGAGTCCGCCCCATCTATCATGAACTAAAGCGCGTGGTTACTGACATTAGCAGGTATAAAGGCACTGAGACGCATGCATTTTTTGAAAAGCGAAAAGTGAAGAGCTCCTTGTATGTCGTCATCACCAGTGACCGGGGGCTCTCCGGCAGCTATAATGCAAATATAATGTCGAAGGCCCTTGACCATATGAACCATGGCAAAAATGAGAAAATATTCGTTATTGGGGCCAAAGGCCACGAGTACTTCAAAAAACGGAACAAGAACATAATCCGTACGGTCACCAATATAAATGATGCCCATGTTTATTACGGGGCAGAAAGGCTTGCAAACTGGATAATAGAACTCTATCTGTCAGATGAGGCAGATGAAGTCTTCATAGTATATACCCACTTTGAATCGGTCCTCAACTATGTGCCTTATGTGGAGCAGGTCCTGCCTTTACCTATAAAATCGGAAGAGTACGCTTACGAAGATGATATGAAATATGAGCCGGATATCCATGCCTTCATTGACCACCTTATCCCCTTGTATCTGCATATGAACCTGTTCAGGGCCTTTTCTGAATCACATACCAGTGAGCAGGCAGCCCGAATGGTCAACATGGATTCAGCCGGCAAGAATGCATCCAAGCTGATCGAAGAACTCACCCATATGTATAACCGCAGGCGCCAGGCCAATATAACACAAGAGCTGAGCGAAATAGTAGGTAGTGCAAATGTTCTGAGCAAAGGTGAATCTCATGATAGCTGAAAACAAAGGTAGAATAGTACAGATAATGGGCGCAGTGATCGATATAAGATTCGAAGGTGAACTGCCATCCTTGTACAATGCCGTAAAAGTACCTAATAACAGAGAGATGATAGTATTGGAAGTAATGCAGCATCTGGGGGACAACACGGTGCGGTGCATTTCCATGCATCCCACAGACGGGCTGAAGCGTGGCATGGAAGCTTTTGACACGGGTGCCCCCATAAAAGTACCGGTAGGCGAAAAGGTACTCGGCCGCATGGTTAATGTGCTGGGCGAGCCTATCGATAACAAGCCGCCTATCGAGGCCGATGAATACTGGTCCATACACAGGGATCCGCCAGGTCTCACTGAGCAGACCGCCCAGCCCGAGATACTGGAGACCGGGATCAAGGCGATTGACCTATTGTGTCCCTTTACAAAAGGCGGGAAAATAGGCCTGTTCGGCGGCGCCGGAGTAGGCAAGACAGTCCTTATCATGGAGCTGATCAACAGCATTGCCAAGGAACACGGGGGGTATTCCGTCTTTGTCGGCGTAGGTGAGCGGACTCGTGAAGGCAATGATCTGTACAATGACATGCAGAACTCAGGGGTCATCGAAAACACTGCCCTTATCTTCGGTCAGATGAATGAACCTCCGGGTGTCAGGATGAGGGTCGGGCTGACCGGACTGACCATGGCAGAGTATTTCCGTGACAAAAAGCAGCAGGATGTCCTATTGTTTATTGATAATATTTTCCGTTTCGTACAGGCAGGATCCGAAGTATCAGCCTTGTTGGGGCGTACACCAAGTGCAGTGGGTTACCAGCCAACATTAGCCACGGAGATCGGCATGCTTCAGGAGCGGATCACATCCACCAGGTCCGGTTCGATTACGTCGGTGCAGGCGATCTATGTGCCTGCCGATGATTTCACGGACCCGGCTGCGGCAACAACTTTTGCTCACCTGGATGCAGTAACGGTTTTGTCCAGGTCCATTGTCGAACAAGGTATCTACCCGGCAGTCGACCCACTGGGCTCATCATCCCGCATACTTGAGGCACACATCGTAGGAGCAGAGCATTATCGTGTTTCCCAGACCGTCAGGAGTATCCTGCAGAGGTACAAGGACCTCCAGGACATAGTTGCCATCCTGGGTATGGACGAACTGTCCGAAGAAGATAAGCAGATAGTCAGCAGAGCCAGAAAGGTGCAGCGGTTTCTGTCCCAGCCTTTCTATGTGGCCGAGAAGTACACGTCCATACCTGGCAGGTATGTAACCATTGACGAAACTGTCAGGGGCTTCAGGGAGATAATCGAAGGAGTACATGATGATATACCGGAAGGCTATTTCCTGAATGTAGGGACCATTGATGAAGTCGTGGAACGTTACAGGAAAGCGCAGGGAAGGTAATGTAAATGGATATGCAACAACCTGGCATTATGAATGACAAAAAAATCGATCTGACCATAACCACGCCCCGTGGAGTCAAATTTGTGGAAAAAGCCGACAGGGTGATCATGCGGTGCATCGACGGGGACATGGGCGTGCTGCCTGGCCATGCGCGGGTATCAACAGTGCTGGGCGATGGGATCCTGCGTATTTTGAACAACGGCATTGAAAAGAAGCTAGCTGTATTTGGCGGCATAGCCGAGATAGATGACAAATCAGTGAAGATATTCAGCACCATAGCCCAGCGGCCGGAAGAAATCGACCGTGAGCGCGCTGAGAGGGATCGTCAGGAAGCAGAGACTGCGATCCGGGAAGAGTCTGAAGAGGTCAGGATCCATAGCCTGCAAGCCAAGCTGCGCCGGTCCCTGGTTCGAATCGAGGTCAGCCTTCATATCGATGAGGATGAGTACACAGAGGAGTTATAATCGTCCTCCTGTAGGATATGTGTCGATTCTTTATTCTGTAGATACAAACTGCTGAGAGTATTTTTTAGGAGATATATTAAAGGTTTTACTGAATGCCCGGATGAAGTTCGAATAGTCATTAAACCCACAAGCGTGGCATACGTCGGTTATACTCATGCCTTCCTTCAGAAGTGCCTTTGCTGCGATGAGCCGCTTCTGACGGATATAGCCGTAAAGGGTATAGCCCGTATGCCTTTTGAATTCTCTTATAAGGTGATATTTGCTGATGTACAACCTGGCGGAGAGGGCCTCGAGGGAGAGGTCCTTGTCCAGATTGGCATTGATATAGTGAATGATCTCATCGATCCTCGAGTTATATATGATATCCTCCTTCATTGCAGCAACATCGCTTTCCAGATATACCCTGTTCAGGAGGATTAGCAGCTCAAGTACATAGATCCTGGCCAGAATATCACTTCCGTATCCTTCCCTAGTACAGGCATTATTGAGCTTGCTTAATGTATTTTTTATGATATTGAGCGTTTTGGCGTCTGGCCTGAGAAGGTTGTATCTCTTTCTGGTAGTCGACTCGAAGCACTTGAAAAGGTCTGTCTCATCAGTACAGGCACTTCGGATAAAGTCAGGATTTATCCAGATGATGAACCTTTCATAGATCCCATCACCGATAATTGGTTTATGGAGCTCCTTGTTGTTTATAAGTAGAATATCTCCGGATTTCAGTGAATAGGACTTGCCTTCCACTATATAAGTTACCTTGCCTGATATAAAAAAGTAGATTTCGTAGAAGTCATGATAATGATATTCCACGTCAAGGTTTTTCTCGTCCTTGTAATGAAAGAACTCAAAATCGGGGCTCACCATATATTGCCGGGTGGTGAACTGCTGAGCGCTCAAGTAAACCACCTCCAGTCATCAATGTAGGCAATATTTGCAATAAAACACACAATATAAGCAATGTATATTGCAATTATTAATAATATAATATTAGTGCAGGACATGTCAAACAATAGTACGACTGCCAAAGGAGGAAAATGAAATGGAAAAAGCCGATATAGGACTTATAGGACTTGCGGTGATGGGTGAAAACCTTGCCCTGAATATGGAAAGCAAGGGCTATACAGTCGCTGTTTTCAACCGCAGCCTTGACAAGGTAACCAGGTTTGTTGAGGGCAGGGCCAAAGGCAGGAACATAATCGGTACATATTCCATCGAAGAGCTGGCCGCAGCACTTAAGTCGCCAAGAAAGATCATGCTGATGGTGAAGGCCGGCAAGCCTGTGGATGACTTCATAGATTTACTGCTGCCCTATCTTGACAAGGGCGATGTCATAATCGACGGTGGAAATTCCCATTACCAGGATACGATACGCCGTACCAGGTATGTTGAAGAATGGGGCTTATTGTATATCGGCACCGGCGTGTCAGGCGGCGAAGAGGGTGCGCTGAAGGGGCCGAGCATCATGCCAGGGGGCTCTCCTGCTGCATGGCCTCATGTAAAACCGATATTCCAGGCTATAGCCGCCAAGGTCAGTGACGGTACGCCTTGCTGTGACTGGGTCGGGGACAACGGTGCCGGCCACTTCGTCAAGATGGTGCACAATGGCATCGAGTATGGCGATATGCAGCTTATTTGCGAGGCTTATCACCTTATGAAGGACTACCTTGGCATGTCCGCAGATGAAATGCATGAGGTCTTCAAGGAATGGAATGAGGGTGAGCTGAACAGCTACCTCATAGAGATCACTAGGGACATACTGGCATACAAGGATACGGACGGTACTCCGCTGGTGGAAAAAATACTGGATACCGCAGGCCAGAAGGGCACAGGCAAATGGACTTCGATCGCGTCCCTGGAGGAGGGTATCCCCCTGACTCTGATCGGGGAAGCGGTTTATGCCCGCTTTTTGTCGGCTATGAAGGATGAGCGGGTAGCCGCATCAAGGGCCATCAGTGGACCTAAGCCTGATTTTACAGGAGACAGGCGGCAGTTCATCAATCATATAAAGGATGCGCTCTATGCTTCGAAAATAGTCTCCTATGCGCAGGGCTTCACACTTCTGCGGGCAGCGGCAAAGACCTACGGGTGGGACCTTAAGTACGGCGATATAGCACTTATGTGGCGTGGCGGCTGCATCATACGGTCAGTGTTCCTTGAGGAGATCAAGAAAGCCTTTGACAGGAACAATGATCTGGCTAATCTGCTTTTGGATCCGTTCTTCAAAGAAAAGATGGAAAAAGCCCAGGCGGGCTGGAGGAGGGTCGTTTCTGCGGCTGTCCTCAATGGCATCCCTGTACCAGCCTTTACATCGGCCTTGACCTACTTTGACGGATACAGGACAGAAAGGTTGCCTGCCAATCTCCTGCAAGCCCAGCGTGACTATTTCGGAGCCCATACCTATGAAAGGGTCGACAAGCCCAGAGGAGAGTTCTTCCATACCAACTGGACCGGCGAAGGCGGCACGACTGCATCCACTGTCTACACAGGATGATCTGGACTTTAAGCCGGCAATTGGAGGGTTAAGACATGGATCCTGGCTTTTCAGTTGATTTGAAGGACAAGGTGGCTGTCGTAACAGGAGGTGGCGGAGTCCTTTGCAGTACCATGGCCAAGGCCTTGGCAAGATACGGTGCCAAGGTTGCCGTATTGTCCCGAAGGCAGGAAAATGCAGAAAAGGTGGCAGGGGAGATAATCAGGCAGGGCGGCAGAGCGATAGGCATCGGATGTAATGTGCTGGAGAAGGACAGCATGAATGCGGCAAGGGAGGTCATATACAAGGAGCTTGGTCTCTGTAATATCCTTGTGAATGGAGCGGGCGGCAATCACCCCAAAGGGACGACCTCCATGGAATTTCTTACAAAGGCTGATCTGGAAGGAGGTAAGGATTCGGTCACCTTCTTCGATCTTCAGCCTGAAGATATCGAGTATGTTTTCAACCTGAATTTCCTGGGTACTCTTATCACGACTCAGACCTTTGCCAGGGACATGATCGACAGGGATGGTGTCATAATCAATATCACCTCTATGAACTCCTTCAGTCCATTGACCAGGATCCCTGCATACAGCGGGGCCAAGGCTGCAGTTTCAAACTTTACCCAGTGGCTTGCAGTCCACTTCTCCAAGGTCGGTATCCGGGTCAATGCCATAGCGCCCGGCTTTTTTCTAACAAACCAAAACAGGTCTCTTCTTTTCAATGCTGACGGTACCCCAACAGAAAGAACAAAAAAGATCCTTGGGATGACACCCATGGGCAGACTTGGAGAGCCTGATGATCTGGTAGGGACACTTTTGTGGCTATGCTCTGACGCATCAAAATTTGTGACCGGCGTAGTGGTCCCGGTTGACGGAGGATTCTCAGCCTATTCCGGAGTATAAGCCGGCTGTGCGCTGTTTTTAAGAAGAGGTGAAAGGGATGTATGCCGATGCCGAGATATATGCTGCCCTGAAAGAGTCAGTCAAGGGGCAAAAGCTTAGAAAAGTCCTCCTGCTGCCACCCGATCTGACCCGGTTGCATTCCTACGCGGGCAGGATAACTGGCATGTACTATAACCTGCTCAAGGGCACATGCCAGGTCGATATAATGCCTGCACTCGGCACCCATGACCCGATGAGCCGAGAGGAGTGCCTGGAGATGTTCGGACCTGAAGTCCCTTACGAGGCCATTGTTGCGCACAATTGGAGGACTGATGTGATAAGAGTCGGAGAGGTGCCTGAAGATTTTGTCAGAGAAGTCTCTGATGGTGTGCTGGATTATTCCATTGATGTCCTGATCAATAAAAGGCTGCTGGACCCTTCCTATGATCTCATCATTTCTATCGGCCAGGTCGTTCCCCATGAGGTAGCGGGCATGGCCAATTACACCAAGAATATACTGATTGGGTGCGGCGGCAAGGATATGATCGATAAGTCCCATTTTCTCGGCGCTGTATATGGTATGGAAAGGATCATGGGCCGTGACCATTCTCCTGTCAGGAAAGTATTCGACTATGCAGAAGAGCATTTCCTGAAAAGCATTCCGCTTACATATGTCATGACCGTGACCACCCTGTCGGGTGATACGGTAAATGTCGAAGGGCTCTTCATCGGCCGCGACCGCAGGTTATTTGAAGAGGCCGTGGCTTTGTGCCGGAAGAAGAGCCTTAACTTGCTTGACGAGCCGCTTAAAAAGGTCATCGTCTACCTGGACGAAAGAGAATTCAGGAGCACCTGGCTCGGCAATAAGGCCATTTACCGGACCCGTATGGCTATTGCCGATGGGGGCGAGCTAGTCATCATAGGGCCTGGCATCAGGAAATTCGGAGAGGATGAGGGGATCGACAGCCTGGTTCGCAGATACGGATATAAAGGCAGGGCAGAAATACTCAGCTTGTACAGATCGAATGCCGATCTGCAGGCCAATCTCTCGGTAGCAGCCCACCTGATCCATGGGTCCTCGGATGGCAGATTCAGTATCACATATGCTGCAGGGCAGCTCTCAAAAAACGAAGTCGAGGGCGTAGGCTATAAATATATGGAGTTTTACGACGCTCTGGCGCTGTACAGGCCTGATAGGCTGAAAGCCGGTTTCAATACCCTTCCTAATGGTGAGGAGGTATACTACATCAGCAACCCTGCTGTAGGACTCTGGGCGGCGAAAAGTAGTTTTCAGGGGAGAGGACATGAGTGAAGGCTTTTATACATGACGATTTCATGCTGAGTACTGACACGGCGAAACGGCTTTATCAAATGCATGCAGTGAATATGCCGATATTCGACTATCATTGTCACTTAAGCCCCAGGGATATTCTCGAGGACAAAAGCTTCAGCGATATGACCGAGATCTGGCTTGGGAGCGATCACTACAAATGGCGGCTAATGAGGGCCAATGGGGTAGAGGAGCGATATATCACAGGAGATGCGGATCCCTATGATAAATTTTTAAAATGGGCTGAGACCTTGCCCAAGGCGCTGGGCAACCCCCTTTACCATTGGACTCACCTGGAGCTCAAGCGCTATTTCGGGGTGGATGAGCTACTATCACCCAGGACAGCACCGGAGATTTGGAAGGCATGTAATGAAATGCTTGCCCGAGAGGATTTTTCGGCCCGTTCTCTGATCAAGAGGTCCAATGTCAGGGTCCTTTGCACCACTGATGACCCTGTTGATGATCTGAGCTGCCACATCGAGCTTGATAAAGCAGGAGATTTCCAGGTTAAGGTGCTGCCAACATTCCGACCCGATGCCGCTTTCAACCTTGCAAGCAAAGGCTTTACCGCTTATATTTCACGCCTGTCTGAAGCATCCGGCATCAGCATCTCATCATTCGATGAGCTGGTTGAAGCATTGCGGGTACGGGCGCTGTTCTTTAAGTCGGCAGGATGCAGGATCTCGGACATCTCCTTCGGAAGCTTCAACTTTTCAGAGGGCTCTGTATCAGATGCGGATAATGCTTTTAGAAAGGCACTGGCGGGCGATAGCATCTCCCAGGCCGATATCGACGCATACAGGACCTGGCTCATGGTAGCTTTAGGCAGTATATACAGCAGCCTTGAATTTGTGATGCAGGTCCACATGGGAGTGATCCGCAACACCAATGAAAGGATGTTTGATCTGGTAGGACCTGATACAGGCTTTGACGCCATCGGAAACGGCATATCAGCAAATGACCTTGCCAGGCTTCTGAATGCCATGTGCAAAAACGGAGGGCTGCCAAAAATGATCCTGTACTGCCTGAATGACCAGGATAATGCCAAAATAGCATCCATCATAGGATGCTTTCAAGGCGGGGGCATACCGGGCAAGCTCCAGCTGGGAGCAGCCTGGTGGTTCAATGACCACAAGGACGGCATGCTCAATCAGCTCAGGACTCTGGGGAATCTGGGGCTTTTGGGTAACTTTGTGGGGATGCTCACGGATTCACGCAGCTTCCTCTCTTATCCCAGACATGAATATTTCAGAAGAGTATTATGCGACCTGATCGGCGAATGGGCAGAGCGAGGCGAGGTACCCCAGGACGGAGACCTGCTCGGTCAGATGGTAGAGGATATATGCTACAATAATGCTGTACGGTATTTTAGCATGAACGATAAGGAGGTTTCCTTGAATGAAGCTTAAAAAGGATTACACCTATGCGCTGTTGGCACCCACCAGCATGGGGGTGCGCATCACTCCTTGCCAGAGGCAGCCTGTGCATACAAGCGATACCTTTTATATGCACGCCACAAGCGCGGAAACGAATGTCTTGAGTATATCCGCTTCTCTTGGATTTCCATGCAAGGTATTGACGACATTTGTCAAGGACAGCCCCATAGCGGCTTTTATCAAAAGCGATCTTAGGAGCAGAAACATAGCCTATGAGGGTAGGGATGTACCCCAGGGAGGTCCATGGGGTTACAGGCATCAGTTCAATATTGCCGACAGTGGCTTTGGCGCCCGTGGGCCAATAGTACATAATGACCGGGCGGGAGAAGTGGGGCGCACCTTGAATGCCGGGGATTTCGACCTTGACAGGATCTTTGGCAAGGAAGGTGTCGGTGTCGTGCACATATCAGGCCTGATTGCAGCCTTGTCACCGGAGACGAGCAGGTCCTGCCTTGAGATCGCAAGGACGGCGAAAAAATACGGCAGCAAAATATCCTTTGACCTGAATTACCGGGCATCCTTCTGGAAAGGCCGGGAGCATGAGCTGAAGGCTGCATTTACCGAAATTGCCGGCCTGGCTGATATCCTGGTCGGCAACGAAGAGGATTTCCAGCTTTGCCTTGGCATCCCGGGGCCTGAGGTGGGCGGCCGCGGCCTGTTGATGAAAATAGACGGCTTTAAAGAAATGATCGAGCGGACTAGAAAACTCTTCCCAAATGCTTCTGTTTTCGCTACGACCCTCAGGGAGGTTATAGATGCTAATCGCCACCTATGGGGTGCCATCATGAGGGAAGGGGACAATTGGTATATTGTTGAGCCCAGGGAAATTTCGGTCCTGGACCGAATCGGAGGCGGCGATGCCTTTGTGGGCGGCTTGTTATACGGTATACTGAAGGACTGGGAACCGGAGAAATGGATACAGTTTGGTTGGGCTTCCAGTGCATTGGTTACCACATTGCTGACCGATTATGCGCTTCCTGTCGACGAAGACCAGGTATGGAGCATTTGGGAGGGCAATGCCCGGGTCAAACGATGATCGCATCAAAAAGACGGGATGCCGGCTATATGCTCAGGCATCCCGATCAACTAAAGATCATCAATAGAACATGCATTGGATGAAATCGTCTATGGTGAAACCTGCCAGGTAGCTCTCAAAGTCAATAGACTCAAGCAGGCTTCTCACAGCCTCTTCCTTGTATAAAGTCCCGATAAGCCTGGACTCCAGCTCGGAGATCTCCTTTTTGCCGAAAAAGTCGCCCAGGATCCTGATCTGGCTTATGGTGCTCACCTTGTCACGCTTTACGTTGAACCTTAAGTCCAGCTTACCTCCTGTGAAACGTCTTTTTTTCTCCACGTTGAATGCTGGTGATTCGCCGTAGTTCCACTCCCATGTGGCGTATTTCCTTTCAACGAGCTCGTTTATTGCCGTTATATCCTTCTCTGACAGGATATATTCCTTTTTCTTGTAATCCTCGTCATTCAAAATGAACTTCAGCAAAGCGTCCTTGAAATCCTCCAACGATATGCTATCCTTAAGATACGGCAGAATATTGGTGACCCTGCTTCTGACCGATTTGACTCCCTTGGATTCTATTTTGTCATGGCTCACATTGAGAGCTTCCTGCACTCTGGCCAAATCGGAATTGAAGAGTATGGTGCCATGGTGGAGCAGCCTGTCCTTGAAATAATACTGGGCGTTGCCTGAAAATTTCCTGCCGTCTATGGTGATATCGTTCCGTCCTGTAAACTGTGCATCCACGCCTAAGGACCTTAGCAGGCTGACTACAGGTTCGGTGAACTTCCTGAAATTTTCAGCCACATCACCCTTGTTCCTGACGATGAAGGTGAAGTTCAGATTTCCCAGGTCATGATATACTGCCCCTCCGCCTGATAGACGCCTGACTACATGTATATTGTTGTCTTTTATGAAATTTATGTTTATCTCCTCGATGGTGTTCTGGTTTCTTCCGATGATGACAGAAGGCTCGTTTTGCCATAGGATTACATAGTCAAAATCCGGGTCCATTTGCTTTATGACATACTCTTCCAAAGCGAGATTGAAACGGGGATCCTTGCAGTTGTTCCTGATGCTGATCATATAGTGCCTCCTGTATGATGGCTCTTTAGATTTCAATTTATATATTAAACCTGGTCATGTCAAGCCAAACAATATGATTCTTGGCATCCTTGTATCCATGCTTACCGGATATCATATCAAAACAAAGCTTATATTCTCATTTGTCAGCTATGTTTTTTTATGAGGACGATGGCCAGATCGTTCACATTTGTGCCCGTAGGCCCGGTGATGATCAGTCCGTTGCATGCTCTCAGCGCGTTGTAGGAATCATTGTTATCAAGCACCCTGGATATATCGATGCCCATTTGGTCCAGTAAAGGCTTTGTATTGCCGTCAACAAAACCACCTGCCGCATCGGTGGGCCCGTCTGTTCCATCAGAGCCGAATGAAAAAACCGCAGTGTTGTCGAGTCCTGATATACCTATTGCTGCGGCCAGGGCCAGCTCCTGGTTCCGGCCTCCCAAGCCGTTACCTTTTAAATGTACTACTGTTTCACCGCCTGCAATAAAGGCGAGGGACCTGCGGCTGCCGGCATGAAAACGGGCTATCGAGGCTAAAAAGCTCCCTGCTTCCCGTGCTTCACAGCTAAGGCTGGTGGTCAGTACTATCGGTTCATAGCCCAGGACTCTGCAAGTTTCCTCGGCAGCTGAGCATAGCTGGGTGACACTTCCTGTTACCATGGTGGTAACATTGTCTATGGCAGCGGGTGTTTCGGTTTTAAGCGCCTTTTCTGCCTCAGGAGATATTTTTATACTGTATTTGTCTATCATCGCGAGCGCCTCTTCACAGGTAGACTTATCCGGATAGGCAGGGCCGGAAGCGATCATGTCCAGGGGATCGCCGATAATATCAGACAAAACCACGGAATATATATGGGCGGGCAGGCACAGGTTTGCAAACCTGCCGCCTTTGACAGCTGACAAGCGCTTGCGTATCGTGTTTATCTCAACGATATTGGCACCGCTGCCCAAAAGCTGTCCGGTGATATCTTCCAGCTCTGCTTTTGTGATCAGGGGCTTCTCAAAAAGGGCTGAACCCCCTCCTGAGATGAGAAACAAGACCCTGTCTGAAGGAGAAAGCCCTGATACGAGCCTGAGCGCCTGCTCTGTTGCATGGAATGAGTTTTCGTCCGGCACCGGGTGCCCTGCTTCATAGATCTCGATATTAGGCAGACCGCCTTTTGAATGACCGTACTTAGTGATGACTACGCCGCTCTCTATCCTGTCGCCCAGAAGATCAGAGGCGGCTTTGGCCATGGACCAGGCAGCCTTGCCTATGGCTACGAGCCGCACCCTTCCGCCTGACAAGTCCAGGGATTGCAGCGCGTTTTGGACTGCGGTCCCGGGCAGAGCAGCCTTTACAGCAGCATCGACTATTTTATCAGCATCGTCTCTTAGACCCAAGTCATATGGCTCCTTCCTGAATACTGGCAATATTATACCATATGTTTTTGCTTATGTTACATGCAGGAATCCCTGAACCGGGATAGAACATTTCTATAAGTACAGGCTGGTGATCAGCCGGAATGGAACATAGGGGGCTGAAGTATATGAAAAACAGAGAGATGCTGCGAAAAGAGCGGAGCTTTTTTTATGTCATGCATCAGGATGTCATCGAAGCAACGCCGAGAACGTTGGGAAGGCCATCGCAGGAAATATACCTTGCTGGGGACAGGCTCAAGTACAAAGCGATGCTGACCGGTGGGGTTGCTGATGGGGAAATATTGAAGCTGCTGGAGACATGTGAAGGGATGCTAAAGCTGGTTCACAGCATAGGGGTGGCTGTGGAGTCGGATACGGACAGGGAAGGCATAGTGCATTTCGTATATCAGAACTGGGGCAAACAAGACATATATAATTCCGGGACCTGTATCAGGATACCATGCCCCAAGGACGGGACAGAAGTAAATATCACTTTTGAAGATCAGCTCTGGTCACCTGACGATGATGTACCCGGTAAAATCGCTTTTGAGTTTGACCGCCCGGGCGAAATAGCGAAAGCAACCGTCAAGTTTTACCTTAATGATGGTTATGAGGTACCAGAACCGGTGAACGAACCGCCTGTTGACTTTGCGTCAGACGAGTACAAGCACCTGATAGCCAGGTCGCTGATGAGCATGGGAAACAATAAAAGGCTGAAGGCGGCTATAGATAAGGCGAAAAGGGGTGAAGATGTCACTATAGCATATATAGGCGGATCCATAACCCAGGGTGCTTGTGCCAAGCCGATCAACACCGGATGCTATGCTTACAGGTCTTATCTGCTGTTTAAAAGGATGTTTGGACCCGACGGGGGTAGAAACATACACTTCATCAAAGCCGGTGTGGGCGGGACCCCTTCTGAGCTTGGCGTGGTACGTTATGACCGGGATATTTTGCGAGACGGAGCAGTGAAGCCTGACATCGTCATTATTGAGTTTGGCGTAAATGACAACGATGATGAGACTAAAGGCGCCTGTTATGAAAGCCTGTGCCTGAAAGCCCTGTCAGCTGACAACAAGCCGGCAGTCATACTGCTGTTCAGCGTATTCTATAACGACTGGAACCTGCAGGACAGGCTGGCCCCAGTCGGGTGGCACTATTGTCTGCCTATGGTCAGCATAAAGGATGCGGTAGTCGACCAATTCCGCCTGACTAAATCAGAGGGCAACATAATCTCCAAGCGCCAGTATTTCTATGATATATATCACCCGACCAATGACGGTCATACCCTGATGGCAGACTGTCTGGCCTATCTCTTTGCGATGGCTGACAAAGCCGAAATGGCCGAAAAGGATATAAGCCTGGATGTGCCACCCGTTATAGGCAATGACTTTAAGGATATCAGGCTGCTCGACAGGATAACCAACACCGATGCCGCCATAGTAGATATGGGCGGGTTTTCGGAAAAGGATACCGAGCTTCAGTTGGTTGAAATGGATGCAGACCTCCATGGCACTCCACAGTTTCCAAACAACTGGATGCATACATCAAATACCGGAAACGAAAGTTTCAGGATGTCGATAGAAAGCAGGAGCCTGATCCTGGTCTTCAAGGATTCGGGCAGCCCTGAGTTCGGCAAGGCAGATATTTTTGTGGATGGCTGCCATGTGAGAACGGCAGACCCCCACATAATCAACTGGACCCACTGCAACGCCATATTATTGTACAGGGAACAGGCCTTAAGGGAGCACACGGTCGAGATCCGGATGGCACAGGGGGATGAAGGCAAATGCTTTACTATCCTGGGGTTTGGCTATTCGGTTTGAATATGGTATTGTAGAACATCACCATAGCTCCTGCCGTTGTTTTTTTGGCCAGTGGCAGGGAGCATTTCGTTATCTGATAGAAGCGCTTGTCTTCATCGGCTATACCCTTGAATCGTTTATGCACCTTCAGCGCAATCCTTGCGTTGAACCTGATAAACTCCCTGACTGTATCCAACAGGTAGGCTCCTTCCCGGACCTGAAAGTCACTTATATGCTGGTAGGTACGCTTTACATAGTTTTCGTACTGGCGGTGGTTGTCCATCAGGCGGATGTTGGCATGCTGGGGGATGGTCATGTCATGGATTATATGCAATACCGCCCCGAAATAAAAGAGGGCTTTGTCAAAGCTGCCCATGCCCAGCTCCAAAGCGCTTTTCCTCCCAAAGAGTCCCTTCCTTTTGTATGGGTTGTAGAAATGGTTGGTGCTTTTAAAATCCAGGTCCGCCCATACCGCCCCTTTATTGATCTGGGAAATATAGCTGCTGAAGAAATTATACTCCTTTATATATCCATCGTTTCTCAGTATTTTCAAGGCCTGTATGTTGATATACTTGTGGACCTGGCACTGGGTCTTGATGATCTGCTTTTTCAAAGGGCTTGCTATACCAAAGATTGCTTTCAGCATATAATCATAAGTGGTTTCTACCAGAGCCATCTAAAGTTCACCTTCTATGTCCTCAGTTCTTCATGAGATCATATGACCGGTATGCAGCCCGACTGCTGCCAGTCATAGAGTATATTGTACGCTAAAAAGTCAGGATTATCAGCGGTCGTACAGAATTGCCGGCAAGACATATGTACAGTACATGCAACCTAAGTGACCGTATTTGCGTCAAAGGTAATGGCAGTAGAAATTCAATGTAAGGAGTGGTTTACATGAAGAAAATAATCTTAATAGTGCTGGCTTTCTTACTGGCAGCCGGTATTGTAGCATGCAAGACCGGAGATACCAATGCCGACCCGTCCGAGAATCCTGGCGACAGCGTTCTGGAGGGAGATCTGGAGGACATCCTGGCTGAAATATACGATAAGGCAGAGCTGAAGGATACTTCCAAGGAGTTCATCGAAACAGGGCTTCAGACTGTGGAGATAACAACAGAAAACTGTGACTACCACCTTGGACTGAAGAGTATGGAAAATATCGAAAAGGCTATCGCATCCCAACCGATGCTGTCAACTTCGGCATACGTGTTGTGCCTGGTGCGCACAAAAGAAGGGGCAGACATCGAAAAGCTGAAAACAGATATCAAGGAAAATGTCAACCCATATAAATGGGTATGTGTCGGTGTCCAGGAGGAAAACATCATCGTCGACAATATTGGCAATGTCGTGATCCTTATAATGTCCGACTACGACGCACAGGCGCTGCATGAAGCATTCCTGTCACTGAAGTGATACCATGCTGTTTTCCAGCATTACTTTCCTGTATTATTTTCTGCCGGCAGTACTTGTTCTTTATTACCTGGTCCCGTCCAGCATGAAGAACACAGTTCTGCTGGCAGCCAGCCTGTTTTTTTACTTTTACGGAGAGCCGGCTTACTCGATTTTGATGATCATGGCATCCTTATCCGGATATCTGCATGGTTTATGGATCGAAAAGGCGAGAAACGGGCGATTCGCCAAAGTCCCTCTTGTATCCTCGATAATCCTGGGTCTGGGACCTCTTGTTTACTTCAAATATACTGATTTCCTTATTTCCAACGTCAATACTGTATTTGGGTCAAACCTGACACCTCTGCGGCTGGCCTTGCCTATAGGCATCAGCTTCTACACATTCCAGATAATGTCTTATACCATAGACGTATATCGCGGTAAGGCAGGAGTACAAAGGAACTTTTTCGATTTTGCCACATATGTGTCCCTGTTCCCGCAGCTGATCGCAGGGCCGATAGTAAGGTATACCACGATAGAAGCCGAGCTTGAGAACCGCACCCATTCCCTGGATGATTTTGCCTATGGGGTCAACAGGTTCATAATAGGCTTGTCTAAAAAGGTACTGCTGGCAAATACCCTTGGAGAGCTTGGTAAGGTATTTGGTTCGATCGATGATAAGACGCTTTTATTATACTGGACGTATGCCGTTGCCTTTACGCTGCAGATATACTTTGATTTTTCGGGCTACAGCGATATGGCTATCGGTATGGGGCGGATGCTGGGCTTCAGGTTTCTTGAAAACTTCAACTATCCCCTGATTTCCGGCTCCATTACGGAGTTTTGGCGCAGGTGGCATATGTCTCTGGGTACCTGGTTCAGAGACTATGTTTATATCCCGATGGGCGGCAACCGTGTATCCAGGCTGAAATGGCTTCGCAACATAACGGTGGTATGGTTGCTGACCGGGCTGTGGCATGGAGCGGAATGGAACTTTGTGATCTGGGGACTGTATTTTGCCCTGTTTCTGGCCTTGGAAAAGCTTTTCCTCAAAAAACTCCTGGATAGAATTCCGTCTGTTTTCAGGCACCTTTATACGCTGTTCTTTATATTAATCAGCTTTGTGATATTCAATGCCGATGGGATGGCGGAATGTATCATGAACCTGAAAGGCATGTTTGGCATGCTGGGGGTGCCCCTTACAAGCAGCGCTACGACCTATTATCTGAGAAGCTATGCCCTTACCCTGGTAGTCGCTGCTATAGCTGCCACACCTGTTGTGACTGACCTTTTGAACAAGCTGTCTCAAAAGAGCAGGGGCGCTGCAATCATCAATGCTTTGGAACCGGTCGTGCTTGGCTTATTACTGCTTGTGGTCACAGGCTACCTTGTCGACGGTTCGTTCAACCCGTTCTTGTATTTCCGTTTCTGATGTCTGGAGGGGCCCGATTATGAGCAGGACCATTAAGAATATAGTAGTTACGACATGTTTCATAGCATTTATCCTGGGATTTTTCGTGATAAATGCAGTAGTGCCGGATGCAGAGCTTTCCCGCAGCGAACGGCGGAGGCTGGTAGCCTTGCCTGCATTTACCTGGGCGAAACTGTTTAGCGGTGACCTGTTTGAGGAGTTTGACAAGTATACCGTTGACCAGTTTGTTCTACGTGATTTCTTCAGAGGAGTGAAGGCCTACGCCAGCTACAACCTGTTCGGAAGGCTGGACAATAACGACATATACATGACAGATGGGAGCATCATTAAAATAGAGTATCCGCTCAATGAGCAGGCAGTGCTGAATGCAGCAAAGAAGTTCAACTATATTTATGAGCAGTATTTGAACGGCCTGGATGTGTATTATTCAGTCATACCGGACAAAAACTATTTTTCGGCACAGAAAAACGGGCACCTGGCAATGGATTACAAGCGAATGCTTGAGCTGCTTCAAAGCGGAATTAAGGAGTATAAGTATATAGACATATTCGACTGCCTGGACCTGGAGGATTATTACAGTACCGATATACACTGGCGCCAGGACAGGATCATGGATGTGGCCGCCAGACTGCTGGAGGGAATGGGCAATCCCTATAGGCCTTCTGACACACGATACGAAGCACGAAAGCTGACTCCTTTTTTTGGCTCCTATTACGGGCAGGCTGCCTTAAGGGTGCAGCCTGATGACCTGGTCTACATGACCAATGATCTGCTGGAGACGGCAATCGTATATGATTTTGAAACCAGATCTGAGTCAAATGTGTATATGCCGGATAAGTTCAACGGCGTGGATCCCTATGATGTTTTTTTGTCAGGGGCAAAGGCCTTGCTTACCGTCACCAATCCCATGCCGGTTTCAGACAGGGAACTCATCATCTTCCGGGATTCCTTCGGCAGCAGCATAGCTCCCTTGCTGCTTGAAGGGTACTCCAGGATAACATTGGTAGACCTGCGCTATGTGGCAACTGGCCTGCTGGATGAATATATCGATTTCTCTGAAAATACAGATATCCTTTTCCTATACAACACAATCATCATAAACAACAGCTATATGCTGAAGTAAATAAAGACAATTCCCAAGCTGCTGCCTTATATACTGAGGATCCGACGCTCTATAAGGCAGCAATTCGTACCATTAACAATTATTGCTATTCATTAAATAGATCATTTATATTATAATAGATTAACAGTGTATTTATCTGGCTATACTTATATACTGTCAAGTGGGGTGAAAAGATGGAGATATTGGATCTGATAAAAGCTATATTATTGGGGATCATAGAAGGGATCACGGAATGGCTGCCGATAAGCAGTACCGGCCATTTGCTGTTGGCAGAGGAACTGCTGGGCATAGGCGAAGGAACGACTGCAATGACAGACAAGTTTATGGAGATGTTCCGGGTGGTCATCCAACTGGGCGCTATATTAGCGGTCGTAGTGCTGTATTTCAACAAGCTCAACCCCTTTTCACCCAGAAAGACGAAACAGCAAAAGGCTAATACATGGAATCTGTGGTATAAGGTCATAGTAGCCGTATTGCCCGCTGCAGTTATAGGCGTTTTGCTGGATGATTGGTTCGATATGCATTTTTACAACTATGTAACGGTATCGATCACCCTGATCATATATGGTATTCTGTTTATAGCTATAGAGCTGAGTAATAAAAACCGAAGGTATCAAATACGGGACTTGTCACAGATGACATATAAGACAGCAATAATGATCGGCTTATTCCAGGTACTGGCCCTTGTTCCGGGCACATCGAGGTCCGGAGCTACCATAATCGGGGCCATGCTCATAGGGACATCAAGGTATGTCGCTACTGAGTTCACATTTTTCCTTGCCATACCTGTTATGCTGGGAGCGAGCCTGCTCAAGCTGGCCAAGTTCACCTTTGATTCCGGTGCGCAGGTAATATTGCTGGCCGCAGGAATGCTGGTTTCATTTGTGGTATCAATACTGGCGATAAAATTTCTGCTCGGGTATATAAAACGGAATGATTTCAAGGCCTTTGGCTATTACCGCATAGCGATCGGCATAGTTGTGCTGGCTTATTTTCTACTGTTTAACTAAGATTTTCACTAAATTTAGATTAATGTTAGAAATCCAATATAAATTGTAAAGAATATCTGCTATATTTATTTACAGACATAACGGGCAGAGGTGTTGCTTATGAGTCCAAGCCACAAAAACAAGAAAGTGATATTAATATTGCTGACAGCTTCTTTAGTTATCCTGGCAGCAGCTGCTATAAAGATAATCGCTCTCGATCAGGTAAAAAGCGTAGTGACGGTGGAGGCAGGCGATCGTTTTCCTGATATATCCAGCTTTCTTAGACATGAAAATGCAAAAGGCAGCTTTATGACCGATATCACCAAAATAGATATGAATGTTACCGGTGTATATGATATTGAGATCCGATCCGGCAACAGGACTTATATATCAAAGCTTGAAGTGGTAGATACCACCGCACCAAAGGCCAGCGTGAGAGAGCTGGAGACCTGGGTCGGTGAAAGGAAATCTGCCATTGATTTTGTTGACAAGGTTATCGATATTTCAACGGTCGACGTGTATTACAGGCAAGAACCTGATTTTGAGCAGGTAGGCGTTCAGAATGTATATATAGTACTGGAGGATCAAAGCGGCAACAAATCGGAATTCAAAACCAGGCTTACGGTCAAGGCAGATGAAGAGCCCCCGGTCATAGAAGGAGTAACGGACCATACAGTGTACATTGGCGAGACAATTGCATACAGAAAGGGTATAACAGTCACAGACAACAGGGATGAAAATGTGGATTTCACAGTAGACAGCAGTTCTGTCAACCTAAGAAAAGAAGGCCAATATGTGGTCATATACACTGCGGTCGACAGCTCGGGCAATAAGGCTGAGGTGAAAGCCACTGTGAATGTGATACCCAAACCGGAGAGCCTTATTGCCGAAGAAAAGCTGTATGAGCTGGCGGATCAGGTGCTGGCGGAAATAATCACCGACGATATGACCGATATAGATAAGCTTTGGGCTATATACAAGTGGACAAGATTGCACATTAAATATACCGGTGACTCTGACAAGACCAATTGGGTGAAAGAGGCTACCCGGGGCATACAAAAAGCTACCGGTGACTGCTTCACCTATTATGCGACCTCCCAGGCGCTCCTGACAAGGGCCGGATTCGAAAATATGCCCGTATTCAGGGACAGGGAGGATGACTATCACGTTTGGAACCTGGTCAAATATAACGGCAACTGGTATCATTTTGATACGACTCCTTCCCGTACCGGATATTTCTATGTTTGCTTCTTGCGGACGGATGCAGAGGAAGAGGAATATTCAAAATGGTGCGTGGATTATCATTCGTTTGACAAGAGCAAGTATCCCCGCACAGGTACGGAACCTATCAAGCATCATCGGAACCTGTGGGGATGACCGGCTAGAGAAGGAGAGATAAGATGTATCGCAATATATTGGAGTATCTGGAGCAAACGGTCAGGAGGGTGCCTGATAAGGCGGCCTATGCTGACGAACGAACGAGTATCACTTTCAGAGAAGTATACGATCAGAGCAGGGCTATAGGCACCTATCTATACAAGCAGGGAATATACAAGCAGCCTGTTGTAGTGTTCATGAAAAGGCAGCCCAAAACGATAGCAGCCTTTTTCGGCGTGGTATACGGAGGCAGCTTTTATGTACCGATAGATGAGGAAATGCCGCACTTTCGAGTTGAGCTGATATTCAACAACCTGGATCCGCGGGCTGTCATTTGTGACCAGGATTCCCTGGATTCCCTTGCCCAATATGGATACAGAGGGATAGTATATCTGTATGATGATATAATAAAGACCGAAGCTGACGACGCATTGCTTAGCGACATCCGTGATCGGGCTATAGATACCGACCCTGTTTATATAGTCTACACATCCGGCTCTACCGGCATACCCAAAGGTATAGTCGGAAGCCACAGGGCGGTCATCGATTATATCGAAAGCCTGTCCGAGGTGCTTGAATTCAGTGAAGACACGATATTTGGCAGCCAAAGCCCCCTGTACTTCGATGCCTGCCTCAGGGAGATCTTCGGGACTGCCAAATTTGGAGCTCAGACCTACCTTATACCAAGAAGCCTGTTCATGTTTCCCCTGAAGCTGGTAGAGTTTCTGAACGAATACAAGATAAACACGATTTGCTGGGTCGTACCTGCCTTGACCATGATATCATCATTCAAAGTCCTGGATAAGGTAGTGCCCCAATACCTGCATACCATCGCCTTTGTGAGCGAAGTGTTCCCGATAAAGCAGTTCAATATCTGGAGAAAGGCCCTGCCAAATGCCAGGTTCGTCAACCTGTACGGGCCTACTGAGGCAACGGGTATATGCTGCTATTACAAGGTCGACAGAGATTTTGCCGAAAACGAGGTCCTGCCTATCGGAAGGCCACTGCGTAACACTGAGATCATCCTGCTGGATGAAAACAACAGAATCCCGCCCAGAGGCGAGCTGGGAGAGATCTGCATCAGGGGTACCTGTCTGACCCATGGCTATTATAACGATATGGAAAGGACCAGGGAGGTCTTTGTTCAAAACCCTTTGAACGATAAGTATCCGGAGCTCATATACAGGACCGGAGATCTGGGCCGTATCAATGAACGGGGCGAGCTGATATTCGTATCCCGCAAGGACTTTCAGATCAAGCATATGGGCCATCGCATAGAGTTGGGTGAGATCGAAGCAAATGTGAATCTTATCGAGGGGGTACACAGTGCCTGCTGTGTATATGACAGAGAAAGCGCCATGATAGCGCTGTATTATGTAGGAGAATTAAGCCCGGGAGATGTAGCGGCGATCCTCAAGCAAAAGCTGCCAAGGTATATGATGCCCAACATTATAGAAGCGCTTGACCGCATGCCGCTGACGACCAATGGGAAAATCGACAGGGCTTATCTTAAAGAATATACAGAGAATAAAAGGAAGAGGAGATAATCATGAATACATTACTGAGAATGCTTAAAGGGCTGCACCCCGATGTAGACTTTGAAACCTGTGAAACTTTGATAGATGACAAGATACTGGATTCTTTTGATATCATAACTTTAGTAGCAGACATCAACTCCGAGTTTGACGTAACCATACCTGCCGAAGAGATAATACCTGAAAACTTCAACTCAGCAAGGGCTTTGTATGCATTGATAGAACGTCTATCCAATGAGGACTGACAGAGGAGGAGCCTATGCTGTTTACATCTTACAGCTTCATTGCTTTCCTGGCTTTGCTCTTTACAGTATACTATCTGGTCCCCAGGCGTTTTCAATGGATGCTGCTGCTCTTTGCCAGCTACCTGTTCTATTTTATCGCAGGGCCTACCTATGTGATATATATATTTGTCACCACGCTTTCCACCTATCTGGTCAGCGTGAAGCTGGAATCGCTGAACAAGGCCCAGTCTGCCTACCTGGCAGAACACAAGGACATGTCCAGGGAGGAGAAGAAGGAGTACAAGGCGTCTGTCAAATCAAAGCAGCGGAAATGGCTGGCCGCCTGCCTGCTGTTCAATTTTGGCATACTGGCGGTCGTTAAATACACCAATTTCGCGATTGCCAACATAAACGCCGTTATAGGCGCATTTGGCGGCGGCACTCAGCTATCGTTCCTAAAGCTGGCCCTGCCCTTGGGAATATCCTTTTATACCTTCCAGACAATGGGATACATCATTGATGTATATAGAGGAAAGCACCCTGCAGAAAGGAACTTTTTCAAGCTGGCATTATTCGTATCATTCTTTCCTCAGCTCATACAAGGCCCTATAAGCAGGTTCAGTGATCTGGCACAGACCTTGTACAAGGAGCATTCCTTCGACAGCAGGAACATAAGCTTTGGTATCCAGAGGATCCTATGGGGCTACTTCAAGAAGGTGGTCCTGGCAGACCGGATACTCGTTGCTGTAAACACCCTGATCAAGAATCCGGATACCTATCAGGGCGCATATGTACTGATCGGCATGTTGTTTTATGCATACCAGCTCTATGCTGATTTCACCGGCGGCATAGATATTACGATAGGTATTGCCCAGGTACTTGGTATAGAAGTGAAAGAGAACTTCCACAGGCCGTACTTTTCCAAGAACATTGTAGAGTACTGGAGAAGATGGCATATTACCATGGGGACATGGTTCAGGGATTATCTTTTCTACCCCCTTTCGGTAAGTAAGCCTATGCTGAACATATCCAAGCATTCGAGGCGTTTGTTCGGCGAAGCCTTGGGCAAGCGAATACCGGTGTACCTGTCTACGTTCATTGTATGGTTTGCAACGGGCATATGGCATGGAGCAAGCTGGAATTTCATAGTATGGGGGCTCATGAACTGCGTCGTTATCCTGATCTCCCAGGAGCTCAAGCCCTTTTATGACTGGTTCCATTCCAGGTTCAACGTAGCCGGCAAGTTATATTTCAAAGTTTTTCAGATCGTACGCACGGTTTTGCTCATGAGCTCGATCAGGATGTTCGATTGCTACAGGGATGTACCAATGACCTTCAGGATGTTTGGTACGATATTTACAAGGTTCAGTTTCAAACCGTTTTTTGATGGTTCACTCCTAAAGCTAGGACTGGATTTGTCTGACTATATTGTGCTTTTGGCCGGCCTGATCGTTCTGACGATAGTCAGTGTAAGCCAGGCCAGAGGCAGTGTTAGACGCCAGCTGGAGAAAAAGCCTGTGTTGGTAAGGTATGCTGCCTATTACGCGCTCATACTATCCATATTGGTTCTGGGTGCATACGGAGTAGGGTATGATTCATCCCAGTTCATATACAATCAGTTTTAGGAGGACATGATGAAAAAAAGGAAACTGATTATAAACATCACGGCTGTATGCTTGCTGATCATAAGCCTGCTTTTGCTTCAGAGGCTGCTTATGCCCAAATATGTCTCTGCAATAGTTGAAGGCTCGCTTATAGAAGAGTATTACCAGGAGACCACCGGACATGATGTCATATTTGTTGGAGACTGTGAAGTATATGAAAGCTTCTCACCGATCACTTTGTGGGAGAATTATGGCATAACCAGCTATATCAGGGGGAGTGCCCAGCAGCTCATATGGCAGTCCTATTACCTGCTTGAAGAAACTCTGCAATATGAAAAACCTGAAGTCGTGGTCTTCAATGTGCTGGCAATGAAATATGACAAGCCGCAGAAAGAGGAGTACAACAGGCTCACACTGGATGGCATGAGACTGTCTCCCATAAAAATAAAGGCCATCCAGGCATCTATGACCGAGAAGGAAAACCTGATCGACTATATTTTCCCTATATTAAGGTACCATTCAAGGTGGGATGAGCTGACAGCCGAAGACTTTCAATATATGTTCAAGAAGAAAAAGCTCTTCCATAACGGGTATTACATGAGAGTGGATGTAAGGCCCGTCACTACCGTACCAGAGGGAAGAAAGCTGGCAAATTATCGATTCGGGGACAACGCCTATTATTATCTTGATAAGATGGTGGACCTATGCAGGGACAATGATATTGACCTTGTCCTGGTAAAGGCACCCAGCCTGTATCCGTACTGGTATGATGAGTGGGAGGCTCAGATTGAGGAATATGCAGCAAAGCACGATTTACTGTACATTAATTTCCTGGAGCTTATAGATGAGATCGGGATCGATTTCAATACAGACACCTATGACGGCGGCCTTCACATGAACCTGTCGGGAGCGGAAAAGCTCTCGGTGTACCTCGGCAAGGTCCTTGCAGAGAACTATGGCCTGAAGGACCACAGAAATGACGATGTCTACAAGGAAGTCTGGGAGGAGAAGGTGGATTTCTACTATGACATGAAAGCTCAGCAGTACTATGAGCTGGAGAAGTACGGGTACCTGAAAAGCTTTGGAGCAAAACCTCCAACCAGCTGATTTGACATAAACCGTTCAAATTTAAGAAAGAGGGTAGAAGGAATGAAGAAGATCATATCTATCATGTTATTGCTGGCCTTGCTTGTGGCAGGATGCGCAGGCGGCGCCGCGGGGAACAACAATGATAACAATAATGGCGACAAGAATTACAACGGCAACGGGAAGGTAGACGGATATGTATTTGAAACAGGCGGTGCCGTCATAGCTATGAATGCAGAGGTAGCTCCAATAGTTGAAAAGCTGGGTGAGCCTCTGGAGTATTTTGAAGCCGAAAGCTGTGCTTTCCAGGGTATGGAGAAGATATACACTTACAGCGGCTTCGAGATAAAAACCTATGAGATCGACGGTGTCGACTGTGTGCTGTCAGTCACGCTGCTTGATGATTCGGTCAAGACTAAAGAAGGGATATACTTGTCCTCATCCCTCACTGACGTGCTCGAAGCTTATGGCGATGACTATACGGAAGGCTTTGGCTTGTATACCTATACGAAAGGCAACTCTGAGCTCTCTTTCCTGGTTGAGAACGATGAAGTGGTATCTATAGAATATAAGGCACGGACAGAAGAGTAAATCAAAGTGACAGAGCAAATCAGCCAAATAAAGCATAGCCCCCTGTTGTACAGGGGGCTATTTTTAGCTTGCTTTCAATGTTTTTGCATTTACTTCACAAGGCTCAACGGGGATATCTCGTCACCATAGACTTCGCGTGCTTTCTCCAGCCTTTCGATCTGCTGGGCCAGCTCATTGTTGAATGCCTCGGGCATTTCGAGCCTGCTGAAGATCTTGGTCATCCTGTCCATCTTCTCAAGATATTTATCTACCCTGATGGTGAACTGCTCTACATACTCTTCCAGGGTGTAATCCTTGTTGAGGTGTTCCTTGAACAGGACCTTCAGGTCTTCATACTTGGGGATCCTGCCGATAGGTGTCTCTATAGCATCAAAGTCACCGTGGATTCGGCCTTCAGCCCATAGGATCCAGACCTTCTTGTCAAGCTTGCCGTTGAGGTATTTGCCGTTTTTGCCTTTCAGGAAGTAGTTGGTGGCAAATACTGCCGGCGGCTTTTCAAGGCCGGCACCGAACTTCAAGTGGTTTTCAACATAGGTGCCAAGCGGAACAGTCACGAAGTCCAGATTGGCCATAGGATCATGATGGCGTACGCCTTCAGCTCCCAGTGTAGCAGCTGTGGTTTCTGATTCTACGGTCGCTCCGACAAAGACACCGTGAGCCCAGTTGAGTGATTCGGCTATCGGTACGGTAGTATCCGAGTCTCTGCCGCCGTATACTATAGCCTGGACATTGACACCCGAAGGATCATTTACCTTTTCATCGGCATTCTTAAGCTCATTGATTGCTATTGTGTATCTTGCATTCTTGTGGGCGTAGTTTATTTCCTTGCCTTTGTCGTCTTTCTTGCCCTTATACCAATAGCCGGAGTAGTTTATTCCCTCATCCGGCACTTCCATACCCATACCCAGCCAGTAGGGCTTGCCGTCGTTGACCAATACGTTCGAGAATATGACTTCTCTTGGTGTTGTCAGTGCTTCATAAATGAGCGGGTCGTCTTCCGGATTCACATCCTGGATGATTCCAAAAATACCCTTTTCAACGTTTACACCCATCATCTTGCCGTCGATGTTCTTAAGGTATGCTATATCATCACCTACGATAGTCTGGCCGGGCAGCATGGCAGTGCTAGTTTTACCGCATGCGCTGGGGAAGGCACCGGCAAAATAGGTGACCCGGCCGGGTTTGCCATGTACTCCCATGAGGAACATATGCTCTGCCAGCCAGCCTTCTCTGTTGGCTTTCTGTATAGCCAGCCTGAAGGCAAGCTTCTTAAGACCTACGCTATTGCCGGCATACTGGTTGTTGACAGTGTAGACTCTGTTGTCTACAAGGTCGATAAATATGCGGCGCTTGTCGATATTGGCTGTCTTACCGTTTTCAAGCTTTCCTGCAGAGTGCAGGAAGAAGAAAAAGTCATCGGAGCCCTTGAGCCTCTTGAATTCTTCGTATCCAGTCCTGTAAAGGATCTCTTCACTGTGGACGACATAAGCAGAGTCGGTTATCTGCATAGCCCTCAGAGAGAAGGGGGAGTTGGTCGGGCCCAGGCAGAAAAAGGCTACGAGCATCTCCTTGCCTTCCATGATCCCGTCCATTATTTCAGTGATCTCAGCAATCCCATCAGGCTGGAGCATTGTGTTGACATCGATGCCCCAGTCCACCTTTTCTTTGACAAGGTACCGGGTGTTGGCCTTGTCTCTGCCTTGGTCATTGATACCGTCGAAGTGGACAGTATGGCCTTCCATTTTGAGCTTCATTTCTTCTTTATTATCGAGTGCCAGTCGCTTAACATATCGGATGTCCTCTTCTGAGTCGGTTATGACCGTGACCTTTGCAGGTTTGCAGAGTTCGATGGCTTCGTATAAGTAGTCCATGACTTTCTTGTTGCCGAGCTGTTCGAGTTTTTTCAGATTTTTCTCGTCAATTAACATGTACGAACCTCCTCTAGTTATTGTTACGTTTGCCAGGCATTATATGTTATATTTTGCATACTTGAGCTCATACAACCAACATATGCAAAATTATAGAATAGTGCCCGTTAATCAATTTGTCATCTATTATACTATAAATAATTTCCTCTGCAAAGACAAAATATAAGAATTTCGTTAAAAATTTAACCAACTTGATACTTTGTTATTGGCCTTGTTTACTTTACACCCTGCTTATAATATACTTTTTGTATAAGCAAGGACTTAAAGGTACATTGCTTTGGATGGTACGTATAAACAGGGGGGACTTTGAATGAAAACATTGAGAATGGTGACAGCGGGCATGATTGCTGCTGCATGCCTTATCGTAGCGGGATGTGCTCCTCAGGGCAGGCAGGCTGATATGTCGCTGAAGATAGGACTGATGCCGGCAGTAGACGCAGCAACTTTTTTACTGGCAGAAAAGAAGGGATATTTTGAAGAACAAGGCCTCGATGTTGAGCTTATCTTATTCAACAGCGGCCAGGACAGGCAAAGCGCCCTGCAGACAAACGCAGTGGATGGCGTGATGACTGATTTGATAGCCATAGCGACCAATGTGGACGGCGGGTTCGATATAAAGGCCACTACAATGACCAACGGTGTTTTCCCGGTGCTTATCAAGCCCGGCAGCGAAGCAAAGCAGGCGGTCAAAGTCGGCATGATGGAGGTAAGCGTGACGAATTTTCTCATTGACCAGTGGCTGGGAGACAAGTACAAAATCGAAAAGGTGTACATAAACGACATACCTACCAGGCTTGCTGCGATAGTGAGCGGCGAACTGGACATGGGCTCTTTCCCTGAGCCCGTAGCGTCCATGGGAGTGTTGCAGGGCCTGGAGAAAAAGAATTATGAATATGAGGACGGAAACTGCCCTGACGTAATGGCCTTTACCGGGACTGCCCTGAAGAACAAGGACAAGGCTATCGAGCTGTTCCATAAGGCATACAACAAAGCTATTGAAGATATCAATAGCAATGACAGCGAAGCCAGAGACATCCTTTTGGAGAAGATACCGAACCTGAATCCTGCTATAAAGGATGATATCATAATGCCTGAGTTTACCCCATGCAAGCTGCAGGATGATGACTATATCAGGCAGATCATAGAATGGACCGAAAAGGTGATGAACAAGGATATGAACGTTGAGCCAGAGGATCTGGTAGAAAGAAAGTATGTTGACTGATGATAGACATAGAGGCTCTGTATTACAGCTATGACAATGAGTCGGTCCTCAAAGGGTTGGACCTGCACATTGACGCGAGGTCGACCTGCGCTGTCATCGGCCCGTCAGGCTGCGGGAAGACCACCCTGCTCTATTGCCTGGCAGGACTGCTGAAGCCCAGCAGCGGCAGAGTGATGATAAATGGGGAAGAGGTAAAGGATATCCGCATGAAGACAGGGGTCATCCTCCAAACCAACGGCCTGCTCCCGTGGAAGAGGGTATGGGCCAATACAGCTCTGGGAATGAGGGCCAGGGGCTTCGACAAGGCCGAGATCCAGAAACGGGTGACCGACGTTCTAAAGGAGTTGGATATGCTCTCCCACAAGGACAAGTTCCCGGCCCAGCTCAGCGGCGGGCAAAGGCAGGGGTAGCCATTGCAAGGACCCTGGTGACCGAGCCCGATTTAATGCTCCTCGATGAAGCCACTGCTGCTCTGGATGCGATCACAAAGGAGCACCTTCAGAACCTCCTGCTTCGTATATATTATCAGTATCCGATAACGATGGTGCTCGTCACTCACAGCATAGAGGAAGCGGTGTTCCTGGGGCAGAGCATTGTCATCATGGGAGAGGGTCGTATTAAACACAGGATAGAAAATCCCTACTTCGGCGACAAGGATATAAGGTCGAAGCTGGAGTTCTATTCGATATGCACGGAGGTCAGAAAGCGATTGGCGGAAGGCGGTGTATTGTGAAGGCGCTTCTGAGTTTAGGCTCGAACAGAATAGTGAGGGGCATTTTGCTGGTGCTGGCCGCATGGTACGGGCTGCATTTCGCTGTTGGTTCCAACATCATCCCTTCACCACATGCCACCTTGGCCGCATTATACAGACTGGTGAAAAACGGGCTCCTGCTTCACATGCTCTACAGCCTGTACAGGATCGCGGCTGCAGTAAGCCTGGCTATCCTGGCAGGTGCCCCCTTAGGCCTGTGGACAGGGCTGAGTCAAAGAGCAGATACTATATTGTCACCGGTTATATATATTTTGTATCCCGTTCCCAAGGCAGCCATGTTGCCTGTATTGATGCTGCTGCTCGGTCTGGGTGATCTGTCTAAGATAGTGCTCATCATCACCATCATAGTTTTTCAGATCCTTATCGCCGTGAGAGATGGGGTCAGGGAGATCCCCGGAGACCAGCGGATGTCAGTCAGATCTCTAGGGCTCAATCGCAAACAAACCTATTTACATCTGGTCTTGCCGGCTGTCCTTCCCAAGCTTGTATCAGCCCTGCGCATCTGTGTGGGGATCAGCTTTTCGATACTGTTTTTTGCGGAAAACTTTGCTACCAACTATGGTGTCGGCTATTTCATCATGAACAGCTGGACCATGGTGAACTATACTGATATGTTTGCGGGCATAACTGCCCTAAGCCTGATGGGGATAGTGCTTTTCCTGCTTATAGACAAGGCAGAGCGCAAGCTCTGCCCATGGGTGTTTCTTAATGATAGCAAGTAGATCACGTGATGTTCACTTCAAACAGCCTTTTATTCTGCTTCCTCCAATAGTGCCTGTAGTACAGGCTGCCTTTTATTGAGCCGGGCTTTTCAGCCGCCCGGGCTGAATATCTGGCTATCAGATCATCCTCCTTTTCCAGGGCGTAAAGCATAAGCTCATTCTTATCCATATCAGAACGGCATTTCAGCGCTTTTTCTGAAAGCTCCTGCTCCAGCAGGTCTCTCTCAGCCGTATAGTCAATAAGATCCAGCCTGTTTTCCAACGCCATCCTGTAAAATTGCTCGCGTTTGAGCCAAAAATCCACTGCCTGGCGGGTTTGATCCTCTGAGAAAGCCAAAGGGCATCCATCAGTAAGCCAAAGGGGCTTGAAGACTGCAAGACAGGGTGTGGAAGCCCCGGTCACCCAGTAAGTACACCCATCCCTGCCTATGGAAGCTGCATAGCTGCCGGTCGTATGATCGCCGTATATGAAGCCGGCGTGGGCGCATACGCTCTTGATAGAGCTCTTTGAAAAGGGGGCACTCTGAAACTCCGGATGATGGCTGCGCAGGATCCGCTTCATCGTATCTATTGTTATCCTGCCCTTTTCAGCGAACAAGGAACCGGAGCATGCTTCCCGCCGCTGGGCTGAACCGCTGAAGTGGGTATAAAGCTTATCTCTGTAGCATTTTGCAAAGCTGAAGCTGCTTTCATCCTTGCACCAGCCCTTGGCGACAGCGTGGCTGACAAGGTCCTTATGAGCCGTTTCATAATCATTTTCTATGGAAAGCCTATTGGAGATAGCATATATGTCTTCTACCTTTTTTGCTGCCCAGTAGCTACCTGCAGTTTCCAATACATAAGCATTGTCTTTGTCTGCTATCAGGAAGGAGTTGTGGTAAGTGAATTTTTTCTGATAGCCACAATTGCCGCCCTGACCATACCTCTCAAGCAGGTCAACGATAAGGTGAAGGGCCTCCTTGCTTGTTTTGCATCGCTCCAGCGCGATCCTCAGCATATCCATGCCTAAAAGGGCGCTTTTTCCATAGGGTTCTTTGGTAAAGACAGCCTCGTTGCCGATATTCAGGCCAAACTCGTTGCAGCCCATTTCAGCACCCCATATCCAAAAGGGCTTCAGCAGCAGCACCTCATAGGTCTCCCTGGCTTGTTCTATTTCTATATAGGTGCATTTAAGCCTTGCGCCTTCCGGGTGTTTTCTGCGGGGCACTCTGACTATTATATGACATTCATTGGGCTGACGGTCCGAATTCTTGGCAAACAGCACCGATCCATCCAGTGTGGAGTTGCCTAGCGCAACCATTGTGTCGCACATCAAAATTACCTCCCTTCAGATCTGTATTTAAATTCGTTCAAGGTTCGGCTTATCCTTTTTGCTGGATACAATAAATTAGGTGTTTGACACGTTTTTCCCGGCTAAGTATAATGAAGCGGAAATATTGAGTAGATCAAAGATTACAAACGGATCACAGACAAGGGAAGGATAGTGGTATGGGATGACGGGCTGGCTGGTTGTAAACCACTTTATCAAATCCACAAAGTTCGATCTGATATATGACTGGCTTGAAAAGGCTGCAGCAGACAGGGGAATAAGGCTCCAGAGGAAGACCAACGCCAGGTTGATAAGCATTATAGGAGGCAGCGGGGCCGACGGAGAACCGGGTGTCCTGACCGAACAGCCTGATTTTGTGATATTCTGGGATAAGGACGTTAGGCTGGCCAAATACCTTGAAACGATGGGCTTAAGGCTGTTCAACAATTCAAGGGCGATCGAGCTATGCGACGACAAGGCCCTGACTCATATCAGCCTTGCCCGATCCGGTATCAGGATGCCCAAAACCATTATAGCCCCAATGACCTATGAAACCGTAGGTTATATCGGATATGAGTTTTTGGAAGCCGTTATGGACGAGCTTGGCTTT
This sequence comes from Bacillota bacterium, assembly GCA_029549985.1. Classification (GTDB taxonomy): domain Bacteria; phylum Bacillota; class Clostridia; order Caldicoprobacterales; family DTU083; genus JAKORJ01. The sequence continues at coordinate 36,325 of JAKPIB010000046.1, forward strand.
CCGATAGTGGTTAAGGAATGCTTCGGCTCTTTCGGCCAGCAGGTCTACCTGGTGGGGAACCGGGAAGAGCTTCTTGGCATTACTCAAAAGCTGGGAACGAAGCCCATGCTTTTTCAGGAGTTTATCAAAACCAGTATGGGCAGGGACATAAGGATCAATGTAGTTGGCTCAGAGCCTGTCACAGCTATGGAGAGGGTTTCTGACAAGGATTTCAGGGCCAATATAACGCTAGGTGGCCGGATGAAGGCATACAAGCCCAGTACAGACCAGGTGGAAATGGCTTTGAAGGTATGCAGGTGTCTTGGCCTGGACTATGCCGGTGTTGACATCCTTTTTGGTGATAATGACGAACCGGTCCTGTGTGAAGTCAACTCCAGCGCTCATTTCAAAAGCGTATATGACTGCACGGGCATTAATGTGGCTGACTTTATCATGGATCACATATCAAGGGTACTGGGGAGATAACATATGCGTGCATGGCTGATATACGACAAGTTCGAAGCGGTGAGAAACAGGCACTACATACAGATGTACTTCGATGAATGCAGCCGCCGCAGTATCGATCTAAGCCTGCTGTTGGTTGAGGACATGATCATCGGGGTAAAAAACGACAGATGCATAGTGCTTTATAAGGGTTCTGAGCTTCAAAGGCCGGACTTTGCAATATGCCGGGCTATAAAACCTCTGCTGACGAAGCAGCTGGAGCTTATGGGAATACCGGTGTTCAACAATTATCAGGTTGCATCCATATGCAATGACAAGCGAAAAACATATCAATATGTATCTCAGGCAAATGTACCTGTCATGGATACCATATTCGCACACAAGGGCTTCAGCGGCGAGATAAGGTATCCGGCAGTGGTGAAGCCCGCATTTGGCAAAGGAGGCAGAGATGTTTACCTGGTCCGTGATCCCCGGGAGCTCAAGGATGCATTGGACAGGATACCAGATCCGGAGATAGTGATCCAAAGGGCAGCGAGCGATCTGGGAAGGGATCTCAGGGTCTACGTGATCGGCAGGCGCATTATAGCCGCTATGCTGCGGGTATCTGAAACGGATTTCAGGAGCAACTTCTGTCTTGGGGGCAGGGCCTGCATTTATGACCTGGATGATGACGAGAGAAGAATGGTGGAAGATATCATCAGTCTATTTGACTTCGGCCTGGTGGGTATAGATTTCATATTCCATAAGGGAAAGCCGGTTTTCAATGAGATCGAGGATGTTGTAGGCTCAAGGATGCTTTTTGCCCATACTGACATCAACATAGTATCCGAATACCTTGATTTTATCTTAGGGAAAATGCATTAGCTGCATTTAACGGTCCTGTCAGCAAGAAAGCAGGCGTTATGGAACGCCTGCTTCCTTGCTTGTATTCTACGACATTCTGTTAATCATTGCAGCATAGCTTGATGAACAGGTCCTTGAATATGGCGTTCCTGTTGAGCCAGTGGACCATTTTGACAAAATGCCTGCGGGGGTCAAAGCTCCAGGTCACCTGATCAGTCAGCACGGGGCTGTGTATGAGCACTGAAGGTGCCCAGTCCGGGTTAACCAGGTATGCTATGGCAGATATGTCCCATATTTCCTTTGCCCATGCGAAATGATCACTGCTGTAGCCCTTGAAGGAGTCGACCAGGTATTTGCCCACGGCATCCATTTTAGGGTAGTGCAGATCAAGCTCGGGGACATTGGTCAGCAAATGTGAAGCCACGCCCATGCAAGGGATCTGAACCAGGGGTACTCCGCAGTCAAATAGGAGCCTGGCCGCATGAACATCCTGTGCCAGGTTGAATTCTTTAGTATCAGGCCAATACCAGGGATGGCCGCCGAGCCAGACTACGACTATCTTTTCGATTATCCTGGGCTCCATGAGGATGGCGGATGCTACATTGGTTATGGCACCTATGGCTGTTACATATAAGGGGTCATCACTACCTGACATGGCTTTTCTGACCAGGTCTTCAGCAGCCTCGCTTGCTACCGGGGTGAAGGCAGCCGGAAGGTATTCTTCTGAGCCTTTGAACACAAATCCATTGCTGTCGATGTTCATCTTGTCAAGCAGCCTCAGGATTTCGCCATAGCTTTTCGCCATTCCGTCGGCAGGGCCTGAAGAGCGCTCATTGCTGAAGGGTGCTGCATAGACTGCTTCGACCTGCAACCTGTCAGGGTTGCGCAGGGCATATACAAGGGCAAACTGATCATCGATCTCATTATAGGTATCTGTATCAAGCACCATACGGATTTTACCCCTGGGTGGTTCCAGCCTGGCTAGCAGCATATCAGTCGAAAGTTTTGGAAATTGCATTTGATAACCTCATTTCTTTTGTGTATTATTAGTACAAGAATATGATATTATATCGATCTTAGAAATTATATATTAGTCGATCGGTCATGTCCAGTGCATTATGTCCGGATGTCAGACATATATTCAGCCTTCAGAAGACAAGTATGCCTTTGCCATAGGAGGTTTTTACTTGAAGCTGTCAACTGCTTATAAAAAGAGCATAGGGACAAAAGAGGCAGGGAGAGTAACCATGCTCATAGTAACAATCTTGTTTTGTGCAGCTCTGCTGGCTTGCTTCTGTTACTACCAGAACAATGCGCTGCAAGTATCCAGGATCCGGTTAACCAGCGCAAAAATAAAGGATGAAGTAAGTATAGTCCACCTGTCTGATCTGCACGGGAAATCCTTTGGGCGCAGCAATGAGCTGCTTATCAGAATGGTTGCTGACCTTGATCCTAATTTCATTGTATATACGGGGGATTTGATAAGCAGCAGGCGGGATATGGACAAAAGCGTGCAAACCTTAAACCGGCTGGCCAATGAAGCCCCTGTATACTATATACCCGGCAATCATGAGTACAGGTTCGTGCTGCGGGATGTACTATATGAAAAGCTTGGACAGGCCGGCATAAAGCTCCTGCGGAATCAGACGGAGAGCATATGCATAAACGAAACCAGCCTGACAATCCTGGGGCTAGACTACCAGGCCCTTGAGCCGCTTGACAAAGAAAAACTGCTTGGTGATCTGGCAAAAGCAGATTCATATAATATCGTACTGGATCATTTTCCCGAAAACTTCCCGGATCTTGCTGCAGACGGCATCGACCTTGTACTGGCCGGCCATGCCCACGGAGGTCAGTTTATACTGCCCTTGATAGGCGGGGTCTTTGCTCCAGGCCAGGGATTCGATCCCAGGTATTACAGCGGCAGATATAGCCTGGAGAGCTCAGATATGATAGTAAGCAGAGGGCTTGGCAACAGTGCATTCCCCTTGAGGTTGTTCAACAGGCCGGAGATCGTGTTTATTTCCCTTGTTCCTGAGACTTGACGGAGGTGTCTGCGAATGTGGCATGATTTCAGGGTTCAGCCTGATACCAGCTCATTCGGCCGCGGTCAGATAATCTGGCGAGATGACCAGGGTATCCTCTGCGGAGGGACAGAGCCCAGGGCTGATGGCATAATGGCTGCATGGTGATTATCCTCATGCGATAAAGGCGGTAATCACCAGCCAGATGATGTGGTTCAAGTTGATCAGGGCATAGAATGATATTATTACGTTAAGCAGGACATTGGCTGTCTTGAGCTTTTCAGGACAAGCCTTGCGGATCCTTGCATTGATATAAATAAGCAAAACTGCTGGCAGCACGATTTTCAGCATGATACACAAAACCGCGTCTTTCATGGCAAGCCGCATTATGAAGTTGATCTCTTGAAACAGGCCGGTGCCAAGCAGGAACAGTGTAAATACAAGATCAGTCAGATTCAGTACATATAGGGCTGCCAATTTGCCCTTGATATTCCTTAAAGAGCAGTTGTTTATCATAGCTAGCATACCAACACCTCATTTACTATTATTGCCAAACTTCCGGATTTAGAATTGCTCTGCAGGATTTTTGAGTTATCTACTCACAAAACAGGGTAATATTAAATCATGAAAGAAAGATGGGGGATCATTATGAATGCTACAAAAGTGACCGAGGATATCTTCAAGCTTACAGTGAACGCAGAGGACATATTGTTTGAGGGCATATGGGAAATACCTAACGGGGTTGCGATGAACTCCTATATCATAAAGGGGGATAAAACCGCAATCGTAGATGGCGTATGTGGCTGGAACGGAGTTCCGGAGAAGCTGTTTGCCCTTATGGACAGCCTGAACATAGACCCTGGATCCATAGAGTACGTCATAATCAACCATGTGGAGCCGGACCATTCAGGTTGGCTGGAAAGCCTAATAAGGATATTCCCGGATTTTAAAGTGGTATGCAGCAGAGAGGCGGCAAACCTACTGGCCAGCTTTTACAGACATACAGACAACATCATAACCATCCACGACGGCTTTGAGCTGGACCTGGGTAAGGGTCATGTACTAAAATTCTACGAGATACCCAATGTCCATTGGCCTGACACAATGGTGACTTTCGATACTCTGACAGGTACCTTGTTTTCTTGCGATGCCTTTGGTTCCTATGGCAAGATCACTTCAGCAGGCTATGACGATCAGCTGAGTGAGGAGGAGATCTCCTTCTTTGAAAAAGAAGCGGTGAGATATTACTCAAACATAGTTGCTGTTTTTTCGTCGTCTGTGTTGAAAGCGATCGAGAAATGCTCGGCCCTGCCGGTGAAAATCATTGCCCCGGGCCATGGGATAGTATGGAGGAAGGACCCTGCGAAAATCATAGATGACTATAAAAGATATGCAGCATATCAGAAAGGGCCTGCTAAGGAAGAGATCACTGTCATATGGGGTTCAATGTATGGGATGACGGAAAAAGCGGTAATGCATGTGGAAAAGGTGCTTGAGCAGGAGAACATCAAGTACAACATCCACCGGGTACCGGAAACCTCCTGGGGGACCATACTGGCTTCTGTCTGGGATTCCACCGGGATCATACTGGCGATGCCGACCTATGAATACAAAATGTTTCCCCCGATGGCAGCCGTACTGGAGGAGCTGTGCAAAAAGAGGGTGAGCGGAAGATGTGCCTTCAGGCTTGGCTCATACGGCTGGTCAGGAGGAGCTCAGAAAGAACTGGATGAGATCATGGACAGGAATCGTGCAAAATGGGAGTTCATAGAGCCGGTGGAGTTCAAGGGCAGTCCATCGGATCAGGACCTTGAGCTGATAACCGAAAGGGTACACCAGCTGGTCAGGACAGTCAGGGAACGAGTAAGCAATAGGTAAGCTGAACCAAGATATCATGTATTCTATAGATAGTATGTACGATACTGATAAGGGGATGTGACCTGTGCAAAGGATCGGATTTATAGGTGTCGGAATAATGGGCAAGCCTATGGTGCGCAATCTTATGAAGCATGGTTTTGAAATGCAGATATACACCAGGACAAAGAGCAAGGCGCTTGATATTATCAGCGAAGGCGCATCCTGGCGGGACTCGGTGGCTGAATGTGTTAGAGATGCCGATATAGTGATGACGATGGTGGGATATCCTAAGGATGTCGAGGAGGTATACTTCGGGGAAAAAGGGATTTTGAACAATGCCAGAAAGGGAGCCTGCCTGATCGATTTCACTACAACTTCCCCGACGCTCAGCAGGAGGATCTATGAGGCAGGCAAGGAAAAGGGCCTTTCTGTGCTGGATGCGCCGGTATCCGGTGGAGACACGGGCGCTAGAAATGCCACCTTGTCCATCATGGTAGGCGGGGACAAGGATGTCTTTGACAGATGCTATCAAGTGTTCAAAGCCCTGGGTACCAATATAATATACGAAGGCCCTGCAGGCTCCGGGCAACATACGAAAATGGCCAACCAGATTGCCATAGCAGGCACGATTGCCGGTGTGTGCGAAGCTCTGGCCTATGGCAGGGCAGCGGGCCTTGACCTGCAGGCAATGCTAAATAGCATCAGCGCCGGTGCAGCTGGAAGCTGGCAGATGTCAAACCTGGCACCAAAAATGATAGCAGGCGACTATGAGCCCGGTTTTTTTATAAAGCACTTTATAAAGGACATGCAAATTGCCCGTGAGGAAGCTCTAAACAATGAGCTTAGCCTGGTTGTACTGGAGAAGGTCCTTTCGATGTACAGAGAGCTTGCTGGTGATATGGACAGCAGCGAGCTGGGCACCCAGGCCCTTATAAAATATTATGAAGATGATAACAAGGGAAGTGCATGATTGCCGGCTTAAGTATGCCTTGGATCATGCATTTTTGCCCTGTACAACGACCTTGTACTCGATGGGTGCCGTTTTTTTGAGCATGGCTGCAACACCGCAGTATTTTTCCTGAGACAGGGACACAGCTTTCTCCAGCTTGTCGATGGGCAGGTTATCTCCGGTAAATTTGAATGTCAGCTTGATAGAGGTGTATACCTTCGGATGCTCGTTGGAGCTTTCAGCCTCTGCTTCGATGGCAAGTGACTCAGGCTCGACTTGCATCTTTTTCAGGATGGACACTACATCGATCCCGGTACAGCCGATCAATCCTGCGAGCAGGAGCTTTTTGGGGCTGGGGCCCAGGTCGGTCCCTCCGGTCTCTGAGGTAGTATCCGTGATTATCTTATGATTGTCTATTACGGATTCAAAAGCATAGCCATCCTTCCACTGGGCGGTCACCTTTGTCATTAGAAATCCCTCCTGGTTCTAGCTTAATAAATAAGTACCCGATTATATTCGAAACAAAACCTGCGGATCAAAGCAGCTTACCTGATAATGCTATATCAGGGCCATAAAGAAGTCAAACCAAATTTGAACGGTGATGATAGCAAAGTTGGATAATGTCAACCCGGTAAAAGTAAAAATTGTCTACGAAGACAATCATCTTCTGGCTGCAATAAAGCCTCCTAACATCCTATCACAAGCTGACCACACAGGCGATGCGGACATGCTGACCTTGCTGAAGGGCTACATTAAAGAAAAATATCAAAAACCCGGCAATGTTTTTCTCGGCCTGGTCCACAGGCTTGACAGGCCGGTAGGGGGTATAATGGTCTTTGCGCGGACTTCAAAAGCCGCTTCAAGATTGTCGGAACAGATCCGCGGCAGAAGCTTTGAGAAGCATTACCTGGCTGTGGTCATTGGCACCGGGCTGAAGCAGCGGGATAGACTCATCCACCACCTGAAAAAAGACAGGACAGGCAATAAGGTTTATGTGGTCGACAGCAGGACCACAGGCTCCATGGAAGCTATTCTGGATTATGATCTACTGGCGGTCTCGGGCCGGCTGTCACTCATCAAGGTCAGACTTCTCACCGGCAGGCCTCACCAAATCCGTGTCCAGCTCCAGGCGATAGGCCATCCCCTATATGGTGACAGGCTGTATGGGCCTGATGAAAGAGGCCTTCACGCCTGCCCCATAGCCTTGTGGGCATACAGGCTGAAGTTCGAACACCCAACAAAAAAGGATATACTGGATTTGACGGCAGGACCGCCTGATGCATATCCCTGGAGCTTGTTCGACAGGAGTCTTTACAGCCTATGACCGTCTGCAGTCCTCAATCAAGGCTTTGAAGGCGTCCAGGGACTTTTCGATCGTTTCCAGAGAAACACAGTAAGCGATCCTGAAATGACCGGGGCAGCCAAAGGCTGTGCCCGGCACGACCAGTATATTGTATTCAGCAGCTTGATTTACGAACTGTATATCATCCTCCATTGGTGATCTGGGGAAGAGGTAAAAGGCTCCCTGGGGTTTTACACATTCATAGCCCGCTTTGATAAGCTGATCATAAAGAATGTCCCTTCGTTCCTTATAGACATCGGGATCTACAGTCTCCTCCAGGGATCCTGCTACAACCCTTTGAAACAAAGCAGGAGCATTGACGAAACCCAGGGCCCTGGTGGAGTAGACAAGCCCGCTCACCAGGAGGGTGGCTTCTCCCATGGCTGGGTTGACTGCGATCCAGCCTATCCGTTCGCCAGGCAGGGCAAGGGATTTGCTGCATGAAGTGACAGTTACCGAGTTCTCAAAGATTTTCATAATATTTGGAGCTTCAATGTTGTCAAACACTATGCTCGCATAAGGCTCATCGGAGATAACCAGGATCCGGGTGCCATACTGGCGCTCCTTGGAATTGAGCAGATCGGCAATGCTTTTGAGTATACTTTCATTGTATACGACCCCGGTTGGATTGTTAGGGGTATTCAGGATTATTGCCTTTGTTCTCGGGCTCAGCTTTTTTTCCAGTTCATCAAGATCAGGCATAAATGTAGCCGTGTTGCAGGTGGATATAACCGGTACCCCGCTGTGATTATCGATATAGGTTTTATACTCAGGAAAGTAGGGGGCAAATATAATGACCTCGTCACCGGGATCAAGTATGGTTTTCAGTACTACGTTCAACCCACCTGCTGCGCCACAGGCCATGACGATATGTTCAGCCTTCAGGTCGATTCCGGTGTTTGCTTTGATATGAGCTGCTATCTTCTCCCGCACGCTTGCCAGGCCTGCATTGCTCATATATTTGTGCATACCGGGCAGCTTGCTGTCTGCAAGGCTTCTTAAAGCTATTTTTACACTTTCAGGAGGTTCAATGTCGGGGTTGCCCAATGAGAAGTCATAGACATTATCGATACCGTATTTTTGCCTGAGCCTTTCTCCCTTTTCGAACATATCCCTGATCCAAGAGGATCCCTTAAGCCTGTCCGCTATGTTTTTTGCAAGCATGTTAGTTCCTCCCGTCGATTTTGATATATTATAGCATTTTATACCCCGGAATGATACTAATGCTTGAATCGCATTACGTTGGCTTGTCCTTGTATGCGTCATGATGTTGTGGTAAAATGAAATAATGCTTTTTATCCATGTAAGAAAGCAAATGAGAATGGAAATGAAGGGAAGCTTTGTGGAAGAATTTATCAAAGCCTTTATGCTGATATTCGTTGCTGAGATGGGGGACAAGACCCAGATCCTGGCTATGGCATTTGCAACCAGATACGCCGTAAAAAAGGTGCTCCTTGGCATTTTCATAGGGGCTTTACTAAATCACGGCCTCGCCGTACTGCTGGGAAGCTATTTATCCAGGCTTATACCTGTTGACACCCTACAGATAATAGCCGGTTTTGCCTTAATAGGATTTTCATTATGGACGCTTCAAGCTGAAGATGAAAATGATGAAAAACATGATGACATGAGCAAGCTGGGCCCGGTCGTGACGGTAGCCCTGGCTTTTTTTATCGGAGAGCTGGGCGACAAGACCCAACTTACAGCTATTACCATGGCTGCGGATGCCAAAGCCCCGATCGCGATACTGGCCGGGACAGCGCTAGGCATGGTCGTTACAGGAGGCCTGGGTATTTTTGTGGGAAGAAAGCTGGGCGACAGACTGCCGGACCTTGCCATAAAGCTCATTGCATCAGTTGTCTTCCTGTTTTTCGGCATTACGAAGCTGTATAACAGCCTGCCGGGAAGATTCCTCAAACCCCAGTATATGGTCCTGTTCGCAGCTTTCCTTATAACAATGCTTGTGATTTTGTCAAAGCCGGTCATTGCAAAACTTAGATCTGGTCATGAAACCGCTTTCAGGAGAGCATCCAGGGAGCTTTATGATTACTACAACCGCGTAAGCCATGACATGGATTGCATTTGTCTTGGTGAAGAAAACTGTGGCAGGTGTGAAGGGAGCAATTGCTTAGTTGGCTATACAAAATTCCTTGTAAGATCCTGCATCGATGGCGACATCTCCCGGTTGCAGATCCCTTTGAAGTCTGAGCCGGCACAAAAGCCCTTTAGCAGGGGCCAGGCCCTTCACAGCCTCATCCTTACCCTTGACCTGATCAAGGATGATCCCAACAACAGTAAATACAGGTATGCCAATGAAATCAGAAAGAGCATGGAAAAGATCCTGTTTGGAAAGTGCATAGACCGTATCGACGACTGGGAGGAGTATAAGAAGACCATGATGGAAGCAGATGAGACGATCGCTGCAGCCTTATCGGCTGAGGACCATTGAAAGTTTTTCGAAATCTCCTATTGACATTGACGCAACGTAAAGGTTTATCATATTGACATGGGGTGATTCTGGTGGAATACACGGTGCAGAAGCTGAGCAGGCTTGCTGGTGTCAGCGCAAGGACCTTAAGGTATTACGATGAGATCGGCCTTTTGAAGCCGGCCAGGATCAGTTCATCAGGATACCGCATATACGGAAGCAAAGAGGTCAACACCCTTCAACAGATCTTGTTTTACCGGGAGTTTGGTATACCCCTTGATGAGATCAAAAGAATACTCGATGCACCAGACTACAATAAGGCCAAGGCATTGAAGGAGCATCGCGAAAAGCTTATAAGCAAGAGGCGGCAATTGGACCTGCTGATCAGAAATGTAGAAAAAACCATAGCGGAAACGGAGGGCAGATTGATGATGACTGATAAAGAGAAGTTTGAAGGCTTTAAGAAGCAGTGCATACAGGAAAATGAGGAGAAATACGGCAGAGAGATCCGGGATAAGTATGGTGAGGAAGCAGTAGAAAGTTCAAACAGGAAATTCATGAACATGACCCAGGAGCAATACGAGGACTTTTGCAGGCTGGGAGAAGAGCTCCTGGAAACCCTGAAAAAAGCTTTTGCAACTGGCGATCCGGCGGGGGAAGAAGCCCAGAAGGCAGCAGACATGCATCGCCGCTGGCTTTTGTATACCTGGCCTTCCTATACAAAGGAAGCCCATGCCGGGCTTGCCCAAATGTATGTAGATGACGAAAGGTTCACCCAATACTATGATAAAATGCAGCCCGGACTGGCCGGATTCCTGAGGGATGCGGTATTTATATATACCGGCATGGACAAGCAACAGTGAAAACTCCTCACAAGCTGCCTGATACACGCAACGAAGCTGCTTGATGCATGTGTGTAACTGCCTGCCGCATAATAGGCGGCAGGTTTTGTTATGTGACTTGTTGCATATGGGTGCATATGGGTATATACTTTTGTAGGTCAGTTATTAGCTGAGATAGATATCAGAAGAGGTGAAACAAGTAGTGGAACCGGGGAAAACAGTGAATGCAGCAGGATACCTGTATGATACCCATGTGCATACCAGCCAGGGTAGCGCCTGCGGCAGGAATACAGGAGCAGAAATGGTGAGAGCGTATGCAGAAGCAGGCTACGCCGGCATTATAATCACAGACCATTTTTTCAATGGCAACACCGCTGTTCCGTTGGACCTGCCCTGGGAGCAAAGAGTGGAGCTTTTCGTGAAGGGCTATGAGGATGCATTGGAGGAAGGTAACCGGATCGGCTTTCAGGTCTTTCTGGGATGGGAATATGCATATAAGGGGACTGAATTTCTGACCTATGGCCTTGACAAGGAGTTTCTCCTGAGCCATCCTGATATGCTGTCCTGGAGCCTTGAGAAATACCTGACCATATCCAGGGCTTCAGGCGGCTTCATATCTCATGCGCACCCGTTCAGAGAGGCCCCGTATATAGGTGAAATACGTTTATACCCGGAGTATGTCGATTCTGTAGAGGTCATCAATACAAGCCATGCTGTCCCCGAGTACGACATGAAGGCATTCGATTATGCAAAACGAAATTCATTGCTTATGACCTCAGGCTCCGACGCCCACCGAATCGATCATATCAAGGGCGGAGGGCTTGTATTTCCGCACCGCTTAAGTTCGATCCAGGATTTCATAGATAGTATAAGGGCCGGGGACTACAGCTTGTCTGACCGACATATGTTAAACTCTTAACGTTATACCGTTTCTGATTGATACAAATATGACAAAATCAGATAAAGATTCGGCTTCTGAGAAGCTAGGTCATTTAGTTTGCACCGATAAATAAACACAAGAAATACAACGATAAGCCATTTATTTTTTATCAAGTAATTGTCTAATTCTAAGCAATATGGTACAATTATTAGCGTTATAAATCAATCAACAATCTATATATACATTATGGAGGGTTTGTTATGAAAAAACTTCTGTCAGTTGCATTAGTGATAATGCTGGTTGCCTCAGTATTTGCCGGCTGCTCCAAGCCTCAGGTTGCAACCGAAGGCATCGTAAAGATCGGTCTTGGACATGTTACTTCTATAGCCAGCTCCAAGAGCCTTGACGGTGAGCAGCTGCCTGTTGGTCAGGTAGATACCACCATGGTCGTTGTTGCTCTAGACAAGGACAACAAAGTAGTCAAGGTAAAGATCGATACTGCCCAGACCAAGGTCAACTTTGACGCTGATCTGAAATTGACATCCAATCCTGCTGATGAGTACAAAACCAAGGTTGAGCTTGGAGATACATACGGCATGAAGGGCCGTTCAGGCATTGGCAAGGAATGGTATGAGCAGATCGCTGAGCTTGAAAAATGGATGGTCGGCAAGACTATCGATGAGATCAAGAACATGAAGACAAAGGAAAGAGATGCTAGCCACCCTGCAGTTCCTGATGTAGCCGAGCTTACATCCAAGGTTACAATAACCGTACAGGATTACATCAATGCAGTTGTAGAGGCCGCTGAAAATGCTGTTGCAGTCCAGCCCGGTGCAGAGAAGGTCGGCCTTGGGCAGAACATCTCCATAGCCAGCTCAAAAGGCAAAGACGGTGACCAGCTCCCTGTAGCCCAGGTAGATACCGTTATGGCCGGTGTTGCTTTTGACAAGGACGGCAAGATAGTAGGCGTTGTAATCGATACAGCCCAGACAAAGGTCAACTTTGATGCAGACGGCAAAGTCACATCCAACTTCAATGAGCCGATCCTGACCAAGAAAGAGCGTGGCAACGATTACGGTATGAAGAGCCGTTCAGGCATTGGCAAGGAATGGTTCGAGCAGATAGCCGAGCTTGAAAAATGGATGGTCGGCAAGACTGCTCAAGAAGTCCAGAACATGAAGACAAAAGAAAAGGATGCTTCCCATCCTGCAGTTCCGGATGTAGCAGAGCTGACATCCAAGGTGACCATCACCGTACAGGACTATATCGAAGCAGTTGTTGAGGCTAACCAAAACGCAAAATAACACTTAAGGCAGAAAACTCCTCCGCATGTCCGGGGGAGTTTTTTTATTTTGCAATTGTTGCCCGGCATGATATTTGCTATTATATTAGCGGGTGATTATATGAGAAAAATACTTTATGGCGCATTAGCCCTGGCGCTGATCGGTTTTATTGTGTCCGGCTGCAACAGCGGTTACCAGAAATACAGCGCCGTTTTTTTTGACACATTTGATACGGCTGTTCAGCTTGTTGCGTACACCAGGAACGAAGCTGAGTTTGATATGTACTTTGAAAAAGCAAAGGAAAGATTCATGGAGCTGCACAAGCTCTTTGATAAATATCATGAGTACGAGGGCATAAACAATATAAAGACAATCAATGACAATGCCGGGATCAAGCCGGTTAAGGTCAGCCAGGAAATCATTGACCTTATACTTTTCTGCAAGGAATGGTACGAGAAAACCGGGGGAAGAACAAATATCGCCATGGGGCCGGTACTTGAGATCTGGCACCAGTACAGGGAGGATGCTGAATATGACCCTGCCAATGCTCAGGTTCCGCCTATGGACAAGCTTGTTGAGGCATCAAAGCATACCGATATCAACAAGGTCATTGTAAATAAGGAGGAGAGCACGGTCTATCTGGCGGATAAGGGCATGTCTCTGGACGTCGGTGCAGTAGCCAAGGGTTATGCTACTAAGCTTGTGATCAGTGAACTGGCAGCGCAGGGATTGGAATCTGCCATTTTAAGCCCCGGCGGCAATATCCACGCCCTAGGCAAGCCTTTGGACGGCATAAGGGAAAAATGGGGAATCGGCATCCAGGACCCGGATAAGGCAGTGGTGGAGGATGAGGAGAATATACTCGATGTCGTTTTCATCAACGATGCTTCCGTTGTGACCAGTGGCGATTATCAAAGGTACTATATCGTTGATGGGAAAACGTATCATCACCTGATAGACCCTGAGACCCTGATGCCGGCAGAATATTTTCGGTCTGTAACTATCATAACAAAGGATTCTGGCGTGGCAGACTTCCTGTCTACGACAGTTTTTCTAATGCCCCTTGAGGAGGGTATGGCCCTGATAGACAGTCTGGAAGACACAGAAGCCTACTGGGTATTGAGGGATAGATCCACAGTAATATCCGACGGCCTTAAATACATGCTCAGGAGCCATGGGGCAACAGGCGGGAAGAAATGATTTTTGTTGATATGTCCATGCATATAGGTTTATAAATATAAGAGCAAGAAACGGAGGGAACAGATCATGAACAATTTTACGTTTTATAATCCTACAAGGATCATTTTCGGCAAAGGTACGGAGACAAGGGTCGGAATAGAGACTGCAAAGTACAGCAAAAGAGTATTGCTGGTCTATGGCGGTGGAAGCATCAGGAAAAGCGGATTATATGACAAGGTGACAGCTTCCTTGAAGGAACATGGCATTTTATTTATGGAGCTCTCCGGTGTTGTGCCCAACCCGCGGGTAAGCCTTGTCAGGGAAGGGATCAGGCTCTGCAGGGAAAACAAGCTGGATTTTATTCTGGCAGTCGGCGGCGGAAGCGTCATAGATACTGCCAAGGGCATTGCCATAGGTGTACCCTATCAGGGAGATGTATGGGATTTCTATGATGGCAAAGCGCAAATAAAAGAATCCCTGCCTGTAGGTGTAATACTGACGATACCGGCCGCCGGAAGCGAATCAAGTACAAGCTCGGTGTTGACCAATGAAGACGGCTGGTATAAAAAGGGCACGGGAAGCGACCTTATGAGGCCGAAGTTTGCCATACTCAATCCTGAGCTTACATATACCCTGCCCCCATATCAGACGGCATGCGGGGCTGCTGATATAATGGCCCATGTAATGGAACGCTATTTCACCAATACACAGGATGTAGATTTTACCGACCGCTTGTGCGAGGCAACCCTTAAAACCATTATAGCCAATGTACCGCTGGCCATAGCTGAACCGGACAACTATGCAGCGCGGGCAGAAGTCATGTGGGCAGGGACGATCGCTCACAATGACCTCCTGGGGACAGGCAGAGACCAGGATTGGGCTTCCCATAAAATAGAGCATGAGCTGAGCGCTATATATGATGTTGCCCATGGCGCAGGTCTGGCTGTGGTGTTTCCGGCATGGATGAAATATGTGTACAAGCAT
The DNA here is from genome assembly GCA_029549985.1 of Bacillota bacterium. GTDB lineage: Bacteria > Bacillota > Clostridia > Caldicoprobacterales > DTU083 > JAKORJ01. The sequence continues at coordinate 51,380 of JAKPIB010000046.1, forward strand.
AATATTCAAAGATTTGTGCAGTTTGCGGTAAGGGTATGGGATGTAGATCAGGGTTTTGCCAATCCTGAACGCACAGCCCTTGCGGGGATCGAACGCCTGAAGGAATTTTTCCGCCGTATAGGACTGCCTGTAACCCTGGAAGAGCTCGGTGTCAGGGATGACCGGTATGAGGAAATGGCAGACAAGTGCACAATGGGTGATACTTTTGAGATAGGCGGCCTGGTGAAGCTTAAGAAGAAGGATGTAATTGAGATCTACAAGCTGGCAAGGGCATAATAGAATAAAGCAGCATTTTTTCCATATGGTGAAGATGCTGCTTTCATATTATGCGATTATTCAAGTTCATGCCTGTTTCAGGGATTTACACCATTCTGACGGGGACAGGCCGATTATTTTCTTAAATACCTTGCTGAAATAAAAAATATCTTCAAAGCCGCACTTCAATGCTGTCTCGCTCACTGAGTATTCTCCGGTGGCCAGCATATCGCAGGCCTTGTTTATACGTATCCTCTGGGTGTACTCGTTTATGGTATAGCCTGTTTTTTTGCGGAACAAGGAACCCATATAGACTGTATTCAGTTGTACAAGACTGGCCAATGTCTCTTTATCGATTTTCTCGTGGTAATGATTGACTATGTATTTTTTCAGCTTTTCTATTCTCAGGTCAGCTGCCTGCTTATCAGCCTGTGAAGGCAGCCTCGAATATATGTAGTGCAGGATCATCATAAACAGCCCTGAAGCCTTCAGCGAGAAACCGTCCTTGCGCTCAAGCCAGACTATGTTGTACTCTCTCAACAGCTTGATGAAATACGGGTCCTCGGGGATATTGAACACTGTATCAAGGGGAAGGGGATCATCGTCAACTGAGGGATATGCTATGTTGAAGTTGAAGGCAAAGGAATGTACAGGATCATCAGGATCTGTAACTGCTTCACGTATGCTTCCTTTCGGAACATATATTATATCGCCGGGATTAAGCTCGAAGCTCTGTTCATTCACAAAGTAAGTGGCTTTACCCTTATATATGTAGGTCAAATCATGGAAGCAGATCTTGTCTTTCTTGATCTGCCAGGAGGCTGTCCCTTTGCGCTCTATAAAATACTGGATCACCGGCAGAAATACGTCATCGTTGGTCAACAAGGCAAACACTCCCGATTCTTTAATAATTACAAGACTCTTAACTCCTTATATGGATTATAGCACAGAATTACCTTATCATGAAGCTGGAAGATCACAGGGTTTACGGAGGTTATATGACTAACGTAGGGAAGAGCAGTTCTGATATAGTATCTACAGGCATACGTGAAAATTGCAAAGAGTACGACAGCTGCTGGCTCAGGTATCATCAGGCGTTACAGGAAAGCTGCCTGTCTGATTCGGGCGATGTCTTAAAATACATATACTATAATAGTTCGGGTGAGATTTCAGATAATGCATACACCGAGCTCACAGAAGGCATTGCCCGGATGACGGGGTCAAGACCTGCTTGTGTTTCGTCGCTTGATGGTCCCTGCGTTGTGCTTATGGTTTCCGGTATGGACCCGAAGGCAGAATCGATGCTGAGCAAGGAAGAGCTGCGCAGCATGAAGGCTGAAGGCTTCCTGATCAAGCAGGTAGATAAGCCACCGACATCAAAGCTGTTGATTGCTTCAAAAAGTGAAAGAGGTTTGTTGTACGGTGTTTTTAAATTTATGCTGCTGCTGACACAGGGTAGGAGCCTGAAGAACATTCATCTGCTGGAAAATCCTAAGAATAAGCTGCGGTTGATCGATCAATGGGACAATGTTGACGGATCGGTAGAAAGGGGTTATGCCGGTAGGTCGATCCTGTTTTCGGACAATGACCTGGCAAAAGACAAGGGAAGGATATCATTTTACGCAAGGCTGCTGGCCTCTGTCGGCATCAATGGAATAGTACTTAACAATGTGAATGTTCATAAAGAAGAAACCAGGCTAATTGATGACAGAATATACATAGTCAGGCAGCTGGCTGATATTTTTCGGGGGTATGGCATCAGGGTATACCTGAGCATAAACTTTGCCAGCCCGATCGATTTGGGCAGCCTTTCTACCGCAGACCCCCTGGACAAGGATGTGGCTGACTGGTGGAAAAAGAGAGCTGACTATATATACAGCCATATCCCGGATTTTGGCGGATTTTTAGTAAAAGCCGATTCGGAGCACAGGCCCGGACCTTATACATACGGCCGCAACCATGCCGAGGGTGCCAATATGCTGGCAGCAGCGCTCAAGCCGCATGGCGGCCTTGTCATATGGCGGTGCTTCGTATACAACTGTCAGCAGGACTGGCGCGACAAGGCCACCGACAGGGCAAAGGCAGCCTATGATAATTATAGACATCTGGATGGTTGGTTTGATGATAACGTGATACTGCAGGTCAAAAACGGGCCTATGGATTTCCAGGTACGCGAGCCGGTCTCGCCGCTCTTTGGCGCTATGGAGCAGACCAACATGATGCTGGAGCTCCAGATCACCCAGGAGTACACAGGACAGCAGCGGCATTTGTGCTACCTGGTGCCTCAGTGGAAGGAGATCCTTGAGTTTGACACTTATGCAGCAAGCGAGGGTACGCCTGTTAAAAGGGTAATAGACGGTTCTGCCTTTGAGAGGGCAAACTGTGGCATAGCAGGCGTGAGCAATATCGGCTCTGATTACAACTGGACCGGCCACTACCTTGCCCAGGCAAACCTTTACGGTTATGGCAGGCTGGCCTGGGACCCTGACTTGTCAGCCGAGGAGATCACCAGGGAGTGGATAAGCTGCACCTTTGGCAACGACCCTGCAGTCATGGCCACCATTTCAGAAATGCTACTAGCCTCCTGGCTTATTTATGAGTCATATACAGCTCCGCTGGGCATAGGCTGGATGGTCAATCCCAATCATCACTATGGGCCTAATGTTGATGGCTACGAGTATTCTAGATGGGGCACTTATCACAGGGCTGATTTCCAGGCGATAGGCGTTGACAGGACAAAGGCCGGGGGGACTGGCTTTACAGCCCAGTATAGAGAGCCAAATTTCAGGAGGTTTGAATCATTGGATACCTGTCCCGAAGAGCTGGTGCTGTTTTTCCACAGGCTGCCCTACACTTACAGGCTGAAAAGCGGCAAAACTGTCATCCAGCATATTTATGACTCGCATTTTTATGGTGTGGAGCAGGCAGAACAGCTACGCAGCAAGTGGGAGTCTCTCAAGGGCATGATAGATGATGAAAGGCATGGGCATGTCCTGTCACGCTTGAATGAACAGGTCGAACATGCAAAGGAATGGCGGGATGTGATTAACTCATACTTTTACAGAAAAACAGGCATACCTGATGAAAAGGGGAGGATCATATATTGAGCAATGTGCTGTAAGCACATTTTTTTTTGCAAAATCAAGCACCTACTATTGACAAAACCAGAGAAGCGGAATATCATATTAAACAAATAGGAATAGTAGGAATTAAGAGGTGATCAGGATGAAGATATCTGCCAGGGGCAGATATGGTTTGATGGCCATGCTGGATCTTGCAGTTAATTCAGCCAATGAGCATATTTCCCTGTACAGTATAGCAGACCGGCAGAACATCTCCCCAAGCTATCTGGAGCAGGTATTTTCTCTGCTCAGGAAAGCAGGCCTGGTAAACAGCATAAAAGGAGCATACGGTGGTTACAAGCTCGCCGGCGAGCCCCGCGATATCAGAGTAGGTGATATATTTAGAGTCCTTGAGGGAGATATAAATGTGGCTGAAGGGGATAGTGGACCAGGAATGAACAGTATCATGGACTGTATCGACAAAAATGTATGGCAGAGGCTCAATTCCACTATCAATGACTTTTTGGATTCGATTACTCTAGAGGATCTGCAGAATGAGTATCATAAAATGCAGTCTGCCGACAACATCATGTATTATATCTGATCATAAGTATGAACGATAATTAAGGAGGAATATATATGTCAAAAATAGCAAAGAATCTGACCGACCTTATAGGAAACACACCCCTGTTGGAACTGAACGGTTTTAGCAAAAAGCACGGGCTCAAGGCCAGGCTCATCGCCAAGCTTGAATATTTCAACCCCGCCGGAAGTGTCAAGGACAGGATCGGCTATGCGATGATAAAGGATGCGGAGGAAAAGGGGATCATAAACAAGGACACGGTGATCATAGAGCCGACCAGCGGTAATACCGGTATTGCCCTGGCTTTTGTTTCGGCAGCCAAGGGCTACAGGCTGATTTTGACCATGCCGGAGACGATGAGCGTTGAAAGGAGAAACCTATTAAAGGCTCTGGGAGCAGAGGTGGTCCTGACCCCCGGGGCAGAAGGGATGAAGGGCGCGATCAGAGTCGCAAATGAGCTGGCCGAAAAATATCCCAACTCCTTCATACCCCAGCAATTTCAGAATCCGGCCAATCCTGCCATCCACAGAAAAACGACTGCAGTAGAAATATGGAATGACACTGACGGAGAAGTAGACATATTCGTTGGAGGTGTAGGAACAGGAGGGACTGTAACCGGCGTAGGCGAGGTGCTGAAGGAGAAAAAACCGGGTATAAAGGTAGTCGCCGTAGAACCGGCCGATTCGCCTGTATTGTCCGGCGGCAGTCCGGGGCCGCATAAGATCCAGGGCATAGGTGCCGGTTTTGTTCCGGATGTGCTGAATCTGAATATCATAGATGAAATAATCACTGTAAGGAACGAGGATGCTTTCACCACATCAAGGGAGCTGGCAAAGACAGAAGGGCTTTTAGTGGGCATATCCTCCGGTGCGGCGGTCTATGGCGCATTACAGCTGGCAAAACGGCCTGAGAATGAGAATAAGACCATAGTGGTCGTACTTCCTGATACCGGTGAACGGTATTTATCGACCACGTTGTTCCAGGAGGAATGATGCAGGGGTTTGACCGGCATATAATGCCGGTTTTTTTATTGCTTGCGATATAAGTATAGTTATCACCTACAGGCAAAACATAAGAGTATATTTTGCTTCGGAGGTGGTTTGTTCTATGCATACGATGTGGAAGGGTTCAATTAGCTTCGGGCTCGTTAATATCCCTGTCAGGATGTTTGCCGCCACAGAAGACAAGGATGTCAAGTTCAGGCAGATCCATAAGGAATGTATGAGCCCGATAAAATATGAAAAGAAGTGTCCTAACTGCAACAAGGAGCTGAAGCAGGAGGATATCGTAAGGGGCTATGAATATGAGCCGGGCAAGTTCGTAGTTATAACAGACGGAGAGCTGGAGGCGCTTCGGGAATCGACAGGCAAGGCCATTGAGATAATGGATTTCGTAAGCTTGTCGGAGATAGATCCCGTATATTTTATAAAGACATACTACCTTTCGCCACAGGAAACAGGGGAGAAAGCCTACAACCTGCTGAGGGAGGCAATGAATCAGACAGGGAAAATAGCGATTGCCAGGATCACTATACGTGAAAAACAGTCCCTGGCAGCAATAAGGGTGTACAAGAACCTGCTTGTTATGGAAACCATATTCTACCCTGATGAGGTCCGCGACATATCCCAGGTGCCAAGGATCCCTCAAGCTATAGCTGTCGATGAAAAAGAGCTCACAATGGCAAAGCAGATTATTGAAAACCTGACTACGGAATTCGAGCCATACAAGTATACCGATGAATACCGAAAAGGGCTGCTGGAGCTGATCCAAAGCAAGATAGAAGGAGACGAAGTCGTCCTGCAGCCTGAGGCACAGCAGCATAACGTAGTAGACCTCATGAAGGCATTACAGGAAAGCCTCAAGGTGACCGAAAAGCTAAGGCAGTCCGACTCTTCGCCTGTGCCAAAGAAAAAACCTGCTGCAAAAAGAAAGAAGGAAACTACGGCAGGCTGATTAGGATAAGAAACCGGCAAAAGGAGAATGGAAGCCTATGGACTGGATTACTCCTATGGAGCCAATCTCAACTAAAAAGCTGATCAGTGGCAGTGACTGGATACACCAGATAAAGTGGGACGGCATCCGGGGGCTCACATATATAGAAGGAGACAGCATAAGAGTATTCACAAAAAACAGAAATGAGCGGACCGCCTTTTATCCGGAGCTAACCGATGCCAGAAAACTGGTGAAAGCAAACCGGGCAGTACTTGACGGTGAGATAATAGTATTGGGCGATGATGGAAGGCCTTCATTCCATAGGTCGCTTATAAGGGAACGGGTGAAGAGTCCGGGCAGGGTAAGGCACTACATGGCAAAATTCCCTGCTGCCTATGCAATATTTGATATCCTGTATCTTGAAGACAAGCCTGTGACCACGCTTCCGCTCAAAGAGCGCAGAGAGATCCTTATTAGCACAGTAGAGCAAGGCCAAAGCTTCATGATAACCGATGACTTCACGGACGGACATGGCCTGTTTGAGCTTATGAAGCAGAAAAACTGGGAAGGGATCGTCACTAAAAACATATACAGTCCCTACCTGCCGGCCAAGGGCCACCGCGCATGGTACAAGCTGAAAGCAATTAAGAAGCTCCTGGCAATAATCTGCGGAACAAGCCTGAAAGCTGGTATGCCAAATTCGCTCATGCTGGGAGTAAACAGGGAAGGCGCTCTTTCATTCATAGGCAAGGCATCCCAGGGACTTTCACAAACCGATTTGTATCTGATCAAGGAGTATATGCCGCAACTTAAAAGCGATACAAGTCCGTTTCAGGATACGTCCGGATTGAACGAACCTGATGTTGTCTGGTTTGCCCCCGTTCTTACATGCTGGGTAAGCTTTCTGGAATGGACTGATGACGGAGTACTAAGGCACCCGAGAATCCTCGGGTTTTCAAGCAACAGCCCTGAAGAAGCAGACGGAAGGGAATGGGCAATGGATGAACGAGCTTGATATTAACGAAAAAAAGGTCAGGATAACTAATCCTGAAAAGCTTTTATGGCCCGAGCTAGGCATCAGGAAAATAGATTATATAGGAAAGCTGATCGAACTGGCTCCGTATATGCTCCCTCATGCAAAAGACAGGCTGCTGACTTCTATAAGATACCCTGATGGGATTGATGGAAAGGCATTTTTCCAAAAGAATGTGCCGGATCATGCACTTGAGTGGGTGGAGACAGCCTTTTGGCATGGCAACAACCATATATTGCTGAACAGCCTTCCTACCCTTGTATGGCTTGGCAATCAGGCCGTACTGGAGTTTCATACCGGTTTTAATCTGTATACTGAGGAAAACTATCCGACCTACCTGGTATTTGACCTGGATCCTTCTGAGGGACAGAGCTTTGATGATGCAGCAGAGGCAGCCCTTATTATCAATGAGGCTCTGGAAGGGTTGATGATTGAAAGCTGGGTGAAGACCTCCGGCGCTACAGGGCTTCAGGTGTATATCCCTGTCGGTCAGCGCTATGATTATGATGAGGCAAGAAAAATAAATGAGTTTTTCGGAAGGTACTTCAGCAAAAAGTATCCGAAGGTTTTTACTATAGAACGCATAGTCAGCAAAAGAGGAAAAAGGCTTTATTTTGATTATCTGCAGATGTGGCACGGAAAAACTATCACAATGGTTTACTCTCCAAGAGCAAACAGTAAGGCGACCGTTTCCATGCCTGTGGAATGGGAGGAGCTCAGAAGTGGTATCAGGCCTGAGGATTTTACGCTGCTTAATGCAAAGGACAGGCTCAGGGAAAAGGGTGACCTGTTTGCACCGCTTTTGTCAGATGACCATATTCAGAACCTGGATTTTCTCCTGGAGCATTTAAACAAGGAATAATGCATCCATATACTGTCCCATCAGTGAGATATTCTGATATAATAGGTTATTGATAGCATGTACATATAAAGTACGTAAGAAAAGGGGTTTGAGTATGAGCAAAGCAGACCATATATTCATAGATATGTGCAGGGATATACTGGAAAATGGTTACAGCTCGGAAGGTCAAAAAGTAAGGCCAAGGTGGGAGGATGGCACACCGGCCCATACAATTAAGCGGTTTGGGGTCGTAAACCGGTATGACCTGTCCGAAGAATTTCCGATTTTGACCCTGCGGCCTACTCCGCTCGCAAAAGCCATCGATGAGATCCTGTGGATATGGCAGAAAAAGTCCAATAACATCAAGGATCTGAACAGCCATATATGGGATGCCTGGGCTGACGAGGACGGCTCGATAGGCAAGGCCTATGGCTATCAACTGTCGATCAAGCATAAATATCCTGAAGGCGAGTTCGACCAGGTGGACAGGGTGTTGTATGACCTGAAGCACAATCCTTACAGCCGTCGGATAATAACCAATATATACAATCACAGCGACCTGCATGAAATGAACCTTTACCCTTGTGCCTACAGCATGACCTTCAATGTGACAGGCAACAAGCTGAACGCCATACTTAATCAAAGGTCCCAGGATGTGCTCCCGGCAAACAACTGGAATGTATGTCAGTATGCAATACTGGTGCACATGTTCGCAATAGCCAGCGGCCTTGAAGTGGGTGAACTGGTCCATGTTATAGCTGATGCGCATATCTATGACAGGCACATACCCATAATAAAGGAGCTTATCGAAAGGCCCCAGTATCCGGCCCCAAGGCTTGTGATAAATCCGGATGTCAAGGATTTCTATGAGTTCAAGCCCGAGGACTTCAAGCTGGAAGGCTATGTACACGGACCGCAGATAAAGAATATACCTATCGCAGTGTGAGTAGTAAGCCTTTGTAAACACGATTAATAGGGGAGGCAGGTTTGGTGTTCAAGAAAGAGATAATTGACCTGTCTGTGCTTTTGGTTCTCTAGACGCAGACGGAGACAGGATACATGAGTTATCGGCCAAGCTGGAAGTAGACGGAACATACCGCTATTATTTTGGCGATCTATATAGCAAAGTCAAATGGGACCCTGATACGGAAAACTGGGAAATAATAGATATAAGCTTCATGTTGAGTGAATCGTAACTGTTCCGGATGTTTACGATGGATGATATGCATTCATATTGATCTTAAGTATTTAAGTTAGGCGAAAGCCTGAAAGGAGCTATTGATGAATTTTATCGTTGCGGTAGATGAAAACTGGAATATTGGCTACAAGGGGGGGCTGTTGGAGCGAATCCCGGCCGATATGAAGCAGTTTAGAGAAAAGACCACAGGAAAGGTCATAGTTGTAGGAAGAAAGACTCTTGAGTCCTTCCCTGACGGCAGGCCGCTGCCCAACCGCACAAATATAGTATTGACCAGACAGGAAGGCTTCACCTGTAAAGGGGCTACAGTATGTCATTCATACGATGAGCTTTTTAAAGAACTGAAAAAATACAATGATGATGATATTTATATAGCCGGTGGCGGTGAAGTCTACAGAGTTATGATTCCATATTGCAGCACAGGATATATTACAAAGATACACAAGGTATATGAAGCAGATACAAAAATACCCGATCTGGACAAGAGTGGGAATTGGGAGATCATTTCGAAGGACGGGCCCTATCATTACAGGGATGATATATACTACAGCTATATGCAGTATAAAAATAACGCACCAAAGATAAACAGGCCATTGGAGCAGTCTGATCAGCTACCGGAAGCAGGATACAAGCTTTAGATAACAGTTTACGTTACAATTCTATTATCAGGCCAGGGGTAGTGTATTAATGTTTTTTAAACGCAAAGAGCAAAGGAAAACAAGGAATAATCTATTGCTGCTGCAGAGCTTGAATGGCAGGGAAGTGAAATATGTAAGTGTAAGGGACCCGGACACCTATGGAGAAACCATTATTGGCAAGTACGGACACATAAATGTGTTTGGCGATGAACTGGTGATAATATGCGGGGGTGAAGAGGTGTTCAAGCATCCCTTGGAGGGGCTAGAGGCCGGAGAGTTTTTAAGCCTGGACGGTGTCAACCTTAGATATTATGATGCTGAAAAAGGCAAACAGTATACTGTCGTAGCTTACTATAAATATCACAGAAAATAGGTACCTGCTCGGAGAATAGAGAACACCGGATGTGTTTCTGCATATAATGTATCATATCCGAATGGAGGTGATATATTATATGTATTATGATTATTATGCACTTCAGGTGACATGTCCTCCCGGTACGCAGCCGTATATTATAAGAGCCGGTGATACCTTTTACAGTCTGGCACAGCGGTTCAATACTACCGTAATGGCAATCATGAGGGCCAACCCCGGTGTCGACCCCAACAGGCTCATGATCGGCCAGCAGATATGCATACCCGGAGCTCCCACGCCCGGACAGTGCCCGAGTGGCACCACACCCTATATAATAAGGGCTGGAGACACCTATTACAGCCTGGCACAACGGTTTAACACCACCGTTGCAGCTATAATCGCCGCCAACCCCGGTGTCGACCCCAACAGGCTCATGATCGGCCAGCAGATTTGCATCCCTGGTGCCCCCAGTCCAGGTCAGTGTCCGGAAGGTACTGTTCCATACGTGGTAAGGGCTGGAGACACATACTACAATCTTGCACAGCGGTTCAATACAACAGTTGATGCGATACGGGCTGCCAATCCCGGTGTGGATCCGAACAGGCTGATGATAGGCCAGACCCTTTGCATTCCGCATACCGGCCTGCCGCCATGCCCGGGTGGGACCTATTACACTATCAGAAGCGGAGATACGCTCTTTTCTATAGCAAGAAGGTACAATGTGACTGTTGACGCCATTTTAGCAGCCAATCCTGGCCTTGATCCCCAGTCACTCCAGATAGGCCGGACGATCTGCATTCCGGGTGTACAACAGTCTTAAGCGCAGTCAAGGCCGGGATTTCCCGGCCTTTTTTCGTAAACAAGGGTCAACGCGAGTTTGCTATAAAAAATAAAGCTATGGTCCCGGGGCCGGAATGGGCGCCAATGACCGGGCCGATGCAGTTGATAATGATATCCTTTACAGGCTGCTTGCTGCGTATCATATCAGCGAGGAGGGCTGCATCATCAGGTGAATCACCATGACTTATGAAGATGACCTGGTCCTCTGGTCTGACAATTGTTTCATTCAGCTTGTCCGCCAACGCTCTGATAGATTTTTTTCGACCCTTTACCTTGGTTACGGGGACAAGCCGACCGTCATTGTCCACATGGAGTATCGGTTTTATATCCAGTATCGAGCCCAGCAAGGCTGCGGTGCCTGAAAGGCGACCGCCACGTTTCAAATGGTTGAGGTCTTCGACGGTGAACCAATGGGCAACATTCAGCTTGTTGGTTTCGACCCAATCTATGATCTGATCCTTTGATGCACCGCTTTCGAGGAGTTTAATGGCATGCCAGGCTATCAGCCCTTCTCCCAATGATGCTGCCTTTGTATCTATGACTGTGATATCAGCATTTTTGTATTCCTCCATAAGCATGTCCCTGGCAAGCATAGCACCATTGTAGCTGCCGCTGAGGGCGGAAGAAAAGCACAGGTATATGATCGAATCGCCTGCTTCCACGTATGGCCTGAAATATTGCATGTATACATCAAAGTTCACTTGTGAAGTCGTTGCCATTTCACCTTTCCTGACCTCATCGTAAAAGGTCTTGTAGTCCATTGTTTGTCCAAAATCGTCCTTGTACTCATTGCCCTTGAAGTTGTAGTTGAAGTTTATGACTGGTACGTTGTGCTCCTTTATAAAGCTGTATGGCAGATCGGTGCAGGAATCCAATATGACTACTGTACTCATTATGTACCTCCCTTAAGTTACAAGTTAGTGAGATTATATTACACAGCGGGGGCTCAATACAAGTAATTAATATAAATTTATCCAAATTTACTGGGTTTTATTAGCATCCTTCCGGCTGTAAATGCCACTGTTTTTGTGGTAAAATCTCAGGAGGCATTAAACAAAGTGGAGGTAATCTATGGACAAAATAACGAACCAACTCGCCAGGGAGTTCAACATCAGCGTAAAGCAGGTAGCCAACACGCTCAGCCTAGTCGATGAAGGCTGCACAATTCCTTTTATTGCAAGGTACCGTAAGGAGGCGACAGGCGGGCTTGATGATGCCCTTCTTAGGGACCTGAATGAACGGCTGGTATATTTACGCAACCTGGAAGCCCACAGGGAAGACATATACCGTTTGATAGACGAACAGGGCAAGATGACCGAAGAGCTAAAAGCGGAGATAGAAAAAGCTCAGACGATCACCGAGCTTGATGATATTTACCGCCCATATCGGCCAAAACGCCGGACAAAGGCCACGATAGCCAAGGAAAAAGGCCTCTTGCCCCTGGCGGAAGTCATGTGGGCTCAGGAAACCACCGAAGAGGATGTATTGACGCTTGCTGCTGATTTCATCAATCCAGAGGCAGATGTAAATTCAGCTGAGGATGCTATAGCCTATGCCCTTGATATCATAGCAGAGATGATATCGGACGACGCCCAGATCAGGAAATACATAAGGGAATATACATACAGGCATGGCTTTATTGAGACCAAGGCTGCGGTAGATGAACCGTCCGTATATGATATGTATTATGATTTCAGTGAGGCGGTCAATAAAATAGTTCCCCATAGGATACTGGCGATCAACAGGGGTGAGAGGGACAAGTTCCTGAATGTCAAAATAAGTCTCGATGTTGAAAAGCTCATGGGACTGCTTTCACGAAAAGTTATAGCAGCCCAAAGCAAATGCCCGGTGTTTATCCAAAAGGCTTTGGAGGACTCTTATAAAAGGCTGATAGCCCCGTCGATAGAGAGAGAGATCCGCAATATGCTCACAGAAAAGGCAGAGGAGCAGGCAATAAAGGTCTTCGGTGAAAACCTGCGCAACCTCCTGCTTCAGCCGCCAGTAAGAGGCTGTGTGGTCATGGGGATGGATCCGGCCTACCGCACCGGTAATAAGATCGCTGTTGTGGATGAAACAGGAAAGGTGCTGGATACCGCCGTAGTATACATAACATTGCCAAATCACGACATAGAGAAGGGAAAAGAAGTTATAAAAGGACTGATAGGAAAACACAAGGTCCGGGTCATTGCATTAGGCAACGGGACAGCCTCAAGGGAGAGCGAGATGGTGGTAGCTCAGGTGTGCAAAGAGCTGGATGGCAGCGTACAGTATATCATTGTTAACGAAGCAGGCGCCTCGGTTTATTCAGCATCCAGGCTTGGGACCGAAGAGTTTCCGGAGTATGACGTGGCGCTTCGCAGTGCGGTATCTATTGCCAGAAGGCTGCAGGATCCCCTGGCCGAGCTTGTCAAAATAGATCCGAAGTCCATAGGGGTAGGTCAGTATCAGCATGATGTCAACCAGAAAAGACTGGCTGAGACCTTGCAGGGTATAGTTGAATACTGTGTCAACAATGTGGGGGTCGAGTTGAATACGGCATCCGTATCCTTGCTGCAGTATGTGTCAGGGATATCCCCTTCAATAGCGAAAAACATAGTGGCATACAGAGAGACCAGGGGCAGGTTCACAAGCAGAGAACAATTGCTGGAAGTAAAGATGCTTGGCCCAAAGGCCTTTGAACAGAGTGCCGGTTTCCTGAGGATCTCCGATGGCGACAACATACTGGACAATACCGGGGTCCATCCGGAATCCTATGATGCGGTCTTCAGGCTTTTTGAAGTAAAAGGATGGGCTATTACAGATATCGGCAGCGAGAGTATGAGAATCAAGCTGGATGAGGTTTCAAAATCGAAACTGGATGAGCTTGCTGGAAGCCTTGGCATAGGCCTGCCTACACTGAAGGATATTCTCAATGAACTGAAAAAGCCTGGTAGGGATCCCAGGGATGAGCTGCCCAAGCCCGTTTTGCGATCAGATGTCTTGGAGCTTAAGGACCTTAAACCTGATATGTTGTTGACTGGAACAGTACGCAATGTGACAGATTTTGGAGTGTTTGTAGACATAGGCGTACACCAGGATGGGCTCGTTCATATATCGAACTTGTCTGAGAAGTATGTAAAGCATCCCATGGAAGTAGTACAGGTCGGAGACATAGTAAAGGTCAGGGTGCTCGATGTAGATGTCGAACGTAAGCGCATCTCCCTTAGCATGAAGGATATCAGATAGCAATTTTAAGTTATTGATTGTACAATTGCATTGTTATATAATATTGTCAAGTTTATAACGGTCTATCTTCAGGGCAGGGTGAGATTCCCGACCGGCGGTAAAGTCCGCGAGTCCCTTATATGGGATCGATCCGGTTAGATTCCGGGACCGACAGTATAGTCTGGATGGGAGAAGAGTTGGCGTTTATGTGTATATCATTGCTCCTGAAGATCTTCAGGAGCTTTTTTATAGCCGTGCCCTCTCAAGTTCTCTCTATAGATCCGTTGTTTGTCTGCACATTTTGCATTGAGGGAGGAAATCATATGTTAAGTAAAGGGTTTATCTTTGAGTTCAACGGCAGAAATCTGGCTAAGATAGGAGTGCTATCAGCCCTTGCATTCCTGCTGATGCTGATCTCATTTCCGATCCCCTTGTTTCCCATGTTTCTGGAGATCGACATCAGTGACCTTCCGGCTTTACTGGGAGCCTTTGCCTTAGGGCCATTGGCCGGCGTTATTATAGAGCTTATGAAAAATGTACTGAACATTGCCCTGGAAGGCACAAAGACAGGCTTTGTAGGTGAACTGTCGAATTTTATAGTGGGTTCTGCTTTTGTCATGCCTGCTTCGATTGTCTACATGCGATCCAAAAATAAACAGAATGCCTTGTATGGCATGATAGTTGGCATAATGTCAATGACGATCATAGCCTGCTTTTCAAACTATTATCTTATAGTACCTTTGTATTCAAAAGCCTTCGGACTTGAAGCCATAATAGAAATGGCATCAAAAGCCAACAAGCTGATCGTAGATATGAAATCCTATATCCTGTTTGCTGTAATCCCCTTCAATATATTGAAATCTTCACTCGTATCCCTCATAACTTTACTGATCTATAAAAAGCTGTCACCAATACTCCATATGTAGCACTATCACTGCTAAAAAATACCGGGTCATACCCCGGTTTTTTTATGTGATCAGGAAAAGTTTGTGGTATAATACGGGATATGATAGCTGCATAAGCAAGCAAAGCGAATGTTGTCGAGGTGACGAGCCATAGTTATTTTATCCCGGAGTGAAGCAGATACATATAATATCGGCATTGCCTTAGGCAGGCATGCCAGGCCCGGAGACATAATCCTGCTTTCCGGTGAGTTGGGAGCAGGCAAGACATATATAGCCAAAGGCATAGTCAGTGGGATAGGAGCCGGTGATACGGTTACGAGCCCTACATTTACATTGATGAACCAATACAGGGGTGCATATCCGGTTTATCATTTTGATATATACAGGCTCTCCGAGCCAGAAGAGTTGTATGACCTGGACTATGAGGATTATTTTTACGGCGAAGGCATAACTATAGTCGAATGGCCTGAGAAGCTTGGAGATCTAGTGCCTGATGAATACTTGAAAATTACCATCGAACGGACCGTTTCTGACACTGAAAGAAAGATCACGGTCTGCGCATCAGGCCGGCGTTACGATGAATGCATGGAGGCACTGAAAGAATATGAAAATTCTCGCACTTGAAGCCTCATCAGTTGTTGCGGGCGTAGCTATAATGGACAACCTCACCCTTGTTTACGAAGCCTATCATCATCACAAGTTAAACCATTCCCAGACCCTGATGCCCATGGTTGAGGAAGCACTGCTTTCAACAGATCTTGTCCTTCATGATATCGACGTGATAGCAGTGTCCAATGGCCCGGGCTCCTTTACCGGACTCAGGATCGGTATAGCCACCGTCAAGGGACTTGCTCATGCTGCGGGTATCAGGATCGCAGCAGTGCCGACCCTGGATGTTCTGGCATATAACATAATGGCTGCAGGCAGGCTCGTATGTCCTATCTTGGATGCCAGGCGCGACCAGGTATATACATGCCTTTACCAGTGGGACACGGAGCAATATAAAAGTCTGATGCCATATTCAGCTATGCCTGTGGATGATCTGGCTGAGGCTGTAAAGGGCTTTGATCAGCCTGTTGTTTTCGTAGGAGACGGAGTGTTCCGGTATAAGCAAGCGCTAAAGGACCAACTTGGTGAGTCAGCATATTTCGCACCTCCTCATCTTTGCTGCCAAAGGGCATCTGCTACAGCCTGGCTGGGGCACCTGTATGCGCAAAAGGGCATGTGTGTGTCTCATTACGAGCTAGAGCCCTTTTACCTTAGAAAATCACAAGCAGAGCAAAAAAAGCTTTCAGGGGGAGCTTCATGAATGACATTATCAGGATATCGCCCATGACAGTCGAAGACATCGACCAGGTACTGGAAATTGAAAAATTGTCCTTTTCTATGCCGTGGTCGTATGAATCATTCCGGCTGGAAGTTGAGCAGAACAGGTGTGCCAGATATTACACAGCAAAGCTCGGCGATAAGGTCATAGGCTACGGCGGCATGTGGCTCGTGCTTGATGAGGCGCATGTGACAAATATAGCAGTGCATCCGGACTATAGAAAGAGAGGATGGGGACGGCTACTGATGCTGACCCTAATGAAAGAAGCCGTAAGACTCGGTATGGAACGTATGACGCTTGAGGTCAGGGTATCCAATGAGACTGCTATAAGGCTATACAAGTCCCTCGGTTTTGAAGTGGGAGGAGTAAGAAAAAAGTATTATGCTGATAATCAGGAAGATGCCCTTATCATGTGGAATTTTCATTTGAGGGAGGGTGGCTTATGAAAAAGAAGCTTATATGCTACACAGCCGCAATACTGATTTCCTTGCTGATCTACCATGTGCTGCTTGTGACAGGCATAGATCTGGTAGCATTCGATAAAAGCTTTTACGCAGACCAATACAAGAGGCTGAACACCGCTGAGACTATCGGCATATCCAATGATGAGCTTTTGAGAGTAACATGGGAACTGCTTGATTATATCAAGGATGGCAGAGATTCTATAAGTGATATAAAAGCTGAGATAAAGGGTGAGGTACGGCCTGTATTCAATGAAAGGGAAACAGCACATATGGTCGATGTCAAAGCTCTTTTCCGATTTGCATACAGAGTGAGAGCCTATTCGATCGCTGCGATCCTTTTGCTGGCTGCTGTTCTTGTTGCTGCAGCCGGGAAAAAGGCCCAGTCGTACTTCGCCAGATCCTTTATCTGGACCGCCGGCGTCCTGATCGTGCTGCTTTCGGTCCTTTTCATTTTGATCAAGACCAACTTTAACTACTACTGGGACCAGTTTCATTACCTGTTTTTTGACAACGACCTTTGGCAGCTCAATCCCGAGACAGACATCATGATCCTGATGGTCCCGGAACCGTTCTTCAATAGTGCGGTTACACGGGTATTGGCTTATTTTACACTGGGCAACTTAACATTGGCGGCTGTATCAGCAATACATATAGCATTAGAAAGAAGATCAATCAGGACGGCAAGGGATAGGGGACAGTCATGAGATATTTTGAACAAATGGCAAAAAAGGCAGAAGAGCTTAAGGAAAAAGATGATGTTCTGATATTGGCTATCGAGACTTCATGTGATGAAACATCTGCAGCGGTAGTGAAAAACGGGCGAACCGTCCTGAGCAACATCATATCGTCCCAGATTGATGTACACAAAGCATATGGCGGGGTCGTACCGGAGATAGCTTCGAGAAAGCATGTAGAGGCGATCAACCAAACGATCGATGAAGCATTGAGCACATCCAATACTTCTATGTCTGATATTGACGCTATTGCTGTAACCTTTGGTCCGGGGCTGGTAGGTGCTCTCCTGGTAGGTGTATCAGTAGCAAAAGCTCTGGCCTTTGGACTGTCAGTGCCGCTTGTTGGCGTGCACCATATTGAAGGCCATATCAGTGCCAATTATATCGAGCACCCGGAGCTTGTCCCGCCATATCTGTGCCTTGTGGTTTCCGGCGGGCATACGATGATAGTTTTGGTCAGGGATTATGGCGTGTATGAAACAAAGGGACAGACTCTGGATGATGCAGCGGGTGAGGCGTTTGACAAGATAGCCAGGACACTGGGCCTGGAGTATCCGGGCGGACCGGCAATTCAAAGGATCGCGAGATATGGAGATCCTTATGCTTTTGATTTTCCCAGAGTTACGATAAAGGACAGTCCTTATGATTTCAGCTTCAGCGGTTTGAAAACTGCTGTTATCAATAATATACACAATCTAAGGCAGACTGGGGAACCCATACCTGCAGCGGATGTTGCCGCAAGCTTTCAACAGGCAGTGGTTGATGTGCTTACGGAAAAGACCGTAAGCTGTGCCCTTGCGTTAAATATGAAAAACGTGGCCGTTGCTGGCGGAGTAGCTGCCAATCAGCTGCTAAAAGGTCAACTGGAGAATGCAGTCAATCGGCATGGCATTAAGCTGTACAGTCCTTCTCCTGTCCTATGCACAGACAACGCTGCCATGATAGGATGTGCAGGTTATTACAGGCTGATGCGCGGCGATATCATGGACTTGTCGCTAAATGCCGTACCTTATCTGCCCTTGACTGAGATATGATCATCGGCTTGTGCAATATATGAAAAAAATCTTTCATTTTAAGTAATATTCTGTGCATAGATTTCAGTAAATAAGGACATTTATGGATAGTGTGGATAATGACCCGGATACCGCCAACCACAGGGTTTTTCTTGTGGATAACTCTGTGTATAGTGTGGATACAAGCACGGCAGAAAAGTGCGTAAAATGCAATTTTACCGAATTACAGCAGGATAACTTGCAAAACGACAAAAACAGAAAAATATTTGCATCAAAAATAGCAGAAATTCTCACAAAATATGTCAACAGCAGATGATCTGCTGTTTTTTTGTTGGACTTGTTTCGGCAGTCAGCATAGCTTAACTAGAATAATGTTGAAAGCTAAGGAAATCATAATATTTGTCATGCCTATTTTTGTTGCCAAGGAGTTGATTATCAATGAAGGTAAGAGATGTTATGACTGCCAAGGTCGCAACTGTTGCACCTGATAAAACAGTATTGGAAGCTGCGAGACTGATGCAGACCCATAATGTAGGTGCTGTACCTGTTTGCCTGCAAAATGGCAATGTGGCAGGTATAGTCACGGACAGGGATATCGTGGTTCGCTGCATAGCAAACAACGGCGACCCTAAAGCTACTCTAGTGAAGGACATTATGACCCAGGAGGTTATAACAGCCAGTCCTGATCTGTATGTGGACGATGCTGCCAAAATCATGTCCCGGTATAAGATAAGGCGCTTACCTGTAGTAGAGAACGCTTCTCTTGTCGGAATGATCTCGATAGGGGATCTGGCTACAAGACACCTGCTTCAGGATGAAGCGAGCGAAGCATTAAGCGAGATCTCAGAACCATCCAAGCCAATGAACATGATCCAGTGAAGACGGGAGAACTGGCTGCAGAGCGTTGTATGAGGATATTCTTTATATCATATGCAAACATTATAAAGCGGAAAAAGAATCAAGGCTTGACAGATAAGCTGTTGATTCTTTTTTCACATAATGATTATAACCAAGCATCAAAGGAGAACTTCCCGATATGGCAAATATAGAGGACTTAAAAGAATATGCAAAAGCAGTAGCTGAGGAATTCAACAAAACAGTGGTTACAACAAAGGCCAAATACAAGCTGCCCAGACTGACCGAAGTCAATAAGACACTGGTCAAGGCCTATAAACTGACCAACGAAGAGGTAAAATCCAAAGGTAGCATAATAGCTGCTGCTGA
The DNA here is from genome assembly GCA_029549985.1 of Bacillota bacterium. Classification (GTDB taxonomy): domain Bacteria; phylum Bacillota; class Clostridia; order Caldicoprobacterales; family DTU083; genus JAKORJ01. Next base: position 70,985 of record JAKPIB010000046.1, read on the forward strand.
ATGGCTTTTAGATAATTTCTATGTAATAGAAGAGCAGGTCAAGGAGTTAGAAAGCTGCATTTCAAAGGGTCTGAACAGAATTATGCCTGTGCTTGGCAACGGAGAGTATAAAGGATATCCCCGGATATACGGTTTGGCGATGAGGCTCGTTGCCTATACTGATGCCAGGATCGATGAATCTGTAATACTCGACTTTATAAATGAGTTTCAAAAAGTAACGTACCTGAGCAGCGTTGAACTATGGGCATTGCCACTGATGCTGAGAATGGCCCTGATCCAGAAGGTACGAGACATAGCTCTGTTTATCATTGATTCCATTGGGGATCGCAAATCTGCTGATATGTGGGCTCAAAGGCTTTTGGACGGTCTGGCTGAGTATAAAGGTGAAGTGCGGTCGAGAGAAGCGCTTAAAACAGTGATAGCTGAGCATGATGCTGTAATTGGGTTCATGACACCAGTCTATGCTGAAAGGCTGCTCCAGCGTCTTAGAGAAGAGGGCGCTGAAGCAGCATCGATCATAAGATGGGTAGACGGCAGGCTTGCAGTCCAGCATACAAGCGCTGATGAAATTATACAGGCGGCACACCAGCAGCAGGCAGTAAACCAGGTTTCCATGGGAAATGCTGTGATGAGCCTCAGACAGATACCAAGCATGAAGTGGGAGGATATTTTTGAGGAACTGAGTATGCTTGAAAAGGTGCTCAGACAGGATCCTGCCGGAGTATATCCTCTTATGGATTTCCAGTCCAGGGACTACTACAGGCACCATATTGAGTTGACGGCCAGACGGTACAAGCTGGATGAAGTGTTCGTAGCGCAGAAAGCCGTTGAGTGCGCCCTGGAACATCAGAATGTATCCGACGAAAGGTACAGGCATATAGGCTTTTACATAATCGATAAGGGCAGAAAGAATCTTGAGTCCAAATTGGGCAGAAGAAGAAAGATCAATCTTGAACTGTTTGTCAAAGAGCATCCGTCAGTATGCTATTTTTCTTCTATAGGGATTTTAGTTGCCGGGCTCATGTGCTTTTTCCTCAGTATATTGCGCTTTGAGCCTGGCCCGGGGAGATTTTTATGCGGGGCTTTGTCAGCATTAGCAGCCTTGGTACCTATTGTCAGTGTATCGGTAGGGATAATCCACTTTGTGGCTGTACATATTTGCAAGCCAAGCCTGCTGCCCAAGTATGAGCTTAAGGATGGGATACCACCGGAGCTTCGTACAATGGTTGTCATACCAACGCTGCTGACCAGCGAGAGGCGGGTGATTGAGCTTATAGAACAAATGGAGGTCTTCTATCTGGCCAATCAGGAAGAGAACCTGCATTTTGCTCTGGTTGGGGACTTCAAGGATGGTTCACAGGAAGTAAGTGAAAATGACAGCATCATAACCGAGACTGCAACAAGGCTCATAAATGAGCTTAACAACAGATACAGCCAGGACAGGCAGGACATATTCTTTTTCTTCCACAGGCATCGACAGTGGAATGAAGCACAGAGGTCCTGGATGGGCTGGGAGCGAAAAAGGGGTGCCCTGACTGAACTAAATGCTATGCTGCTTGGCAGACAGGATACGAGTTACTCGGTGAAGGTTGGGGATTTATCTGTACTGGATAAGATAGTATACATAATCACCCTCGATGCTGACACCCAGTTGCCCAGAGATGCCGCCAGAAAGCTGATCGGAGCCATTGCCCACCCGCTGAATGCGCCTGTATTGAATGAGGAAGGCACCAAGGTCATAGAAGGCTATGGTATACTGCAGCCCAGGATAGGGGTGTCTGTTGACAGCGCGAGCAGGTCATTCTTTTCATTGACTTTTTCAGGGCAGACAGGTGTAGATCCCTATACCACTGCCGTATCAGATGTATATCAGGATCTTTTCGGAGAAGGTATATTCACCGGCAAGGGCATATATCACCTGCGAGTATTCAACAAAGTACTAGAAAACACCATACCTGACAACAGCATACTCAGCCATGACCTGCTTGAAGGCTCCTACGCCAGAGCGGGACTGGTAACAGACATTGAACTGATAGACGGCTATCCGGCCAGCTATATGGCTTATTCAATGAGGCTGCACAGATGGGTCAGGGGTGACTGGCAGCTATTGCCCTGGCTTGGCTCTTATGTAAGGAACAGGGCCGGTGAAAGGGTCAAAAACCATATCAACATGCTGTCAAAATGGAAAATGGTGGACAACCTGAGGCGAAGCCTTATATCACCAGCTTTATTTCTTATGCTTCTCCTGGGTCCGGCTGTGATGCCGGAGCCTGCATGGGCGTGGATAGCACTGGCTTTTATAACTCTTATCCTGCCACTTACAATTGACCTGACAGGCACCCTATTCGTCAGGCGCCGGGAAATCAGAAATCCAGTAAGGCTTTCTGATATTTTCTGCAATACCGGGAGCCTGTTTTGGCAAGCAGTCCTGTCTTTCGTGTTTTTAGGCCACCAGGCATGGCTCATGGCAGATGCAATAATGAGGACACTCTGGCGGCTTTTTATAAGCCACCGCAATATGCTGGAGTGGGTCACTGCTGCTGATGCGGAATCAAAATTCAAGGGTACTCTGTCTGATTATTGGAGAAAGATGGGAAGATCTGTTGCCACAACCATCATATTGTTTGCTGTGGCTGTTTTCATCAAGCCACGCATCTGGCCGGCAGCCTTGATAATGGCGGCTGTCTGGTCAGCTTCGCCCGTTGTTGCATACAAGGTCAGCAAGCCAAAGGCCAGGCGTGTGCCCAGGCTGATGGACGAGCAGATTTTAAAACTCAGGGTCATCGCCAGGAAGACATGGCGATATTTTGACGAACTTGTAAATGAGCAAAGCAACTGGCTCCCACCGGACAACTACCAGGTAGAGCCTCCTACCGGCATAGCCCATAGGACATCACCAACCAATATGGGAATCCATCTGATGTCGATCCTGGTAGCAAGGGATCTGGGTTATTTAACTACATTGGAAGCCATTAAACGGATAAGTAAAACCGTAGGCACCATGCAGCGCCTTGAAAAATGGAAAGCAGGACATTTTTACAATTGGTACAACATACTGACCCTGGAACCATTGAAGCCATTGTATGTATCGACAGTTGACAACGGTAACCTGGTTTCATACCTGATAACAATAAACCAGGGAATAAAAGAGCTGCTGAAGCGCCCTTTGATCGGCAAGGAATGTGTACTGGGGCTAAGGGACGCTTTGATTTCTGATTGCGAAAAAGACTTGGAGCATCAGAGCTTGCTCAACATGATGCTGACAGCAGATAATATCAGCGTTGTAGAATGGCAGATGCTACTTGATGATCTAAAAGGCCAGTGCAAGGAACTGGATGAATTGATCATCATGCATGAAGAAGAAATAGGTTTGTTCATACCATGGGTAAAGCTGCTTCAGAAAATTCCTTCTATGCTGCTGAATGAAAAGGGTGTATACCGGGAAGCATCCCAGAAGTTCAAACAGCTGCTCGAAAAGCTGAATGAGAACATTGAGCTGCAGAACCTTCTGGAGAATTACCTTGAGATATTGAAGTCTCTTTCAGAGACTATGGCATCGCTGCGCAGGGATGCATACAAAAGTCCCGGTTATCAGGATGCGAGATCATGGCTTAAGCAGCTGGAGTTGTCCCTTGCTAATTCTTATACAAATATTAAGAGCTTTGTATCTGACTGTACCGAACTGCTTAAAACCATTGATGCCATGATCAAGGATACGGATTTCAGCCTGCTTTATGATGAAAAGCGCGAGCTGTTTACAATCGGGTTCAATGTTGAAGAAGGCCAGGCTACGAAGTCATATTACGATCTTCTGGCATCTGAGGCAAGGCAGGCCAGCTTTATAGCGATCGCAAAGGGCGACGTGCCTCAAAAGCATTGGTTCAAGCTGGGACGTTCTCTCACCCTGGCCGGGAATCTGCGCGTGCTTATCTCATGGAGCGGTACTATGTTCGAATACCTTATGCCGCTGCTTATAATGCGTAATTATGACAACACCCTGCTTGACGAGACCTACTCTGCAGTCGTTCAGGTGCAAAAGCAGTATACGGACCAGCGTCACATACCCTGGGGCATATCAGAGTCCGGATTTTATGCCTTTGACCTGCACCTGAACTACCAGTATAAGGCTTTCGGCGTTCCCCAGCTGGGACTAAAGCGAGGCTTGATAAACGATCTTGTGATAGCTCCCTATGCTACGATGCTGGCTTTGCCGATTGAGCCTGACTTTGCCTACAAAAACATAGAAGTGTTGTGCTCAGAAGGCATGCTGGGCAGGTTTGGCCTGTATGAAGCAATAGATTATACACCGGAGCGTTTGCCCAAGAAGAAAAAGAGCATCGTGGTGAAGAGCTTTATGGCTCATCATCAAGGTATGAGCCTTATTGCCATTGACAACTTTTTAAACAAAAACATAATGCAAAACCGGTTCCACTCCGCTCCTATGGTGAAAGCTACTGAACTGCTTCTGCAAGAGCGGATGCCAAGGTCAGACGTTTATATAAAAGAATATGAAGAATCTGAAATAATGGACCTTGAGCAGAACAGAAGGGATCAGGAGATACGGGCAAGAAGGGTGTTCACCGATCCTAATACTCCGACGCCTGAAGTAAATATCCTGTCCAACGGCAATTACGCTGTAATGTCTACAAACAGCGGAGGAGGGTACAGCCAGTATGGGGGGCAGGCTGTATCAAGGTGGCGGGCTGATGCTACCAGGGACAACTGGGGCATGATGTTCTTCATTAAAAACCTGAACTCAGAAAACTACTGGTCTGCTGCCTACAATCCGGTAGGTGTAATGCCGGAGGACTATAAGGTAATATTTGAGACGGAAAAAACCATTTATAAAAGAAAGGACGGCAATATAGAAACAATAACAGAGATAGTTGTCTCACCGGAATTTGATGGTGAAGTAAGACGCCTGACCTTGGTCAATCATAGCGAGAGCAGCAGGGTCCTGGAGGTCACCAGCTATTTTGAAGTCGTACTGACATCTGCCTGTGCAGACATGGCTCATCCGGCATTCAGCAACCTGTTTATCCAGACCGAGTATCTGACCGAATACGACGCCTTGCTGGCTACCAGGAGGCCCAGAATAAGGACCGATAAAAACCTTTGGCTGCTGCATACGGCAATAGTAGAAGGCGAACAGATAGGAAGGACACAATACGAGACAGACCGTTCAAGATTCATAGGCCGGGGCAGGAACATATCAAATCCGCAGGTCATGGATCCAGAGTTTCCTTTGTCCAATACGACGGGTGCAGTGCTTGATCCGATAATGAGCATTAGAAAACGCATTCGTCTCCAGCCCGGAGGTACAGCTAGGATTTCATATATTACGGCTGTCGCTGACACGCGGGAAGGAGTCGTAGCACTGGCCAGGGAATGCATGAACACCAGTGTGTCCGACAGGAGCTTTGAACTGGCCTGGACCCATTCCCAGGTAGAGCTGAGATATCTAAATATGACCGCGAGCCAGGCCAACATATATCAGACGATCGCAGCACAAATACTATATCAGGCCGCCCCAAACAGTTGGAAGCAGGAGGTGATAGCGGAAAACAAAAGAGGTATAACTGCCCTTTGGTCATACGGCATATCAGGCGACCTGCCGATAGTCGTAGTAAGGGTGAGCAAGCTTGAGCATACCGAGCTGGCCAAGCAGATGCTGACTGCCCATGAGTATCTGAGGCTGAAGGGCTTGAGCTTTGATCTGGTCCTGCTGAATGAATATGGCAACAGTTACGAGCAGCCATTGCAGGAAAAATTGAATGAGATCGTTGCCATAAGCCACGCAAGGAACCTATTAGACAAGATGGGAGGCGTTTTTCTGCTGCAAAGCAGCAATATACCCCAGGAGGACATAAAGCTTTTGCTTGCTGCTGCCAAGTTGAACATCAGCGGGGATGGCGGTACGTTGATTTCTCAGCTGGAGGTCAAGGAGGCCCGTAGACCGATTGAAAGGATCAAAGGCCGGGATGCGGATTATAGGCTTCTGGAGGATGTAAAGCTCGAGGTCCCGTCTGATCTGCTGTTCTTCAACGGCATAGGAGGTTACAGCAGGGATAACCGTGAGTATGTGATATGCATTAACGGAGCAACCACTACGCCTCTGCCATGGAGCAACATAGTTGCAAACCCCGACTTTGGGTTCTTGATAACTGAATCAGGGGCGAGCTACACCTGGTGCAAAAACAGCCGCGAAAACAAACTGACACCATGGTCCAATGACCCTGTAGTCGACCCTTCGGGTGAGATTCTGTATATCAGGGATGAAACAACGGGAGAATTCTGGACTGCAACTCCACATCCCATTAAGCAAAATGAAAAGTACATCATAAGGCATGGACATGGTTACAGCCGGTTTGAGCATATAAGCCATGGACTGGTGCATAACATGCTGGTTTTCGTCCCGGTAACTGATCCTGTTAAAATCATCAGCCTGAAGTTGAAAAATATAACAGATCAGGACCGCACCCTTACATTGACCTATTATGCAGAATGGGTGCTTGGCGTCAACAGGGAGCGAAATATGCACTTTACTGTCACAGCCTATGACCAGGCCATTAACGGCTTGCTGGCATACAATCGATACAATGAGACCTTCGCAGACAGACTGGCATTTCTTGCATGTAATGCCGGACTTGAAAGCTATACCGGAGATAGAAACGAATTTCTGGGCAGAAACGGTACGACAGCAGATCCCGAAGCCATGCACTATGTTACTATGAGCGGGCGGGTCGGTGCCGGATATGATCCGTGCGGCGCCATAAGGTCCAAAATCAGCATCAAACCCGGGGAGGAAAGGGAAGTAGTCATCCTTCTGGGGCAGGGTGACAGCCTGGATCATGTAATGAAGCTTGTAAGCCTATATTCTGACAGTACAAACTCTCACAGAGCATATGAAGCGGCCGTCGAGTTCTGGGAGAGCAAGCTGAATACGATCATTGTCGATACTCCGGACGATTCTATGAACCTTTTGCTGAACAGGTGGCTGATTTACCAATCCTATGCATGCCGTATAATGGCTAGGACCGCCTTTTATCAAGCGGGAGGTGCTTTTGGGTTCAGGGATCAGCTTCAGGATGTCATGGCAGTGGTATATTGCGATCCGGCAGTCACTCGTAAGCAGATAATGCTTTCGGCTGAACACCAGTTTACTGAAGGAGATGTGCAGCATTGGTGGCATCCGGAACGCCATGGGGTCAGGACAAGGATAACAGATGACCTGCTGTTCCTGCCTTATGTCACTGCCGATTACATTGCTATAACCGGAGACTTAAGCATACTGGATGAACAGGTAAGCTTTCTGGAAGATGAGCCGCTAAAGCCTGATGAGCATGAACGATACAATATACCGAAAGTCAGCGTTGAAAAGGCTGACTTATATGACCATTGCATAAGGGCAATAGAAAAAGCACTGTGTTTTGGCAGCCATAACCTGCCTTTGATCGGAGGCGGGGACTGGAATGACGGCATGGACAAGGTGGGCATCGAGGGCAGGGGTGAAAGCGTCTGGCTGGCCTGGTTCCTGATAACCACACTTAAAAACTTTATACCTGTCTGCAGGATCCGAGGTGATAATGAACGCGCCGCAAAGTATGAATCGATCATCAAGACATTGACAGAGGCTATCGAAGCTAATGCATGGGACGGCGGCTGGTACAGGCGCGCCTATTTCGATGACGGTACCCCTCTTGGCTCAGAAAAAAACGAAGAATGCCAGATAGACTCCATATCACAATCATGGAGCATTATCTCCGGAGCAGCCAGAGAGCAGAGAGTCAAAAGTGCCATGGAGGCCCTCAAGCACCACCTGATAGATGAGGAAAACGGCCTCATCAAGCTGCTTTCCCCACCCTTTGAAAAATCAGCCGTTGAACCCGGATACATCAAAGGGTATGTACCCGGAGTACGGGAAAACGGTGGACAGTATACTCATGCCGCTGCATGGACCATACTGGCTTTTGCCCTGATGGGCGACGGCAACATGGCCTGGAAGCTATACAATATGATCAATCCAATAAACCATACCAAGACCCAGCTGGGTGTCTTCAAATATAAGGCCGAGCCATATGTGATAGCCGCTGATGTATACGCGGTCCATCCTCATAAAGGCAGAGGCGGGTGGACCTGGTATACAGGTTCGGCTTCATGGATGTACCGTGTAGGTATAGAAAGCATACTCGGCCTGAAAGCCAGGGGAAGCAGTTTTACTATGGACCCCTGTATCCCGGATGACTGGACTGAGTATAAACTGCGCTACAAGTATCATAGTACAACATATAATATTAAAGTGGACAACAGCAGTATGGTCTGCAGGGGAGTCAGTGCAATCTTGATGGATGGCAAAGAAGTCGAGGATAAGCAGATACCGCTGGTCGATGACGGGCTGGAACACAACATAACAGTAATCATGGGAACCGGGAGTTGAATTTCCGGTTCCTACACTTTGTAAACGTATAAAGGTATGAGTGTTGGAATACTTATAAAGTATTGATTTTACCAAAAGGTGAGTGAGCCCTGTATGAAACTTTTATATATTTCAAAAAAATGGACGATACTGCTTTGGATGCTGCTGGCACTTCTTGTGATCCTGATCATGGTCGATGATGGCAGGATGGCTGACTATGCAGCGGTAAATGCATCTCCACTGAAGAACAAAATCATTGTCATAGACGCCGGGCATGGCGGCTTTGACTCCGGTGCGGTGAGCCCTTCCGGTACCAGAGAGGATGTACTTAACCTCCAGGTTGCATTGAAGCTTCAAAAGCTACTGACTGATAACGGTGCCAAGGTCGTTATGACAAGAAGGAACAATGATGCAATTGCTGACAATAAATCATCCGATATGAAAAAACGGGTTGAGATAATTAAAAGCAGTGATCCCGACATAGTGATAAGCATCCATATGAATAAATTCGGGCAATCAAAGTATTACGGGGGGCAGACATTCTATCTGGAAGGCAGCACCGAAAGCAAGAAACTGGCAGAACTTATCCAAAGGAAGATCAGAGAGAATCTGATCGAGGGCAATACACGACAGATAAAAGCAGTGGATAATCTTCTGATACTAAAAGCCGTCAGCGCACCTTCGGTAGTCGTTGAGTGCGGATTTCTGTCGAACCCAAAGGAAGAAAGCCTGCTAAAGAGGAGTGATTATCAGGACATGATAGCATGGTGCATATACAATGGAATACTGGAATATCTGGTACTCGGGCATCCGGATCTGCTAGAGCCTGATGATTAGATATGGGAGTTATATGGTATAATTGTATATACAATTGGTATCAGTAATAAATGCATATTTCTTACTTTAAAGCAAGACCTGGGTTGATATATAATGTATGTGATTGTAATCTTAAGCCTTCTGGCAGTATTCAGTTTGTTATAAGGGGTGCACCCGTATGTGGGATTGGATCACAAGATTTTTCTCTTATATAGAACCATACATACAATTTCCGTGGGTCATCCGGCATATTATCGATATCGCTATCGTTGCATATGTACTGTACAGGCTGATGCTGCTCATCAGAGAGACCCGGGCAGAGCAGGTACTTAAAGGCCTGGCGATCTTGCTCATGGCGACAAAGCTGAGCGAGATCCTGCAATTCTATACCATCTACTGGATCTTAAAGAATACAGTGACTGTAGGTGTCATAGCATTATTGATCGTTTTTCAGCCCGAGCTGCGCAGAGCGCTGGAGCAGATAGGCAGAGGCCAGCTGTTTGACAAATCATTGTTCATAAATGATGACAAGGATTCATCAGTCATAATAAATGAGATTTCTAAAGCCGTTTTGAATATGGCCAAAGCGAATATCGGCGCCCTGATCGTAATTGAAAGAAAAACAGGCCTGAATGATTATCTGGAAACAGGAGTCCGGCTGGATGCAGAGCTTTCAGGACCTTTGCTGGAGAATATATTCGTTCCCAACACCCCACTCCACGATGGTGCTGTCATTATACGCGGCAGCAGGATAGCAGCAGCAGGCTGCTTTCTACCGCTCACTGAAAACCCGAACCTTAGCAAGCAGCTGGGTACAAGGCACCGCGCCGCCTTGGGGATATCGGAAAACTCAGATGCCGTAGCGATCGTAGTATCAGAAGAGACGGGGATAATCTCAATGGCCAACAATGGCAAGCTGACCAGGTATCTGGACAGCAAGGGGCTTAAGGACATGCTGCAAAAGGTATATGTCAGAGAAAAGGAACCTCGCTCGATCATCCCCAAAAAATGGAGGATCAAAAATGAATAAACTAAAGCTGTTCGAACGCAACGGAGCAATAAAAGTGTTATCGGTAGTCATAGCATTTATCCTGTGGCTGTATGCAGTAAGTGAACTGAACCCTGAGGCTACCAAGAGTATAACCGATATACCTATAATTGTTCAAAATGCGGACGAATTATGGAATAAGGGTCTTACGCTGGCCAAGGATCCCCCTGCGAAGACCAGCATCAGGATAAGAGGATTGGGCAATGATATAAGCAAGGTCAACCTGAACAACATAAAGGCTATACTTGATCTTAGTGTTATAGAGAATGAGGGGATCCAGCAGATACCGCTTGATATCGAAGGGCTTACCCCCAGGGAAGTCAGGCTTGACAGCATACCTGAAGTATCGGTCGTTATCAACAGGATAGCCAACAAAATAATACCGGTCAACATAAGATACGTTGGTGCCCAGCCCAAGGACTACTATATCCACGAGGCAACAGCGGATCCTAGAAATATCACTATCGTTGGGGCAGAATCGATAGTCAACAGTGTCGTAAAGGCCGTAGTAGAGGTAAATCTGGAAAATGCCAAGGAAAAGCTGGAGCTCTCATTGCCTATATCGCTTTATGATGCCAGTGACAAGAAGGTAGAACCGAAGTATATCGAAATGCTGCAGAAGTTCGTTATGGTCACTGTTCCCATTTATCCACTGAAGACACTGCCTGTGAGTGCTACTATAACCGGAGAGCCTGCTGTCGGATTTGTAGTCAGATCTGTCAAGGTCGAGCCGGAGAAAATAGTTGTGAACGGGGATCCTTCTGTGATTTCCAAGCTGGAGAAGCTGACTACCGAAGTGATAGATATAACGGGGAAAAACGGGGATATCAACGTTAACATACCTATTGAAGCCATACCCGGTGTGTTTTTTGATACGGGAAAGGTAAGGAATGTCAATGTAAAGGTCGATATTGAAGAGCAAACTGTTGAAAGAAGCTTTGAGCTTAAGAATATAAGCCTGGTTAATTTACCTGAAGGCTATGATGCCGAGCTGGTCACTCATACAGTAACAGTTACATTGAGTGGAAGATATTCAGCAATCAACAAGCTGGAGGTTGATTCTCTCAAGCCAGTTGTTGACCTGAAGGGGTTGACAGAGGGAGAGCACCTGGTTGAAGTCCGGCTGGACCTGCCAGCCGGCCTGCAAAGGATTGAGTCATCACCGCCAAAGGTAATGGTCAGGCTTAAGGCGGCAACGACACCTTCGCCGGAGCCTACGGAAGCCCCGGTTACATCTCCTACGCCGTCTATACCTTCTGCAGGATGATCGTAGCAAGGTCAGGTATCAACGCATCAGTTTGCACTGCTGTATACTTTGAAAAAACACTAGTCAATATTGAAATACATTCAGGTTCTGTGCTATAATCAATATGTTGTGCGCCTGTAGCTCAGTGGATAGAGCGTTCGACTCCGACTCGAAAGGTCGCAGGTTCAACTCCTGTCAGGCGCACCAAACCCGCAGCGATTTTGGCTTGCGGGTTTTCTTAATTTAAAGCCTCAGGCAGGCATTTATCATCTGCAGCTTGTCAATGCCCTTTGGAGTTATGAAAAACAATGTATCTGCCTTATTTTCAGGCGTTTTTGCGATCAAACCGAATTCACAAAGTGACATCAAGGTTTCCCAAACGTCTAGTCTGCTTCTGCCCTTGAAAAAGTCAAAGAATTCGCTTATAGGCATGCCATCATGACGCTTTGACAACTGACGTAGTATATCGACCGCATATAGATAGTTTATCTGCTTTATCTCCCTAAGTATGATCTGAGTAAATTTCAACCGATCTACCATATGCTCCTCCCGGTTATACTCTCTCGTATATTATGCACGCTGGCAGGAATTAATTACGTCAGTTTACGACAAAGCAAAAAAACATATAATAATAAAAGTATGCATGAAGATATCCTTTGATATGGTATATAATAATCCTGAAGATTAAAGCCAGGAGAGATTAAGGTGGATAAGAAGCAATATGAGATTCTGGCCTTGATGCTGCGCTATTGGTTTGTGCTTTTGCTTATCTGTATATTATATATCCTGTTGAAAAAAGTGATTATTTACAAACAAGGTGGCACGGTAAAAAGAACAACAGGCAATATTCCTTTCATTTTGGTTTTATATACTTTGTCTGCATTCGGGCTTTTGGCTGGAAGGGAGCCGGGAGGCTATGACCTGGATGTACTGCTGCTGGGCGCAATAATATCCGTAGTTGTCCTGTTCCAGTTTTATTTTTTGTTTTACTTTTTCAAAGGCATAGATGAAGTGCTTCTATCCATAGTAGACACCCTTGCAGTACTGGGGCTTGTTATGCTGCAAAGGCTCAGCCCGGAGCTGGCGATGAACCAGGTAGAATGGTTCATATACGGCAATGTGGGCATGTTTATATTCATTATGATATTTTCAAGGAACATTGACCTGGGCAGGCTTACATATCCGCTTATGATATCCGGCATAGCTGTGCTGGTCGTAGTTCTGCTGTTTGGCAAGGAGTCAGGAGGAGCCAAGCGCTATGTTGTCCTTGGCCCTTTTTCTGTACAACCCTCAGAATTTGTAAAGCTGATTTTTATATTCGTCCTGGCATATTATCTTAAGATAAAAAGGACCTTTTTCCAAAACCTGCCTTTGTACATATTTGCCGCTTTGTCCGTTATCCTGGTTGTATTGCATAAGGATCTGGGAAGTGCCCTACAGTATTTTCTGCTCTTTATATCCATATACTACATAGCCACGAGTGACTGGCTGCTCACAGGAGCTGCTGTTGCAACCGGTATCGTCGGAGCAGCCATTAGCTACAAGCTCTTTTCCCATGTGAGGGTGAGAGTACAGGCCTGGAAGAACCCATGGGCAGATATTGGGGGTGGAGGATACCAGGTAGCACAGTCACTGATTGCCATTGGGAGCGGTGGGCTGATTGGTTTTGGCCTGGGGCTGGGTGAGCCGAACGTTATCCCTGCTTCGCGCACCGACTTCATATTTGCTGCCATTTGTGAAGAATTCGGCATCCTCACCGGAGCAGCAGTCATCATTCTGTTCGGATTGCTGCTGGTAAGAGGCATGCAGAAGGGACTTGAATCTGACAAGGAAACGGATACGCTCCTTGTCTGCGGTTGTGTCATATCATTGACGATACAGGCCTTTATAATAATAGGCGGAGTCATCAAGCTCATACCCCTGACTGGGATAACGCTGCCCTTCGTTAGCTATGGAGGCAGCTCGATGTTTGTCAGCATGTGCATAGCAGGGATGATGCAGGGAATATCGATCAAAAATTACAGGCTTGCAAAGGCCTTTGAGGCATTGGATGAGCCGGATGAACTCGAATACGAAGGTGAAGGTTTCAATGAACAGGATTAAAAGAAACATGCGCAGCTGTATTTTCGTGTTGCTGTCCCTTTATCTGGTGCTGCTTGTTTATTTCGCATATACCTTGTTTATGTATAGTGACAGGTGGTTCGCAGATCCAGGAAATACAAGGGTAAAGGTCGATATGTCCAACCCGAGGATCATACCTGGCAGGATATATGACAGAAATATGCTGACACTGGTTGAGACCGGTACTAAAACCGAAGACAACGGCCAAGTGGTTTTTTACAGAAAATATCATGAGCTGAGCAGATGTGCAGCCCATGTCATTGGCAACAGGCAATTGGGCATAGGTGCTGAGACCCGGTTCATCAAATATTTGCTGGGCTATGACAACAATCTTATAGAGCGGGTCTATCAGAAAGCCTTCCTGAACCGTGAGCAGGGCAACAATATTATTCTGACCATCGACATAGAGCTTCAAAGGTATGCTGACGAAGCTCTGGGCGATAGATCAGGCAGCATCGTGCTTATAAACCCAAAGAACGGCGAGATCCTTGCAATGGTGAGTCATCCTGACTTTGACCCTTCCGATCCGGGCAAGGACATGAAAAATGAGAGTCTGGTCAACAAGGCAATATACGGCAAATATCCCCCGGGGTCGATCATGAAGCTTATTACAGCAGCTGCTGCTATCAGTCACCTGGAAGGAGCAGAAGAGTTTACGCTTGAATGCAAAGGCCGGACAGACATAGACGGCATATCGGTAAGCTGCTACAGTGAACGGGCCCATGGCCTTGTAGACATGAATAGGGCGCTGGAGGTATCATGCAACGCATATTTTGCGAAGCTGGCTGTTGATCTGGGATGGAAAAATCTGAGAAGTACAGCCGAGCGGTTTGGTTTTAACCGTGATTTCATATTTGAAGAGGTCATAACAACTAAAAGCGTGTTCCCGACAAGCGGGACCAAATCCACCGAAGAGCTGGCTTGGGCAGGTGTGGGTCAGGATGAGGTCCTGGTTTCACCGCTTCATATGGCCCTGATAGCTTCATCTATCGCCAATGACGGAAAAATGCCCGAGCCAAAGCTTATCCACGGCATACAGAGGCGCAATGGCAGCATTGTATACAAGTCTGGCACAAAGACAGCCCTGAATACAGTCCCGACTGAGATCGCCCAGGCTCTTAAAGGCATGATGATAAATGCAGTTGAAGAAGGGACGGGGAAAAAGGCATACAAGCAAGGGATCGAAATCGCAGGCAAAACCGGCACAGCAGAGGTGGGCAACGGTTCACTGCCTCATGCCTGGTTTATAGGCTTTGCGCCTGCAGAAGATCCATCGATCGCAATAGCAGTCATAATTGAGAGGGCAGGCAGCGGTGGAAGTGAAGCAGCTCCCGTTGCAGGAGACCTGATATCCCGGGCAATACGACTTGGCTACTAGATATATGGCCTTGATGATGCCCTATTTATTCCATACAATAATAATAACGGCCCGAAGCCTTACGATAAGGAAGTGATATATTGAACAGGGTCATCGAAGCAAAGCTTGGCAATTTACCGGACAGTCCGGGCGTTTATATAATGAAGGATAAAAACGATCAGATCATTTATATAGGCAAGGCTGTCTCATTGAAAAACAGAGTACGTCAATATTTCAAAGCTTCCGGACATACAGGCAAGGTCGGCGCCATGGTCGCCAATATCGAGGATTTTGAGTATATCCTGACTGACAATGAAGTAGAAGCTTTGATCCTGGAATGCAACCTGATAAAAAAGCATAGACCTAAATACAATATATTGCTCAAGGATGACAAGCACTATCCGTATATAATGCTTACCACGGAGGAGGATTTTCCAAGGATAGTGATGACCAGAAAAATAAGCAAGGACAACAACAAGTATTTTGGGCCCTATACCAGTGCCAGGGCTGTGAGGGAAACCATTGAGGTCATAACAAGGATATTCCCTATAAGGACCTGCAGTAGAGATGTACGGGAAGGCAAAAAGGACAGGCCGTGCCTCTATTATCATATCGGTCAGTGCCCTGGCCCTTGTCTTGGAAATGTAAAAAAAGAGGATTACAGGTCAACCATCAGAGATGTGTGCAGATTCCTGGAAGGCAGGCATGATGAGATCATCAGGGATTTACGGTTCCGGATGGAGCAAGCGGCTGAAAACCTCCAGTTTGAGCTGGCCGCAGTCCTGCGTGACAAGCTCAATGCGGTAGAGAGGATTATGGAGAACCAAAAGGTGATATCAACTGCTATGGAGGATCAGGATGTCATAGCCTTTGCCCAGGCAGACATCGATAGTATAACGGCAGCCCAGATATTTTTCATAAGAGGCGGAAAGCTTATATCTGCCAAGCATTTCATCCTGGAAGGAGCATCTGAAAGCACACTGGAAGACAAGGCTTCATCGTTTATAAAGCAGTTTTACAGCCTTTCCGCTTATATACCCAGGGAAATCCTGTTGCAAACCGATATCGAAGACAGGCCGGCGATCGAACAATGGCTCATGCAGCTCAAAGGAAGCAGGGTCTATATCAAATGCCCTAAGAAAGGAGAAAAGCGCAAGCTTGTGGAGCTGGCACGGCGGAACGCAGCAGAGGCACTGCAGGCTTATACGCAGAAGGCTGAAAGAGAGAAGGCAAGGACCGAAGGAGCAGTTATAGAGCTGGCGAGTCGCCTTGGACTGCCAAATCCTCCATACCGTATGGAATGCTACGATATATCCAACATACAGGGCGTTGAAAAAGTAGCCTCCATGGTTGTGTTTGAAAACGGTGTGCCGGTAAAAAAGGAGTATCGCAGGTTCAAGATAAAAACAGTCGAAAGCGCCAATGATTTTGCAAGCATGGCTGAAGTGATATCAAGAAGATTCAAGCGTGGGCTGGAAGAACGCAAAGGGTTGGTATCTCAGGGTCAGGATTTTTCTAAAGGGAAGTTCTCAAAATTCCCTGACCTCGTCATAGTAGACGGGGGCAAGGGACAGCTGAATGCAGCCCTGGAGGTCATGAGCCGACTGGGGCTCGATCATATCCCCGTTGTCGGGTTAGCCAAGGAGTTCGAGGAAATATACACAAAAGACGGCGGTGACCCCATAGTGCTTCCAAGGAGTTCCAACGCTCTCCATTTGATGCAGAGGATACGTGACGAAGCGCACAGGTTTGCAATTACATACCATAGAAGCCTAAGAGACAAGGGCAGCCTACATTCTGCTTTAATGGACATACCGGGCATAGGCCCTAAAAGGATGAAAGAGCTGATAAAAGCATTTGGATCGATCGATGCAATCAAGCGTGCTGATTTTGATGCACTGGTCAAAGTAAAAGGAATGAACAAAAGAATCGCTGCAGCTATTGCCACTTACCTGAAGGACTAGCTGCCTTACCGTACTGGACATTATATGATGTACGGTATATACTTGGAAAGAGAAATGTGTTTTTATATGATGGCATATCATAACATAGATGCAGGGGTGAGTAAATGCAAAAAAGGCTATATCTGTCAAGTACAGATGTGAAGATCTGCGGCGTTTGCGGGGGTCTAGGCGAGTACTTTGACATAGATCCTACTATCGTTAGATTGATATGGGTAGTCGTGACTCTTAGCTCATGCGGGGCTGGGCTGCTGGCATATTTGATCGCAAGCCTGATAATTCCCAAAAGGTGACTTAAGGACTAAAGGGTGAAGACTTTGGCATACAAGCTCATTGCGATAGATCTTGATGATTCACTCCTGAACACTGATCTTAAAATAAGCGACAGGAACAAGAAAGCGTTGCTTAAAGCAGCTGAAAAAGGCATCAAGGTCACTATAGCGACAGGAAGGATGTACAAATCCGCGCTTCCCTATATAAGAGAGCTTAATATAAGTGTACCGGTGCTGGCGTATCAAGGTGCATATATAAAGGAACCAGACACGGGCAGGACCATAGTTAGGAAGGCAGTACCCCGGGAGTATGTGCTGCATCTGATCGAAGACTGCCGGAAGGATAATCTGCATCTTCAGATATACACTGAGGATACTTATTATTTTGCTCAGGACAATGAATACAGCAGGTTTTATGAGAACCAATCCGGCGTCAAAGGGGTGGAGGTCGGCGATTTGATTCCGGTGGCGGATTGTGAACCAATCAAGCTGCTGATCATTGACAAGCCAGAGAAGATATCAGCTCTATACAGTAGATACAGTGAAGCTTTTTCAGGCAAGCTGCAAACGGTGGTGTCCAGGCCGATCTACCTTGAGTTTACTCACATAGATGCTACAAAGGGGAAAGCTCTTGAACAGCTTTCTATGATGCTGGGTGTTGACAGGGATGCTGTCATAGCGATAGGTGACAGCTACAATGATATATCCATGATCGAATATGCCGGCCTGGGTGTGGCTATGGGCAATTCTCCGGAGGATGTCAAGATGAGGGCTGATTATGTGACTGCCACCAATATCGAAGACGGTGTGGCTGATGTAATTGAGAAATTTGTGTTGGGAGATGTGATAGAAAAATGAGCCTTATACCTATAGAAGACATAGCAAGGGAGCTGGAGCTTGAAATTATATATGACGGGGACAGAAAAGCAATAGATTTGCAAACCAGCGATGTGAACAGGCCCGGGCTACATTTCGCAGGGTTCTTTGATTACTTTGCCAAAGAGCGCGTACAGGTCCTGGGAAAGGGTGAGATGACCTATCTATACCAGTTGGATCCAGCTGTCAGAGAGGAGCGACTCGACAAGTTTTTCGGATCCGGACTGCCTTGCGTACTGGTGGCTAGGAACCTTGAAACACCACAGTATCTGATCGACAGCGCCAGAAAACATAAATGCCCTTTGCTGTTGTCTAAAAAGGCGACTTCGATCATTATACACGACCTTATAAACTATCTGGATTCTGAATTGGCTCCTCGTATCACACGCCACGGCGTTCTGGTAGATGTATACGGAGTCGGTATTTTGCTTACAGGCGAAAGCGGGATAGGCAAAAGCGAGACGGCACTTGAACTGGTGAAACGCGGACACAGGCTGGTTGCAGATGATGCCGTTGAGATAAAAAAGGTCGCAGAAAACAGACTGATCGGGGACTCACCTGAGCTCATACGGCACTTCATGGAGGTCAGAGGAATAGGGATAATCGATATTAAAGCGATGTATGGCGTAGGAG
Source organism: Bacillota bacterium (assembly GCA_029549985.1). Taxonomy (GTDB): domain Bacteria; phylum Bacillota; class Clostridia; order Caldicoprobacterales; family DTU083; genus JAKORJ01. The sequence continues at coordinate 89,731 of JAKPIB010000046.1, forward strand.
CGGTAATTAACACCAAGGCCATCGACATGGTCATGCATATGGAATTCTGGGACAGCAACAAGGATTATGA
>JAKPIB010000001.1 GCA_029549985.1 Bacillota bacterium
CATGAAAAGACCGGGGACATATTGATAAGGGTTCTGGACCTGGAGACCAACGAGGTCATCAGGGAGATCCCTCCCAGGAAGATCGTTGACCTCATAGCCAGCATGCTCGAGCAGGCCGGACTGTTGGTCAATGAAAAAGCATAACCGAATCACTGTATTGGAGGTATAAAGTATGCCGATCAGAATAGGCGGTATGGCATCGGGACTCGATATTGACAGCATAGTCAGCGACCTGATGAGGGTAGAGCGCATGCGTGTCGACAAGGTGGAGCAGAACAAGACCCTGGTTGAGTGGACCAGGGACAGCTACATAGAAGTAAACAAGATGTTTGCTGACTTTGTGCTGAGTACCCGTGAAGCCCTGGGGCTCACGAGCACTGCTTCCGGATCGATACAAAACAAGTCTGTAAGCAGCCTCTCCTGGGTGAAAAAAGCATATATCGCCGATAGCCGCATAGCTGATGTCTCAACCAGAGCCAATGCGGTGAACGGCACCTACATTATAAAGGTCCACAGGCTGGCGGAAAACTTTTCGGCCGCAAGCGCCGAGAATATATCCGGCTCAAACGACAAGTCAAATCTTCTGGCCCAGTTTGGCCTATCTGAAAGCGATGCCATAGACCTTACGCTGACCGCAAGGTTTGAAAACGGCCAGGAGCAGAAGGCCAGGATCTATATAGACAGCAGCGAGGCATATATAAGCATAACAGACGCAAAGGGCGTGGAGAAAAAGGTAGTCCTTGAAGGCAAAAGCCTGTCCAATACATCCCTTAAGGAGCTGGCAGACCAGATCAACAAAGCGAAGATCGGAGTCACAGCCATATACGATGAAGCTGTCGATCGGTTTTTCCTGCAGACCAATGAGACAGGAGAGAAAAATACACTCCTGGTAGATGACCATAGCTCGATCCATGACGGATCCGGCGAACTAACTGATGCCAATTTCATAGACAAGCTCAAGCTTAAGTATGACGCTGACGGCAGCAAGCATAGCTTTCTGGCCGGTGTTGAATATGGCGGGAAGGATGCCTTGATAGATTTCGGCGCTGCGACCGGCATAACCAAATCCTCCAACCAGTTCACAGTGAACAATATGAACTTCAGCCTGAAGGCGGTCGGTGAGACTGTAGTAAGGGTCGAGACCGATGAGGATGCGATCATAGCCAAGATAAAGGAGTTTGTAAACAAGTACAACGAGCTTGTAGACAAGATAAGCAAGGTAACAAGCCAGAACAGATACAAGGACTATGCTCCTCTGACAAAAGAGCAAAAGGAGGCTATGTCGGAAAAGGAGATAGAGCTGTGGGAGCAAAAGGCCAAAAGCGGCCTTCTGCGCAATGATGACATAATAACCGGGATAATGCAAAGGGCCCGGACCGGGCTGTATGAAAATGTACTGGGTGTCGAGGGCCTTTTTGATCATATCACTGAGATAGGCATCGAGACTGAGACCTATGTCAGCGGCTCCATGGGCGGAAAGCTCAGGATCAATGAGGACAAGCTGCGCCAGGCTATCAGGGATGATGTGAACGGGGTGCTGGAGCTGCTCTTTAAAGAGGCGCCGGCAGGGATAACGGACGATAATGAAAAACGCCGGCAGACAGGCCTT
>JAKPIB010000003.1 GCA_029549985.1 Bacillota bacterium
ACAGGTTTATAGATTACCTATGAGGATTGGAAACCTTGATCTCCGAAGGCGATAGGGTCACTTGCAATGAAGTTTATAGATTACCTATGAGGATTGGAAACCTTCTCCACACCGGAACATCATGGCTTTTACTTCGTTTATAGATTACCTATGAGGATTGGAAACTGATATCCGAAGGCGGAAAGCCCTCATATAGGCTTGGTTTATAGATTACCTATGAGGATTGGAAACTGCGAAGTCAAAAGCCGGCGAAAAGGCGAAAGAAAGGTTTATAGATTGCCTATGAGGATTTGAAACTTTCAGGGAGTATATTTTTCATGCCCTTTAGCGGAGGTTTATAGATTATCTATGAAGTTTGGAAACCGGTACCACTCGAATACATTGTTACCAGCTTTGACGTTTATAGATTACCTATGAGGGTTGGAAACTTGATTGGGTGTCTGGTTGGTTTGGCGGCATTTTGGTTTATATATTACCTATGAGGATTGGAGACCCATATTCGATCTATACCAATCAGCCTGGCACAATAACTTATAGATTTTCTATAAGGATTAGAAACTCGCTTTTCAGGTCTATCTTCTAGTGAACCTTGTTTATAGGTTTTTTATGTGGATAGGAAAGCGTCTATGAGTTAACAAAGGATAGAAGGAATCAAGGATACGTTTATAGAATATCAATAAGAATTGTAAATACAATATCATCAAATCCGTTGTCTTTGCCTGTAATGTTATTAGATTACCTCTGAGGATTGGAAACGTTTCAATCCACGCTCCTGCGCGGGGTACGACTACGTTTATAGATTACCTATGAGGATTAAAAACAAGAAAATTATATGAATAAGCCAACTGAGGAAGATATGCACGGACTTTTTATCAAATAGGATAGCACTTTTGCTTAAATCGCTTGCCCTGTATAGCCACATTAATTCCACGGTCTGCTGATAACTAGTTTCTCATGGTATGTTTGTAGGCATCAAGGTCATCACTCCATTATGATAGGTAGGCCTGACACTAGTATTGTGATGCCCGGTCAACCAGCCTAACATGTCATGTACTTATCGTCAACAGCTTTCGCGGCATAAACGCTTTGCTCAGGTGGTTTATACACCTAATTTACACACTAATATGGACTTGACTCAGCATAAAAACAGATGAGCAATACATTTATATAGTTGTTGTATAAATAAAAAGATTCTAATATAATCTGGTTATAGTATACCTGTTATACTATGGTATCTGATTAATAAACTGCCATATAAGATTTGAAGGGATCAAGAGGATGGAAAAAATAATAGAAGTATCAGGCCTGAAAAAGTCCTATGGACAGGTCGAGGCAGTAAAGGGCATCGATTTCTATGTTGAAAAAGGCTCGCTTTTTGCTTTTCTAGGCCCTAACGGTGCCGGAAAGTCAACAACAATAAACATTATATGCACCTTATTGAAGCCAGACGAGGGTGAGGTCATCATCGACGGACATCTGCTCGGCAGAGACGATGACAAGATCCGCTCCGTAGTAGGCACTGTATTTCAGGATCATGTGCTGGATGAGCTGCTGACGGTCAGGGAAAACCTGATAATAAGGGGCAGCTTCTATTATTCACGCAAAAAGGATCTGCTGGCTGCTGTAGATGACTCGGCGAAAAGCACCGGAGTGACCGGTTACCTGAACCGTCCCTACGGTAAGCTGTCCGGCGGGCAGAAGAGAAGAGCGGATATAGCCCGGGCCCTTGTGCATACGCCGAAGATACTGATCCTGGATGAGCCGACTACCGGGCTGGACCCGCAAACCCGGCAGAATGTCTGGGAAGCGATCGAAAACCTTCGCAGGGAAAACAATACGACCATATTCCTTACGACTCATTACATGGAGGAGGCCGCTAAAGCCGATTATGTCGTCGTGATCGACAACGGTATCATAGCAGCCAAGGGTACGCCCGCACAGCTAAAGGAGCAGTACAGCACAGATCACATGATTCTGCATACTGATCATACCGATGAGGTCGTTGAGCTAATAAAGCCTTTTGGACTGTCATACAAGGCAAAGGGAGATACGATCTCGGTAAAGCTGGATTCCACGCTGCAGGCCCTGTCCATACTGGACAAATGCAGGGACAGGATCCGGGGCTTTCAGGTCATAGAAGGCAACATGGACGATGCATTCATAAACATCACCGGAAAGGAGATAAGGGAATGAAATACTTTATCAAGCGAAACCTGCTTATATTTTTCCGGGACAGGGGCAGCGTGTTTTTCTCACTTTTGGGTGTCCTCGTGATCATCGGCCTGTATATCCTCTTTCTGGGCGATGTAATGGTGAACAATATACGAGATCTGCCGGGCGCCCGATTTATGATGGACAGCTGGATCATGGCAGGCCTGCTGGCAGTCACACCGATAACTACCTCCCTGGGTGCGTTGGGCAATATCCTGGTGGACAGAAAGTATGGCATGTATAATGACTTTGCTGCTTCTCCGCTGAAAAGAAGAACGATCGTCTCAGGCTACCTGCTGAGCGCATTTTTTATAAGCCTTATACTTACGCTTCTCACATTTGTATTAGGTGAGCTGTATATCGTGCTGTACGGTGGCAGGCTGCTGCCGCTTGAGGCTGCGCTGAAAGTGCTGGCCCTTGTTCTTTTTACCACGGTATCTTCAAGCATAATGATGTTTTATCTTGTTACCTGGTTCAAAAGCATCAATGCCTTTTCAGCAGCAAGCACCATAACCGGCACGCTGATAGGGTTTCTGACAGGCATATATATCCCGATCGGGAGCCTGCCGGGGCCGATACAAACAGTGATCAAGCTCTTCCCGCCCTCACATGCTGCCGTTCTTATACGCAGTATCATGATGGAGGAAGCCCAGAGCATGGTATTTGCAGGTGCCCCCGCTGAGGCCCTGAGGGCCTTCCGCCTTGAGCTGGGCGTGGCCTTTGAGGTCGGAGGCAGGATCATTAGCCCGTATATCAGCCTTTCATACATGGCGTGCTTTATGGCCCTGTTCTTTGTTTTGACCCTCATCAGAATCAATAAAAAGCAGGTATAGGCTGTTGTCCTATATGATCCTGGAAGATAGCATAAATAAAGATTAATTCCATCTTTTATGGGTAATTATAAACATGACTGCTGACTAAGGGGGATGGGGCTAAACAAGCGGAGGTATATAAATGCACAAAGAATTCATTTCAGACAAAGTGTCTATCATTGGCGCCGGGTATGTGGGAGCGACTACAGCATTTGCTCTCATGATGGCAGGAACTACTTCAGAGATCGCCCTGATCGATATAAATGAAAAAAAGCTGGCCGGGGAAGTATTGGATTTGAATCATGGTATATCCTTTGTTCCTCAGACCTACATTCACCAGGGCACCTTTGATGACTGCGCCGACTCGAATATAGTCATCATCACAGCCGGTGTAGGGCAAAAACCGGGTGAGACCAGGATAGACCTTTTAAAGCGCAACATCGATGTTTTCCGGAGCATCATCCCCAAAGTCGTTGAGCGGAACAGGGATTGCGTGATACTTGTTGTGACCAACCCTGTCGATATCCTTACATATGCTACGCTCAAGATCTCAAACCTGCCTGAGAACCAGGTCATAGGCTCAGGGACAGTGCTTGACAGTGCCCGCTTCAAATATCTTCTAAGCGCTCACTGCAAGGTCGCCTCCCATAATGTACATGCCTATATCATCGGTGAGCATGGAGACACAGAGGTCCCGGCATGGAGTATAACAAATATTGCCGGTATGCCGATAGACAGGTTTTGCGGACAGTGTGGCCGAAACTGTCTGCCGAATGAAAAGGAAAGGATATTCAATGAGGTAAAGAACTCAGCGTACAAGATCATCGAAGGGAAAGGCGCCACCTATTATGCAGTGGCATTGGCTGTCAGAAGGATAGTCGAAGCCATCCTAAGGAATGAAAATGCCATACTTCCGGTTTCTTCTTTGATGAAGGGATACTATGGCATAAGCGACGTATGCCTGAGCCTGCCGTCCATCGTAAACGAGCAAGGAGTGGAGCGGGTGCTTGAGCTGCCTCTCAGTGAAGAAGAGATAGCCGGCTTCAGACACTCGGCGAACACATTGAAACATATATTAAAGGAAATCGGGTTTTAAATTAATAAGATTCAAGGATACAAGATACCCCGAAAGCTTTTTAGCGGCTTCGGGGTCTTCAACTTTCTGTAGGTTTACATTAACCAATGCAATTATAAGGAAACATCCTAGATTGCTCTTAAGGATACACCATCCAGCAACAGGCTCGTATCTTCAGTATCTACGATCTCAACCTCGAACTGGACCGTTACGCTGGATACATTTTGCGGTACGGGATCATCTGATATCTTCTGATGAAAGGCATAACCTGTCCTGGCCTGAAAACTGCGCCTGTTGATCTCTATATTGATCAGGTCTGTTGAATCGTAAAAGACCCTTGCTCTAACAAAAAGGTGTGCGAAATTCTCTCCGGCCTCCCACAGTTCCTCGGCAAAACTCAGCATCAGGTGGCATCCCGGAGGCACTATAACCTTCTGTGATATAGAACCCCGTTTTACTTCGGGATTCTCTGTAGGAACACTTTCTAATTGCGCAGCTTGAAGCCCTTCATATGGGACATCGATGCGCAAGGTTTCAACCTTGTCCAGAGTTTCCTCCCAATTGGCATATTCGCTGAAAGTGCCTTGTATCTCAAAACCGCCGTTTTTGATGAGTTCTACAGGCCGGCAGGGGCGTTCAGATTTGCTCTCTAAATATACACCAAAATTGAGATTATCAGCTTTAGGGTGTTTTGATTTTTTGCAATCCGACGACATATGCTTGCACCTCACAAACCATGCATTAATACAGTACATATTATGGTTTTTGCAGCAATGAGTGTATAGTATCATATCAGTTATAATGATGACGGAGAGTATTGTACTATATATTCCCTTTTATGTTATAATCCAAATGGAACCATTTAAAATATCAAATCATGGAGGGCCTAAGATGAAAAAGCAAGCCTTCAATCCCTACCTTCCATCATGGGAGTACATCCCTGACGGGGAGCCCTATGTATTTGGGGACCGGGTCTACGTGTATGGATCCCATGACCGCTTCAGAGGCCATGCATATTGCCTCAATGACTATGTCTGCTGGTCAGCGCCGGTAAATGACCTTGGAAACTGGCGCTATGAGGGAGTCATCTATCCGAAGACCTCTGATCCCTTGAACAAGGACGGGCATATGTGCCTGTACGCCCCTGATGTCACTGTTGGGCCGGATGGCCGCTATTACCTGTACTATGTCCTGGACAAGGTCAGTATCGTATCCGTTGCCGTATCCGACACACCGGCAGGAAGGTACGAGTTTTACGGCTATGTGCATTATCCGGACGGGACCCTGCTGGGCGAAAGAAAGGGGGATGAACCCCAGTTCGATCCAGCTGTGCTGACTGAAGGCGACAGGACCTACCTGTATACGGGCTTTTGCTGGAAGGATGACAAGTCCAGGAGCGGGCCCATGGTGACCGTCCTGGGGCCGGACATGTTGACTGTGGAGGAAGGACCGGTTTTCATTGCACCAAGCGGTCCGTACAGTAAGGGCACCTCATTCGAGGGGCATGAGTTCTTTGAGGCATCGTCCATAAGAAAAAGAGGGGATACCTACTACTTCATCTATTCATCCGTAGCCATGCACGAGTTATGCTATGCGACCAGCAAGTATCCCGACAAAGGCTTTGAATACGGTGGAGTGATCGTCAGCAACTGCGACCTGCATATCGACTCCTACAAGCCTGCAAACAAGCCCATGTACTATGGCTGGAACAACCACGGAAGCATCGTTGAGATCAATGGCCAGTGGTATATCTTCTATCACCGCCATACGGACGGGACACCCTTCAGCAGGCAGGCCTGCGCAGAGCCGATACGCTTCAGGGAGGACGGTTCGATCGTCCAGGCTGAGATGACATCCTGCGGGCTGAACGGCGGTCCCCTCATCGGCAGGGGTGAATACCCGGCCTACATAGCCTGCAACCTTTTCTGCAGCCATGAAGCCATGTACACGGGCAGCGAGGGCCTTTGGATGGACGCCAGGTTCCCAAAGATCACCCAGGACGGGAGAGACGGCGACCAGGAGGATGGGTATATCCAGAACATGCGGGACGGCGCCACAGCGGGGTTCAAGTATTTCGACTGCCGCGGCGTGACCAGGGTGTCCATAAAGGTACGCGGCTACTGCCGGGGTGCCTTTGAGGTGAAAACCTCATGGGACGGGGAGCCGCTGGGGACCATTCCTGTCGATTTTTCAAACATCTGGCAGGAGTATACGGCGGACATATCCATACCCGACGGTGTCCAGGCCCTGTATTTCACATACAGGGGCACAGGCAGCGCAGCCTTGAAGTCCTTTGCCCTTCTGTAGCCATCAAGCGTTTGCCCTGGAAAAACAGAATCAAAAGGGGGAGTATACATGTCAAAGAGGATACAGGTCCCGGCTTCAGGCCGGCCATTCAAAAACAACGCCACATACTGTGTAGGCACAGGAAGACTTGGTCTGGCCCTGCAAAAGGAGTACATCGACCATTTGAAGATCGTGCAGCGTGATATCCGTTTCACCTATATCCGGGGTCACGGGCTTTTCTGTGACGATGTAGGCATATATCGTGAAATAGAAATGGACGGAAAGCAGCATACCTTCTATAACTTCACCTATCTTGACCGCATCATGGATACATATCTGGAAAACGGGACAAAGCCTTTCCTTGAGCTTGGGTTCATGCCGGAAAAGCTGAAATCAGGCGATAAGACCATATTCTACTGGAAGGGCAACGTAACACCTCCTTCATCCTATGAAAAGTGGGCACAGCTGATTGAGGCCACCCTGAACCACCTTATAGACCGATATGGCAGGGAGGAGGTCATCACATGGCCGATAGAGGTATGGAATGAGCCCAATATCGCCTTCTGGGCCGGGACCATGGAGGAGTATTTCAAGCTTTATGAATACTCCGCCAGGGCAGTCAAGAAGGTCGATCCCCGCATCCAGGTGGGCGGCCCTGCAATATGCGGAGTGGAGACGGAAAAGTGGCTGAGGGGATTCTTTGAGCATTGCATCAAGCATGATCTGCCCCTTGACTTTATCACACGCCACTGCTATACCGCTGAGCAGCCGACCTGGCGCGGCCATTATATATACCATCGCATGATGGAACCGACCTATATGATCAACGAGCTCAAGGAGACAAGGCAGATAATGGCGGATTACCCGCAGATCGCAAACCTGCCCTTGCATATAACCGAGTTCAACACCTCCTATGTGCCCCTTTGCCCGGTGCATGACACCACCTTCCAGGCAGCATATATTGCCCGCATCCTGAGCGAAGCAGGTGAGTACGCGGACTCCTATTCCTACTGGACCTTTAGTGACGTATTTGAGGAGATGGATGTACCCAAGTCCGTGTTTCACGGCGGCTTTGGGCTGGTAGCTTTGGGTGGCATCAAAAAGCCGGTCTGCTATACCTTTGAGTTTTTCTCCAAGGCCGGCAAGGAGCTGTTGTACCGGGATGATCACCTGATCGTGACCAGGGACGACAAGCGGTATGTGATCATCGGTTGGAACTGGCACGATATGAGGGACCAAAAGCCGTCTCCGGACCAGGGCTACAGCCTCGGCCTGCCCTCCCTCGGGTCCAGGGCGATCATGGTGAAAAGGACAGTCGGAGGCTCCCATGCAAACCCCCTGCAGACCTGGAGCAATCTTGGGAAACCGCGCAGCCTGAACAAGGACCAGCTCGATATACTGCAGGCTGCATCCCGGCCGCTTCAGACGGATGAAAGGCTGCAGGAGCAAAACGGTGTATATGAAATAGAACTCAACATCCCATGCAACCACCTGTGCATGGTGGAGATCATGCCCGTGGATGATCAGACTGACACTTACCTGGGCTTTGACCCGGATGAGTTTTACGGCATGAAATAGGCAGGACAGTCTGCCAATTATAGAGAGGAGTATGAGCCATGCTGAGAAAAGTCAAAGTGGAAAACGGCTTTGTCCAGGGCCTGCCGGCAGCAGACCCGCGTATCACGGTGTTCAAAGGGATCCCCTTTGCTGCGCCTCCAGTAGGTGAAAACCGGTGGCGCGCCCCCCGGCCGGCTAAAGACTGGGAAGGTACCCTTCTGGCCTATGAATTTGCCCCTATCTCCATGCAGGCGACCCCGGGATACGATAAGAACGACTTCTATGCCCGTGAGTGGCATGTCGATCCGGAGATCCCGATGGATGAGGACAACCTCTACCTGAACGTATGGACACCGGCTTGCAGCAGCGATGAGAAGCTTCCGGTCTTCGTATGGTTCTTTGGTGGGGGCTTCCAGTATGGGTATACCGCGGAGATGGAGTTTGACGGGGAGAGGATCGCCCGCAGGGGAGTAGTCGTTGTAACTGTCAACTACCGCCTGAATGTGTTCGGTTTTATGTGCCATCCTGAGATAACAGCCGAAGCTCCGGATGCTCCGGCCAACTTCGGCCTGCTGGACCAGAGGGCGGGCCTGCTCTGGGTCAGGCGCAACATTGCCGCTTTCGGCGGTGATCCTGACAATATCACGATCGGAGGACAGTCCGCAGGCGGGGGCAGCGTGATGTTCCACCTTACTTCACCCCTCAATGAAGGGCTTTTCCAAAAAGCGATCGTCATGAGCGGCGTCTTTGCAGATCCCTACAGGAACCACAGGCTGCCTGGCAGCGGTAAAACCCTGCCTGAAGCAGAAGATGAAGGCGTCAGGTTCTTTGAATTCCTTGGGGTCAAGTCCCTGGATGAAGCACGCAGGCTCGATGGCGAATACATAAGGCTGAAAGCTTTGGAATACAGAAAGTTTTGGGGCCCTGTCGTGGACAACAGGCTGATCGTGGGTGAACCCCTCAGACTGTTCACCAAGAACAGGCGGCAGATGGTGCCGGTGTTTTGGGGACATACCTCGTCTGAGTTTTACAGCGGTCCCAGGGCTGAGACCTTGGATGAGCTCAAAGAGGCAGCCACCGGCCTGTTCGGCGAAGACGCCGGTGAGTTCCTTGAGCTGATCGGCGCAGACTCAGGCAGCCTGGACGAAGCTAAAAGGAGAGCGGCAGTGAGGGTCATAGAATATGCCATACGGATAGCAGGCCAGGCCAACCATGACACCGGTGCAAACACTCCGCTGTATTACTACGACTTTGATCCGGAGATCCCGGGCTGGGACAATCCGGGGACCTTCCATTCATCGGACCTGTGGTTTTTCTTCGAGACCCTGGCCAAATGCTGGAGGCCTTTTGTCGGAAAGCACTATGACCTCGCCCGGATGATGTGCAACTACATGGCAAACTTCATCCGCTCCGGGGATCCCAACGGCAAGGACGCGACCGGGGAGGATATGCCGGTATGGGAGCCCTATACGCCCGATGCCCCATATGCAATGGTCTTTGGAGACAGGCCTGAGTATGTCAGGAAAGAGCCTGATGCCCTCATGGGCTTCCTTGTAAAGGCTTACTTCAAGCATCTGGAGGATTGACAGATCCATATGCGCAGACATATGCCGGCCGGACATGAGTTGTTCGGTCGGCATTTCATTTTATATAAAAATATATTGAGTTTTTACTTAATGTGAAGTAAAATAGTAAAATAGAAGCGAAATATGGCGGATCGAACAATGTGGAGGGCTGTAAATGGTTGGGATGAAGGAAGTGGCCAAAAGGGCCGGCGTGTCGGTATCGACAGTGTCAAATGTACTGAATAACAAGAAAAATGTAGGGCCTGAGACCAGGGAACGGGTCCTGAAGGTCTGCCGCGAGCTCAATTATCAGCCCAATGCCGCAGGAAGGCTCCTTAAATCCGGCAGAAGCGATACGATCCTGTTCAATTTCAGTGATTTTGACCGCAGCTTTTACCTTAAGATCATAAACGGTGTATATGATTATCTTAAGGACAACGGATATGACCTGATCATCTGCACAGATAAATCGTGTGAGAAGTATATGACGGGAAAGCTGACCAGCGGCAGCATAATCCTTGACCGCAAGATGAAAACTGAGACCCTTGTGCGCATCGCCGGCGAGCACTACCCGATCGTGGTATTGGACAGGATAATAGACAATCCTTATATAAAAAGCGTCGTAGTAAACAACTATGAGCCCATGTACGAGCTGGTCCAGGGGCTTGTTGACAGGGGCTACAGGCGCTTCGGGTTTGTTGGCGGGCCCGAGGACACAGCCGACAACCAGGAGAGGTTCAAGGCCTTCAGTGACTGCCTGACCGCCAATGGGATAGGGTTTCAGCAAAAGTTCTATTTTGCGGGAAATTACCGGGAAAAGAGCGGCGCTACCGCAGCAAAGATACTCATGCTGAGCAATGAGCTGCCGGACTGCCTGGTGTGCGCCAATGACAATATGGCCATAGGAGCGATAAAAACCTTCATGCAAAACGGCATCAGGGTACCGGAGGATATAGCCGTCACCGGCTTTGATGACTGTGACCTCGCGGAGGCCATGGGGCTGACTACCGTTTCCATCCCCAACTATGAGCGAGGCTATCTGGCCGCCAGGTATCTTATCGAAAATATCAGGGGCCAGCGTAATGTCGAGCCCTTCAAGATATCTGCCAATATCAAATGGAGGGAAACGGTGCTGGATAAGCGGGCAGGCAGATAAAAACACCAGAAATATAGTAAAATTATAAGTAAAATCTAGTAAAACATAACCCGCGTTTGTGCAAAAACGTGGGCTTTTTATTTTGTATATTTGTGCAGAATGTATAAATGTACTAAAAATAACTATGAAATTTATGAAATGTGATTGACATATACAGAATGCTGGTCTAATATACTAAGTGTAACGTTTTATTACTACTTCTATAGTAAGGAGAGGATAGTATGAAAACCAAAAAACTGCTCGGCATTTTACTGGCATCATTACTGGTCATGAGCCTGCTGTCCGGATGCAGCCTTTTTTCAGGCGGCAAACCTGCTGACAAGATCATAATATTCCAGTCAAAGGTTGAGATCACGGACCAGCTCAAAGCCTGCGCCAAGGCCTATGAAGAGGAGACCGGCGTTAAGGTCGAAGTATGGGAGACTACCGGTGACGATTACCTGCAGCAGCTGAAGGTAAGGCTGAACAACAACCAGCACCCCACTATATTCTCCCTTGCACCCGGAGCCGAATCCCAGGAGCTCAAGAACTACCTGGCTGATCTGAGCGATTTGAACTTTGTCGACAAAATAGCAGAAAACATGGCCCATGAGATCGACGGCAAGGTAGTAGGCATCCCCTACACCCTGGAAGGCTTCGGCCTGGTCTACAACAAGAGCCTCATCGATGCCTCCAAGGTCAAGGACTATGATTCCTTCGTACAGATGCTGAAGGACCTCAAGGACCAGGGAGTAAACGGCTTCAGCCTGTCCTCGGAAAGCTACTTCCTGATCGGACACATACTCAATACTCCCTTTGCTCTCCTGGATGATCCGCTGGATTACATAAACAAGCTGGTAGCCGGCGAGGTCAAGATGCAGGATACCGAAGAGTTCAAAGAGTTCGCTAAGTTCATGGAGGCTATCAGGGAATACACCAACAATCCGCTTGAGGTCACCTATGACAAGCAGTGCGGCGACTTTGCGACCGGCAAGACTGCTTCGATCCATCAGGGCAACTGGTGCTACCCGATGTTCAAGGACTACGATATAGACTTTGAAATGAGCCTTATGCCCTTCCCGCTCATGGGCAACGACAAGCTGGCTGTCAGCGTTCCGACCTGCTGGTTTGTAAACTCCCAGGTATCCGCAGCCCAGCAGGATGCCGGCAAGAAATTCCTTGAGTGGCTGTATACCAGCGAGACCGGCAAGAAGTATCTCATGGAAGAATTCAAGTTCATACCTGTAGTTGAGGGTATGGAAAGCCCGAACCTTGATCCTCTGTCCACCGCAGTCTCCAAATTTGCAGCAGAGGGCAAGACCATTGGCTGGCCAAACAGCAACTGGCCTGCAGGTATAGTCGACGTTTATCTGCAGCCTGTCACACAGGAATTCTTCACAACCAACATGTCCGGTGAAGAGCTGCTGGCCAAGCTGACCGACGCATTTGTACAGGCAGGAAATAAATAACTATTCATAGCACCTGAACCGGCTGAATTAGGTAAATAATGACCGCAAACAGAAATCTAACATCGGCTTGATCATAGCTTCAGGGCTGGTGTTAGATTTCTGTGGTTTCAGGTGCAAAAGGGGGACGGGATATGTACCGAAAAGGCGACAATGCATGGTATGCTCTATTTGTGCTGCCACTTACCCTGGTATTTGTGACTGTAGTCGTCATACCGTTTTTCATTGGGATAGGCTATTCATTTGTCAAGTGGGACGGGATGAAGCTCAACCCGATGACCTATGTCGGCTTTGACAATTACAGCAGGATATTTGCGGACAGCGGGTTCTGGACCTCAGCCCTGCACACGACCATATTCACACTGGCCTCGGTGCTGATCATAAATCTGCTCGGGCTTGCCTATGCCCTCATAGTCACCAGCAGGCTAAGGGTGCGTAATGCAGTCAGAGCGGTGCTCTTCATGCCATATATGATCGGCGGACTGATACTGGGTTATATCTGGCAGTTCATATTCTCAGACATGTTCAAAAACTTAGGCCAGCTCACAGGGTGGACCAGGGTGTTCTTCAACTGGCTGCTGGATCCGGATTATGCGCTCGTTGCGATGATAGTGGTCACGACCTGGCAGCTGGCAGGCTATATCATGATAATCTACATCAATGGCATCCAAAGCATACCGGATGATGTGGTTGAGGCAGCAAAGGTGGACGGGGCAAACTTCTGGCAGACGCTCTTCAGGGTCAGGCTGCCGCTTCTCATGCCCGCTTTTACGGTTTGTCTTTTCGTGACGCTGTCCAACTGCTTCAAGATGTTTGATGTCAATGTATCCTTAACGGGCGGTGGCCCCAACAATGCTACGGAATTGATGGCCATGAACATATACAGTGAGATCTTCCTGCTGAGCAACTATGGCTACGGGCAGGCCAAGGCCATCATATTCTTCATCGTCATCGCGTCGATAACGCTGATACAGGTATATCAAACCAAGAAGAGAGAGGTGGAGCTATGATGAAAAAAGCAGGAAGGCTGGCGATCCAGCTTCTGTTGATCGCATTCTGCCTCTTCTATCTGTTCCCGATATACATCGTTTTTGTCAACTCATTCAAAAACAGGCAGGAGCTATATGAAAATGCCCTGGCGTTCCCCGGGACCTTTTCACTGAGGTTCTACAGCGAAGCCATGGAAAAGATGAGATTCGCCAGGTCCTTTGGCAACTCACTGCTTGTGACCACGGTCTCAATAGCACTGATAATCGTGCTGGCTTCTATGACGGCCTGGATGCTGGCCAGGCGGGACAACAGGCTGAGCAGGTTTATCTTCATGACCTATGTTGCTACGATGATCATACCCTTCCAGACGATCATGATGCCGCTTTTCCAGGTCATGGGCTGGATCAGGGATACCCTGCATATACCCATGATCGATACCCACGGCGGACTCATCTACATGAATCTGGGCTTTGGGTCCAGCATGGCCGTATTCCTGTACCACGGCTTTATCAAGTCCGTGCCTGTATCGCTTGAGGAGGCTGCGACCATCGACGGCTGCAACAGGTTCCAGACCTTCTGGAAGATCGTATTCCCTATCCTAAAGCCTACAACGGTGACCATCATGATTTTGGATGTCATCTGGATATGGAACGACTACCTGCTTCCCTCCCTTACCCTGTCCAATATTGACAAGAAGACCATTCCCTTGTCCACGCAAACCTTCTTCGGAGTGTTTACGATCGAATGGAACCTGGCGATGGCAGGGCTGATGCTGACTATCATCCCGGTCATCATATTCTACATCGCAGCACAGAAATACATCGTAAAGGGTGTAGCAGCAGGCGCTATCAAGATGTGATCAGTTTTCATGGAGGCAGCTATGGGAAAAACAAAGCAAGTATATGAGATAAATGATTTGAAACTAAACGCAGAAGATCTGATGCTCTGTGAAACCATTTTTCATAATGCGAACGGCTATATAGGCGTGCGCTCCTGCTTTGAAGAGGGCTATCCGGATGGCTGTGACAGCATACGTGGTACCTATATAAACGGGTTTTATGACATAGCTGAAATGAAGCAGGCAGAAAGGCTGTGCGGGCTTATCGAGGAAAAGCAGACGATGCTGAACGTGGCCGATACACAGACTATCCTGCTTTACCTGGAAGACGAAAGGTTTTCCATGTTTGAGGGCACTGTCATCTCCTCAAGGCGCTGGCTTGACATGGAGCAGGGCATAACCGGGCGGTATGTCCACTGGCGGTCGCCCTCAGGCAGGGAGATCGAGCTTACGGTGAAGCGCATGGCCTCCTTATGCCAGTTGTCTCTGTTCACTATAGAATACAGGGTCAAAGCGCTTAACTTCAGCGGGAGGGTCAAGCTGGTGTCCAGGCATCTGGGCGAGGTCATGAACTACTCCAATGCCAATGACCCGCGGACTGCAAGGGAAAGTGTCAGGTATCTGTACCCTGAAAAAGCGGTCGTGAAGGACGGGGCTTCTTACCTGGTCTCCCGCACCTCCAGATCGGGGCTTGAGCAGTGCACCGGAGTTAAAAATATCCTGTCAAAGCCTTGCGGGTCAGAAGTCAGGCTAAACGGGCACAGCGCGGAAGAGGTCATGGAAGTGCCGGTAGGACCGGGTGAAGAGATAGTTCTGGTCAAGTACTCGGTATTTGCTGATTCCATAAGGGCTAAGGATTGTCTGGAGAGCGCCGTTGCCGAAATGGACAAGGCATTGGGTGTCCCCCTGGATGTCCACTATGAACATCAGAGGTCATATCTTGAGAACTATTGGGACAACTGCATGCTGGAGATAGACGGAGACGAAGAACTGAACATCGCCGTCAGGTACAACATGTATCAGCTGCTCCAGTCTGCCGGAAAGGATGAATACTGCAATATAGCTGCAAAGGGACTCTCCGGAGAGGGCTATGAAGGCCACTATTTCTGGGATACTGAAATGTATATTGAGCCCTTCTTCAACCTGACGAATCCTGAAATAACCAGAAGCCTCATAAGCTTTCGTTACAGGACCCTGGACAAGGCCAGGGAAAATGCCAGGCTCCTCGGCCATAAGAAGGGAGCCCTTTATCCCTGGCGCACTATCGCCGGGAGCGAATGCTCAGGATATTTCCCATCAGGCACTGCAGGCTACCACATAAACGGTGACATAGCTTCATCGATCATATTTTACTACCTGGCCACAGGAGATTTCGAGCTGATCGCTGAAATGGGGGCGGAGATAGTATTTGAGACCGCCAGGCTGTGGATAGATATGGGCTGCTATTCAGACGGCAGATTTATGATCAACGAGGTCACCGGGCCGGACGAATATACCTGTCTGGTGAACAACAACTACTATACGAATGTTTCAGCCCAGTTCAACCTGAAATGGGCCTCCAGGCTTTATCATATGCTCAAAGCTTCAGGCCGGCTTGGGGATATCGTGGATAAGATCGGCATCACCGAGGAGGAGATAAAGGAGTTTGAGCGGGCAGCAGACCATATGTACCTCCCCTATGATGAGAAGCTTAAGATCAACCCCCAGGATGACTCTTTCCTGCAAAAGAAGGTATGGGACTTAAGCGGCACTCCAAAGGACCACTTCCCCCTGCTGCTGCATTATCATCCCCTTACCCTGTACAGACATCAGGTCTGCAAGCAGGCCGATACCGTGCTGGCCCACTTTCTGTTTGAGGACGCCCAGGACATGGAGACTATACGCAACTCCTACTACTATTATGAGAAGATAACGACCCATGATTCCTCGCTCTCAACAGCGATCTTTAGCATAATGGCATCCAAGCTGGGCGACGTGGACAGAGCTTATCACTACTTCGGCAATTCGGCCAAGCTTGACCTGTTCAACACTCACAAGAATACTAAGGATGGCATACACACGGCCAACATGGGCGGCAACTACATGGCTATCGTCTATGGCTTTGCCGGCCTTAGGATAAAGGAGGACGGATGCCACTTTGCGCCTCTTATCCCCAAGCAATGGGAGGGTTACAGGTTCAAGATCCGGTACAGGGACAGCTCTCTGCTTGTTGAAGTAGGCAGGACGGAAACCAGATTCACTCTTGTCTCGGGCAGGCCGCAAAGGATATTTGTATACGGCAGGGAGTATGAGCTCAAATATACTCCCATTGCGGTGCCGATGCGCTGATATCCGTATCTGAGAAAGTCTGATTAGTGCAGCTTTATCGGCGTGATCTGTATACTTCAGTAAGGGAAGGGGTAAGGCGGACAATGAGGTATAAGGCTGTGATATTTGACCTGGACGGCGTCCTGTGCCATACGGACAAGTACCATTACATGGCATGGAAGCAGATAGCTGACAAGCTGGGCGTTTACTTCGATGAGCTGATCAACAACCGCCTAAGAGGCGTCAGCCGTATGGACAGCCTGGATATCATACTTGAGAACTATGCCGGTCCACCGCTTTCGGATGAGGAAAAGGCGATACTGGCAGCTGAGAAGAACGAGGCCTATAGAAGCTTCTTGATGCAAATGTCTCCAAAGGACCTTGGGCCAAATGTGATATGCACCCTCGACAGGCTCAGAAAAGGAGGGCTCAGACTGGCCATAGGCTCTTCCAGCAAAAACGCCCCTTTGATATTGGACAGGCTTGGCCTAAGAGAGTGCTTTGACGCTGTTTCGGACGGAAACAACATACAATACTCCAAGCCGCACCCGCAGGTTTTCCTGATGGCTGCCGAATACCTGGGCCTAAAGCCCCGGGAATGCCTTGTGGTGGAGGATGCGAAAGCAGGCATAAGGGCTGCCGCTGCCGCAGGCATGGACAGCGCAGCTATGGGCGATGCCGCGGGCTTTGAACTCGCAACCTACAGCATAAAGGATATCGAAGAGCTGCCAGGACTGGTTGGGGTCTGACAGGGCGAAGGACAGAAGGTCGAATTAATCGATAAGAAGCGGAATGACTCTGATTTCATAACATGATACTGAGTAACAGAATATAATGTTACTCTTAGTGATATAGTAGATGCCAGCCGGGGCTATGAGCTGCTCTGGTTGGCATTGTATTATGCCTTTTTGCGTTTAGAAACAATCTGCCATCTTATACAGGAATCTCTCAATGATCTCTTTTATGCAATCATATCTGCATGTCCTATCACCGGTTGCTTCATTCATGTACAGTGACCGGTTAAGCTCAATCATTATGGAGCTTACCCGCTTGTCTTTGTTGTAGTATTCAAGGGGCACAATTGAGCCGGAAAAAGGCCGGTTGCACTCGACTTTAAGGCTAAAGCCGGTGAAGAAGTCAAAGACGGCCATTCGGAGTTTGCTGCATAGATGGAATTCATCAAAGCCTATACATATATCCGGGCGTGGAATGGTTTTATCCGGTTCATGGGGCAGCGGACTGGAAGCAAAGGAATTGGCATCGATTATCAGGCAAAAGCCCTTTAGACAAGCGGATAACAAAGATGGGCTTCAGGAAGTACGCATAAGGTATTGAAACGCTTTCACGATACCTTGATAAAGATGTGTGGGATGAAGAAGCAATCAAAGAAAGAGCTGATTACCTGGCGAAAAAAGCACTTGAGATGTGGAAGGCCTAGTATTTCATAGCATAGCAAAGGCAACCCCAGGTAGTATTTCTATCCTAGAGGTTGCCTTATTATTTATACGCTCTGAACTTGGCAGCTACTGTTTATACAAAGAACTTCAACGACATCACAGCCGCCATCAGGTATGTCCCCAGGGTCGGGAGCTGGCTGCGTTCCCGTGTGAAGGCAAACTGTACCAGGGAGATCAGGACGTGGGTCAGTACTCCCAGGGCTACGCCCAGCACAAAGTCGCCGGTGAAGGCTGTAGCCAGCAGCATGAGGGCCAAGGGAGTCCATTCGATGGGCGAGAAGTCGACGCTTTTCAGCACTTCAAGCATTGATGCCCCGATAACGAACAGAACTGGTGCAGTAGCTGCGTTGGGGATGATCATAAACAGGGGTGCAAAGAACATCGAGAGGAAGAACATGCATGCGGTAGCGACGGATGTCAGGCCTGTGCGCCCGCCTGCTTCAATGCCGGCGGCTGATTCGACATAGGTCTGTATGTTTGTGATGCCGAATATGCCTCCGACAGAGGTCCCGATAGCATCGGTCAGGAACACGCGGCTGATGCCAGGGAGATTGCCATTCTCATCGAGCAAGCCTGCCTTGCCTGCCAGACCCAGGGAAGTACCCATGGTAGAGAAGAAATCGCCAAACAGGAAGAAGACCAGGAGCGGGAGGTTTGCCAGGGTGAACACACCCACTACATCTGCTTTGAAGGCAACGTCACCAATGGAGCTGAGATTGAAGCTTATCAGGGATGCAGGCAGCTTGACCACGCCCATGAGGCAGCCGATGGCAGTGGTCAGGAGGATGGATATGAGCATGGCGCCCCGGATCTCGTACTTTTTGCCCTTGATTTCAAACCTGACGAACTTAAGTACCAGGGTGATGACCAGGCCTATGATCGCAAGCTGTATGCTGGGATCACTCAAGTCGCCGAGTCCGGAAAAGTCCTTCTTCACATAGCCGCCATTTACGATCGCCAGCCTGGCCAGGAAAATGCCTACTGCCGCGCCTATGCCTATTTTGAGGTTCTTGGGCATTACTCGGACCATGTCCTCACGAACCTTGAAAAGGGTCAGGAGGGCAAGTATTGCGCCTGTAATGACGAACATGCCGACACCGACCTGCCAGGTGGCTTGTCCGGTAGCAACCAGCGAATATGCCATGATCGCGTTTGAACCCATGCCGGGGGCAAGGGCAAAGGGCATCCTGGCATACAGGGCGGACATAAGGGTGAATACGCCTGACATAAGGGCTGTGGCAAGCATGACGCCCTGGGGGTTCATGCCTGCATCCTTCATCATGGAAGACTGGACGACGAGGATATATGCCATAGTGGCAAAGGTGGTGATACCGGCCAGGATCTCAGTTCTGACATTGGTACCTCTCTTTTTGAGCTCAAAGTATTTTTCCAACATTTTTATGCACCTCACATTTTATATTTACTGATCGATAAATACAGGCAAAAATGTCTGGGTCGGACCGTCCACTATTCCCCTGTCGGAAATGAGTGTGCCGGGCAGGACGACAAGGGCCAGGGACAAAAGCTTGTTGAAGGTATTCAGGCCGCCGCACAGGCTGCTGATCGCAGCCAGGGCGCGTTCGACCTCCGTAGCCACCTGCTCAACGGGCAGGGCAGACATGAGGCCTGCGACCGGCAGCTCGGCCGTTGCCAATACCTCCCCCTTTGATACCGCGGTGATCCCGCCGCCGCAGCGCTTAAGTTCTTCGGCAGCCGCAAACGCATCCCTGGGATCCCTATAGACCACACAGAAATTATGGGAATCATGTGATATGGTGGAGGCGACAGCGCCTTCTGTCAGGCCGAAGTTCCTTATGACGGTGATAGTCATGTCTGAGCTCCCGTGCCGGTTACAAACGGCTGCATACGCAAGGGCAGGGTCACCGCTGATATCGACCTTGCCGTCTGTTACGGGCAGGTCTTCTGCTACGGCCTTGTTGAAGGGCCCGCCGTTGTATTTGCTTATGATCACATTTGTTTTTATGCTGCTGACATCAGACTTGGGTGAGTAGAGTACAAAGTCGTCCGGAGATTTGATGTAGTCCATTTTGACTGTATTGGGAAATGAGAGCTTGGTGCGTTTCTGATCTTCTTTATAGACATATTTGCCGTTTTCGGCCACGAGGTGTCCGTTTACAAACACTGCCAGGGGCCTTTCGCCGTCCAGAGCGGATACAAGCTGCATATCTGCGGCATATCCCGGTGCTATGGCGCCAAGGTCGGTAAAGCCATACTCGCGGGCAGCGTTGAGCGTTGCAAACCGGATGGCATCCACGGGGTCAATGCCCAGCCGGATGGCCTTTCTGACAACGCGGTTCAGGTGGCCGGTCTCGAGGATATCCTTTGCGTGGACATCATCAGTGCAGAGGGATACAAAATCCTTGTAGCGCATTCCTTCGAGACTTTTGAGGGAATCCTCGAGAAAATCAGACAGTGAGCTGGATTTGAGATTGAGATGCATGCCTGAACGGATCTTCTGCCGACATTCCTCCGGCATGCGGCATTCATGGTCGCTGATGGGGCCTGCGACTATGTATGCCTGCAGCTCCTTTCCGACCTGTGAAGGTGCATGGCCCTGCAAAAACACATCGCGCTTGAGGCCTTCTGCGACTATGCTGTGCATGCGCTCCTCATCATTGATCACATTGACATAGTCCATTATTTCGGCTATGCCGATGACACCGGGGGTGTCGAGCAGGGCCGCGATCTCCTCCGCGCCGAAGCTTGCTCCTGCGCCTTCCAGGGCAGGTACGGAGGGTACGCATGAAGGGGCCAGGATATACTGGCGAAGGGGGGTGTGCCTGGAATTCTCCAACATGAATTTGACGCCTTCGATACCCATGACGTTTGCGATTTCATGGGGATCCGTTATCACTGTGGTAGTACCCCAGGGAAGGACTGCCCTGGCAAACTCCTCAGGGATCATCATGGTACTTTCCACATGGATATGGGTGTCGATCAACCCCGGGATCAGGAAGGCGCCTTTTCCATCGTAGACTGTCCTGCTGGGGAGGGCGGTTCTTTCACCGTCTGTCCGCACCCTGACTATTATCCCGTCCAGGACATCCACAGCAGCGGGGTAGATCTCGCCGGTAATGACATTGACCAGTTGAACGTTTTCAACCGTCAGGTCGCATGGTATCTTCTGCATGGCAGCTGACACCAACCGGCTTCTGTTTACGGTTTGTCGTGCTTTCATTTGGTTACCTCCTTGCATAGTAGGTAATCCCAAATGAGGTGAAACAAAAAAACAGGCTCACCTATTGTGTCCTGTTTCATATTGCTGAAAAATGGAATAGCCAACCAAGCAGTAGACACATATGTCTACCGCCTTCCAAATCCAGCAATAGTACTAGAACACCATAGCGTAGGCAATTTACGGTTGCCACGTAGAGACGACCACACCTCATTTGTGGACTTATATGGTATCTAATAAAAATATTGAATTGATGGACTGATTATAGCATCGTTCATATAACGAATTCAATATGAAGTAGAAAAAATAAAATGTTTGTAGAAACAGCTCGAAATTTACATAAATTATAATACAAATGACACATTTTATACTTAATAACAAAATCAGTTTCTGCTATGGTAAAATAAATAGGGGATATATACTTGTCTTCCATCAAGACCTTTAGGTTGGGAGTGAAGTATATGGTCAAGGTAGTGATAGCTGATGATGAACATCGGATCTGCCAGCTTATCATCAACCTTATCAACTGGGATCAGCTCGGGATGCAAGTAGTAGGCGTTGCCAGTAACGGCATTGACACGTTGAGACTGATCGAAAAGGAAAATCCCGATATCGTCATCACAGACATCAGGATGCCTGGCTATAACGGGCTTGAGATGATCGAAAAGGCAAAGGAAATGAACGATGATCTGGAATTCATCATCATCAGCGGGTATGGTGAGTTCGCCTATGCGCAAAAGGCGATAGAGTACGGGGTAAAGGACTATTTGCTTAAACCGATCAACAGGGACGAATTGCTGAAGGCGCTGCAGCATGCCGGCGCTTCAATAGAAAACAGAAGAAAGAATCATATTTTGGAGCACAAGTACCAGGCCATCATTGAAAATGACGTAGAGAAGGTAAGAGAGTCTTTTTTAAACAGCTTGATCCTGTCTGAATCCGACGGCTATAAAAAGTATACCCTGCAGGAGATAAACGAAAAATACTACTTCCATTTTCACGAGGGCGTGTTTCGGATCGTCGCCATAAAGGTGGATTCTTTGAGGAAGCTGGCCGATAACGATCCTTTGGATACTTTCGTCAGGATCATGAAAGAGGTCAGGCAGGCCATAACTGATCTTACATATGATCTGGAGTTTTTCAAAGTTGAAAGCAACCTGTACATGATCATAAACTATAGCCCGGGAGAGAAAGACAGGATCGAAGGAGCATTTCTTGACATCCTGCAGCAGATCAACAGGAAGCTGCATGCAAGCGGCCTTTTGATGACGATCGGATATGGGCAGGATGTGACGCAGCTCAAGGATATTTCAGAATCCTATGAAACCGCCAGGTTGTCAATAGACAACAGGATATTTGAAGGGATCGGCAAGGTGATAGCTTTCTCAGGCAAGCCGGTCACAAGGTACCTGATGGGGGATGAGTACTATGATTTTACAAGAAAGCTCATAAAGGCAGTTGAGTTGATAAATATCAATGAAATCAAAAAGGTCATCAGTTCCTTTCAGGAATGTATACTTGGCAGAAGCATAACCGGATCGGAGCTGAAAAGACTGGCCAATGAAATAGGAAACATATATTATGTGACCATGAAACGGAATCAGATAAAGATCCCAAATCACTTTGAGGAGCAAAAAAGACTGGAGAACACGATAGACAATTGCTACTCTGTCAATCAACTGTTCCAAGAACTCATAAATCATATTGCATTATCCTTATCCAGGCTGTCGGACGCCAAATCAAAGAAGAATTTAAGCCAAATCAGCCAGGCCAAAAAATACATCGAAGAGAATTATATGAAAAATATCGCATTGGAGGACCTGGGCTCTCACCTGGGTTATAATGCTTCCTACTTCAGCAGCATTTTCAAGAAGGAAACAGGCATTTCATTCATAGAATACCTTTCAAGGGTAAGGATCGAGAAGGCTAAGGAGCTGCTAAAGGAGCCGGGCCTTAGGATCCAGGACATATGCCTGATGGTGGGCTATAACGATGTAAAGTATTTCACCAGGCTGTTTTACAAGTATACCGGGCTGAAGCCAAATGAATACAGAAAGCTGTTTGCCTGAGGAGGTTCGACATGAAGGACAAAAAGCCATTGTATATTGCTGATCGGATCCTCATTAGCTTTATTGTCACAGCCCTGCTGCATACGATCATCCTCATATACCTGTTTTTCACGGCTGTGACCTTTGGTACCCGGCTTTTTCTGATCGTCTATATCATAGCAGTCACAGCCGTTTTCTACCTTTCTTATGAATGGATATACAAGCCCTACCAGGAAAGCAACAAAGTTCTCAGGCTGTTTTCCGATGGCTTCATTTTAAAGGGCATTTTCGACCTGAAGGTCCATTTCAACCATGAACTATCCCTTGCCTTCCAGAAATTCAAGGAGATAATCGATACGAAGGAGCTGATAGAGGGTTCAAAAAAGCATGCCGAATATTTGGCTCTGCAAAATCAAATCAACCCGCATTTTCTTTATAACACCCTGGAAGGGATCCGGAGCGATGCCATAATTGCCGGGCTGGACAGCATAGCCAACATGACTGAGGCGCTGGAAACCTTTTTGAGATATACGATCTCTGATATGGACAAGCTGGCCACCCTGGGAGAAGAGATAATCCATGTGGAGAACTATTGCAGGATACAGAGATATCGGTTTGGCGAAAAAATAAACTTCAGGATCGAATGTCACGATGACATCTATGAAGAGATCATGCAAGCCAGGATCCCGAAGCTCACCCTGCAGCCCATCGTTGAAAATGCCATTTTTCATGGGATCGAGCTGAAAATAGGGAACGGCACTGTTACGGTGAAGGTGGTTGCGACCCGTACAAGGCTCTTGATCACTGTGTCGGATGACGGCGTCGGCATGGAAGAGGAACAGGTGCAGCTACTCAATGAAAAGTTAAGAGGGGCCTCGCTCACCTATATAAAAGAGGATAAAAAGAAAGGCGGCATAGCCCTGCTCAATGTGAACAACCGTATCAAGCTTCTTTTCGGAGACGAGTATGGCATCTACATATACAGCAAGCCTGGCATAGGTACAGATGTAGAGATCACTCTGCCCATTATTCGCTGAGGTAGATGACGATGAGGGAAGAAATATTGAGGATCGACAATGTTACTCAGGAGATAAACGGGATCACCTATCTTGATAACATCAATGTCAATATATTCAAAGGAGAGATCCTCGGTCTGATCCCCCTGGACAATCATGGTATGAATCAACTGATAGGCCTGATACTTCAAAATGTATCCATCACCTTTGGCAGGGTATATTTCGACGAGCAGCTTGTCAATTACTATGAGCACAGCAATATGACCAACAACAGGGTCGCTCTCCTTGATAAGAATACCAATCTTGTACAGGATCTGAAGGTGATGGACAATATCTTTGTCCTGAATCATAATTACAATGCATTTATCGTCAATAAACGGGAGCTTAGGCGCAAGACCGATGAACTGCTGAAGCAGTTGGATCTGCAGATCGAAGCCGATCAATTCGTTTCCGAGCTGACGGTTTATGAAAAGACAGTCGTAGAGCTCATCAGGGCCGTTATAAACGGAGCTCAGCTGATCATACTGAATGAGTTGTCAGATTTTCTAAGTACAGAAGAACTGGCGCATTTTCATTGCTTGCTAAGATTTTATATCAGGCAGGGCATATCCTTTTTGTATATAACCAATCATCATGAAGAGGCATTCATGATATGCAACAGACTGGCGCTTTTTGACCGGGGCAAGATCATCAGGATCATCGGTGAAAAGGATTTTTCATCCAGGACCCTGGCCCCCTATATCATATCCCTTGATCACCACCAGGCCTCATATGATCAAATCAAGCAGCCGGGGGTGTTCAAATGCCAGAACCTTTATACGGAGAACCTCAAGGGCATCAGCTTTTCTGCAAGGAAAGGACAATGTATCACCATTTTAGGCATGAACAACAGTGAGATAAAGGACATCGAGAGGATCCTTCTGGGACGGCTCAAGCCCATAAGCGGAGAGTTTTTGCTGGATGGCAGGGAGCTAGACCTGTCCAGCCAATCCGGCATGCTGCTCGATGAAGTGGCATATATCCCGGAAAACCCTGTGCAGGAGACATTGTTTTATGATGCCACCTACCTGGAGAATCTGACCTTTCTCATTGACAGGAGGCTCAATAAAAGCATCATAAGCAAGAAAATCATAGAAAACATAAGGGAGGAGTTCAGGCCGCTCGTAGGAGAGGCAATAGATGCAAAGGAGCTTTGGGGGCTTGACATGACATCCCTGTACAACCTGGCATACCTGAGGATACTCATCTTCAGGCCAAAGGTCGTTTTCATCATGCAGCCTTTCTCACAGGCGGACATGTACCTGAGGAACAGGATCACAGAGCTAATCCATATGCTCAAGCAAAAAGAGATCGCAGTCGTTATCCTTGCGGTTGGTTCATACGATATCCTGACGGTCGCAGACAAGCTTTATACCATAAAAAACGGGCGCCTGCTAACTTTCAATAATTGTCCCCCTTTTTCAGAATAACCTCCACCATATGTAAAATCCAGTTGTGCTAAACTCTGTACACGGGATACTTTATAGTTTCCCGATTAAATGTACAAAGTCCAGCGGTTAAGTGTCAAGACCCAAATTGGAAATGAACCTTGAAAAATTCATATGATATTGCCTGGAAAACACAAAAAATGAGCATGACAAACTAAACCTGCCCCAAATAGCTGGAAACAAGCTTGCTTATCAGGTC